>CAZWWC010000505.1:0-2816 GCA_964637625.1 uncultured Planctomycetaceae bacterium
CGATCAAGTACCTCGGCCCGATCCGCGCGATCCTCGAACGGGCCAGTGCCCGGGAAACGGCCGGCCGCGTGGCCGCCGGGGCGCTTGCGCGGCAACTGTTCGCGCCGCTGGGTATCGCGGCGCTGGGCTACGTGGTTGAAGTTGGACCGGTCCGTATCGAGCCCACCCCCGGTACGATCGACCAGCATCGAAAGCTCCGTGACGCAAGCGAGCTCTATTCGCTCAATCCCGATCAAGACAACCAGATCAAGTCGCTCATCGACCGGAGCAAAAAGGAGGGCGACACGCTCGGTGGCGTCGTCGAGGTGCGCGTCGAGGGTGTGCCGTTTGGCCTGGGCACGCATGCCCAGTGGGACCGGAAGCTCGACGGGCGGATTGCCCAGGCCGTGATGGCCGTCCAGGCAATCAAGGGTGTCGAGATCGGGCTGGGCTTCGAGGCGGCGCGACGACCCGGTTCCGGGGTCCATGACCCGATCCGATATGACCCAAAGCAGGCGAAAACCAACACGTTGGGTTTCGTCCGCCCGACGAACCACGCCGGCGGCCTGGAAGCCGGAATGACCAACGGCCAGCCGATCGTGGTCCGCGCGGCGATGAAGCCGATCTCGACACTGGCCCAGCCGCTTGAATCAATCAACCTCGAAACAAAACGGCCCGAGAGCGCGTCCTACGAGCGGAGCGACGTGTGTGCCGTGTCGGCGGCCAGTGTGATCGTCGAAAACGTAGTGGCTTTCGAAGTGGCCCGGGCGCTGGTCGACAAATTCGGCGGCGACAGCCTCGACGAGATGGTCGCCCGATGGAAGCTGTTCCAGGAAATGGCCGGCCAGAGGTGAATGAAAGAGTAATTGAACCACAGAGACACGGAGACACAGAGAAGTCTGTAGGAGATGTGTGTGGGCCAGTAGAATGTTTGTTGAGGAAGGCGTGAATTGGCCGACTATCCTCATAAGGAATTGACGGCCTCCGTGATCGGTGGGGCAATCGAGGTGCACAGGGCGCTCGGACCGGGATTGTTGGAGTCTGCATACGAAGAATGCCTTTGTCACGAGCTACACCTGCGGGAACACGGATTCCGTCGTCAGGTGGCGTTGCCCGTGCACTACAAAGGGGTGAAGCTCGACTGCGGCTATCGTATAGATCTGATTGTGGAGGATTTGATTGTTGTTGAGTTGAAATCAGTCGACGAAATCGTGCCCGTTCACGAAGCTCAACTCTTGACCTATCTACGATTGAGCCAAAAACAAATCGGACTACTCATCAACTTCAAAGTACCCGTTCTAAAAGACGGCATTATCCGAAGAATCCTCTAATCACTTACTTCCTCTTTCCTCTGTGTCTCTGAGTCTCTGTGGTTCAATACAACTCGTCAATCAAGGTGAACAAGGATGTTCCCGTTACATGACCGGCTGCGGCGGCGGATTTGCCTGGCCGGTTTTGTGCTGTTCTGTATCGTTCCGACGGTGCTCGTCGTTGCCTGGGCCACCGTGTGGCAACTGCCGTGGCACGTTCGGGCCGAAGCTCGGCGGATCGGTCGGCAGTTGGGCATGGAGGTCTCGCTGGGTCGGGTCGAGCACCTGCGGCCCGGCGCCGTGCGTCTGACGGACGTGGTGCTCCGCGATCCGGAAGACCCCGGCGCGGTCGTGCGTTGCCCATCGCTCGACGCCGAACTGAAGACCGTCGCCAACACCGACCGCACGTCCTGCCGTGTGTTGATGTTGACCACAAACCGGGCGGAAGTCGACGCGGCTCGGCTGCCGGCCTTGGGCAAGATTGCCAGGCGGCTGCTCGAACTTCGGGCCGGCAATATCGACGTCGACGTACGGCTGCTGGCCGAGGCAATCGATCTGCACTCCGACGAGCAACCCGAACGACTCATCGCCGTTCGCGGCGCCGTCCAGACGCTCGAAGGCCGCACGGAAGCATGGCTTGAGTTCCGCGCCGCGGATTACGAGATGACCCGCCCCGCACTGATCCTCCTGGGACGCAATCGCCAGATCCAGCCGCCGGCCGACCGGTTCGTCCTGTATACCGGCGGCGCGGCCTTGCCGTGTCGGTTGCTCGGTCGGGGGATCCCTTCCATGCGCTCGTTGGGACGCCATGCTCGGTTTCGCGGATGTCTCCAGGCCGAGCTAACCGCCTCGGGCTGGCAAGGTCGGATCGGGCCGATCGCCGATGACGGACTGCCGTGCGAGTTGCTCGGCGTCGAGTTGGACCGGCTCGTTACCGATCATTTTCCACACACGCTCAGCGGCACGGCCCGGGCGCGCATCCACACGGCTCGATTCCGCGAGGGACGGCTGGAGGAGATCGCCGGCAGCGTTCTGGCCGGGCCCGGCAAGGTCAGCCGTTCACTGCTTCGAGCCGCCGTGGACCACCTCGGATTGCAGCCGGGCTCCGAGCCGGCACCGCACGGCGAACTGGTCCCCTTCGATCAACTCGCCTTTTGTTTCCGGCTCAGTCGAACTGGTGGCCTGTGGATCACCGGCGGCGATTCCCCCGGCGAGCCGCAGGAGGCGGTGATGGCCGGCCGGCGGGGATCGCTTCTGGGTCCGAGCATTCGGGCCTGTCCCGCCGTGGCCTTGGTTCGTGCGATGGTGCCCGACAGTGCGGTCCAAGTGCCGGCCACACGGCAGACCGATTGGCTCTTGCGGCGTCTGCCGACGCATGAAGTCGTGCCGGCCGGGGCGGCGCATGCCAACTCACGCGTGGCCGACGGCCAGAGCCAGACAGAGCGGCCCTAGTCCGCATTTCTCACCAGCCGGGGACGGTCCACAACAGTGTGCCACTGCTTCGCAAGAAGCAGTGTGGTCACAAGT
>CAZWWC010000506.1:0-2805 GCA_964637625.1 uncultured Planctomycetaceae bacterium
GAGGTGGTCAGCCCGAGCGTGCGGCAGCCGATCTCGTTGGCGTACTCGACCGCCCGAAGCACGTTTTCGCTCTGGCCGCTGCCGCTGATGCCGATGAGGACGTCGCCGGCGGTGGCGAAATTCTTCAGCGGCTCGACGAAGATCGACTCGAAATCGACGTCGTTGGCATAGGAGAGCATCGTGCCGATGTTGTCGGCCAGGCAGATCACCTTGAATCGCCTCTGGCGGCCGATCGACGCTTGCTTGACCATCTCGCTGGCCATGTGGGAAGCGACGTGGGCACAACCGCCGTTGCCGCAGGTAAAGATGGTCTTGCGCTGGGCCGCCGCGTCGGCGATCCATTCGATCGCCGTGCCGATGGCCTCGACGTCGAGCCCGGCCAGCAGCGGCGAGATCTGCTCGAGGTAGCTTCGCACGTAAGATTGGGGCTGCATGCCGTTCCTTCGTTCTTGACAATGCCCGGGCCTTTGGAGAGCATCTCCGACGACATTATCGCCGGAAGTCGGGCCGACGCAAGAGGCTGCGGATTGGCTCAACCGCTATGACCGTCCGATTCGACAGAAATCCCACCCGCGTCGGCTACCCTCAGTAGTTCCAAATTCCATCGAGACTTGGCATTGTCATTCTGAGCGTAGCGAAGAATCTCCTTGGACAATCGAGATCCTTCGCTACGCTCAGGATGACCTGCTGAGGTGTCAGCCAACCAAACTTGGAACTACTGACCCTGTTTATTCCACGGCAGAAAAAGCTATGTTTCGATACCCCCGACGGCGGAGCCGCGCGCAAGCCGCGCCGCGCGGAGGGTGGCATGCTCTCGCTTGCGTGAGCATGTTTGTGTGATAACCGAGCATGGCCATGCAAGCGAGGCCATGCCACCCCACTTGAGACAGGAATCCCGATTGTGTGCGGTATTGTGGGAATCGTCCGTGGCGACCGGGTGCCGGTCGATGCTGAGCCGCTGGGCCGGATGTTGGCCACGCTTGCGCATCGTGGGCCGGACGAACGAGGCATTCACGTCGACGGTCCCGTCGGACTGGGGCACGTGCGGCTGAGCATCATCGATCCGGCCGGCGGACACCAGCCGATGGCCCACGCGCAGGCCGGCCTCTGGATCACCTTCAACGGCGAGATCTTCAACTACGTCGAACTCCGCGAGGAGCTGATCGCCCGAGGCCACCGATTCCTCACCCGAAGCGACACCGAGGTCATCCTCCACGCCTACCAACAGTGGGGTGAGGGCTGCGTGGATCATTTCAACGGTCAATGGGCGTTTGCCCTTTGGGACGAGCGTCGGCGGCGGCTGTTTCTTTCGCGCGACCGGCTGGGCATCCGCCCGCTGTTCTACGTCCAACTGGGCAACCGCTTGCTGTTCGCCTCGGAGGTGAAGGCACTGTTGGCCCATCCCGACGTCCCGCGGCGGATCGATCCGGTGGGCCTGGACCAGGTGTTCACCTATTGGTCCACGTTGGCACCGCGGACGGTGTTCGAGGGCATCCAGGAACTGCCGCCGGGCCACAACCTCGTCTGGCAAGACGGCCGGACGTCGACGGAGTGCTATTGGCAACTGGATTTCGAGCCGGACGCGACCGGCAGAACCGAACAGCAATGGGCCGACGAGTTGATCGAGCTATTGGCCGACGCGACCCGGCTACGGCTGCGGAGCGACGTGCCGGTCGGCGCGTATCTCAGCGGCGGGCTGGATTCGACCTTGACCACCGCGCTGGTCCAGCGAACCACCGACGCGCCGCTGCGCACCTTCTCGATCACGTTCGAGCGGCCGGAGTTCGACGAGAGCGACTACCAGCGTCGGGCGGTCGACGTGCTGGGCACGGACCACCAGGCGATTCGCTGCTGTGATCGCGACATCGGCCAGGTCTTTCCGGCGGTCGTCTGGCACGCCGAGCGGCCCTTGCTCCGCACGGCGCCGGCGCCGTTGTTTCTGCTGTCGGAGTTGGTCCACGACAGCGGCTTCAAAGTGGTCACCACCGGCGAGGGCGCCGACGAGATGTTCGGCGGCTACAACATTTTCAAGGAAGCGAAGGTGCGGCGCTTCTGGGCCGAGCAGCCGGAGTCGACCTGGCGACCGCTCTTGCTCAAGAAGCTCTACCCGTACCTGCCGGCCTTGCAGGCCCAATCGCTGGCCTATCAGAAGGCGTTTTTCCACGTCCGCCCGGACGACCTGGCCGACCCGTTGTTCTCGCATCTGCCGCGTTGGGAGATGACCTCGCGACTCAAGGCGCTGCTGGCCCCGGAGCTTCGAGCGGCGACGGCCGGGCAAGACGGCTACGGCGCGTGTCGGGCCGCGCTGCCTGAGGACTTCGCCCGGTGGCCGGCGTTCTGCCAGGCGCAGTACTTGGAATCGACGATTTTCCTGCCCGGCTATCTGCTCAGCTCGCAGGGCGACCGGATGGCGATGGCGCACAGCGTCGAGGGGCGCTATCCGTTTCTCGACCACCGGATCGCCGAGTTTGCAGCGCGGATGCCTCCTCGGCTGAAGATGAAGGGCTTGCGCGAGAAACACCTTTTGAAACGGGCCGCGCGGGACTACGTGCCCGAGGCGGTTCTGCGGCGAACGAAGCAGCCCTATCGGGCCCCCGACGCGGCCAGCTTCTTTCCGCGGAACAACGGCCGCAGGCCGCCCGAGTACGTCCGGGAGCTGCTCTCGCCCGAGCGGATCGGCCGGGACGGGCTGTTTCGGCCCGAGGCGGTCGAGCCGTTGGTCCGGAAGGCGACGCGGGACGGCCTCGTCAGCCAGCGGGACAACATGGCCCTGGTCGGCATCCTGTCGACCCAATTGATCGTCGA
>CAZWWC010000507.1:0-2800 GCA_964637625.1 uncultured Planctomycetaceae bacterium
TGATACCCCCAGACGATCTTGCCTTTGACCTTGCGGCGTCCCTGAACCTCGCTGCTGCGCGAGCCGATTCCCTTAATGTTGGCTACGTAGAGCATCTGCCGCTGGGGATCCAGCGCCAGCCCGGCCGGATACCAGCCGGTTGGCAGAAAGCCTCTAATACGACTGCGCGACGGATCGAACGTGATCACCGCCACGGCGTTGTTCGTGCCATTGGAAACATAAAGCGTCTTCCCGTCGGGATGGAAGACCAAGGCGTTTGGGGCACTGCCCAGCAACAATCCCGGGGCCAGCCGGGTGGAGATGTTTTCCACAACTTCGTCGTGCTCGGTATCGATAACGGTCACCATGTCGGCATTGGCGCAGGCCACGCAAACATGGCGCCCGTCGGGCGAAGCGGCCAGGCCGGCGGCATGGGGACCGACGACGATCTCCTTGAGTACCTTGTTCCGATCCGGATCGATCACCGAGACCGAACCTTCCGAGGCGATGTGTCTTTTGGAATCAACGCGGACCGGAGCGGCATATCCGGAGGGGCCGGCCAGATCGCCCTTGTCGGGGTGCCGCCCGGCCCAATTGCTCACGTACACCTTGCCACCCGCCGAGACCACGTCGTAAGGGGCGTTGCCGACGTGGATCTTACGGATTTCCTTACCCGAGGCCGGATCCACCTCGCCCACGATATTCATCATATTGTAGACGACCCAAAGCGTCTTCTTGTTGGGATCGAGCGCCAACCCGGCCGGCACGGCGCCGCCGCGCTTTCTGGTGCGACGCGGCGTAAGCTGGATGGATCGGCTTTTGGCCAACCGCCCGTCCGCGCCCACGGCATAGACTTCAATGGTTCCAGACGTGTTCGAGGCGAACAACTCCTTGTTATCATGAGAAAAAACAATGCCCGTGAAGCTGCCGGTATGTTTCACGGTTCCCGTTACTTCCTTCGTGTCGAGGTCGATCACCAGGGCGCGGTTGCTGCAAAGGACTCCCAGCCACCGCCGATCAGGGCTCAAGGCCACGGCAGTTGGCCGGCTCGGGAACCGAACCCGCTCGCCCAAGGGCGAGAGGATCTGATTGGTCGGCACTACGATCCGCCCGTCGGTCTGCTCGCCGACCCGCAGCCGATCGTAATCCGCCGCTCTGGCGGAGCCCGTCCCGCCGGTTCTTTCGCTCCGCGCCGAGTCTCCTCCGGAAACGACACCTACCGTGTTGAAAGTGCAAACGAAGAACAGAAAGCTAGTCAAATTCAAGAAGTAAGAGCTTTTCATGGGAACAAGGGGGTTGAGGGTTGCACGGTCGTAAACCAACCGGCGATCGGAGCCGGCGAAGATATACCATTCTATGCGTTTTCGACGGCAATGACAGGTGGTTTTCGGGACTCCGGCGAAAACCATCTCAGGGTTACTCTCGATCGAAAACGTTCATCCAGTCTATTCTATTGTCAGCAGGCGTTCAAGGGATTCGCCGGTTGGTGGTATGGAGAGATAGACGTCACCCGAGGTATCGGATGCGGGCTGCACGTGGAAACCCGCGCCCCCCGGTTCGAGGTGAACCGCGCGGTCCTTGAATGAAGCTTCGGTCAAGTAAATGATCGTCGGGGCATTGATCCCCTTCTTCTCCTTCCACCGACACGTGAATTTCCCCGTCTCCGGGTGGTTCGTGTACTGCAGAAGAGTACCTGCGATTCGGCTGGGAATCGAGCGTTTCAGGATCTTGAAGTACGCCTTTTCCTCCATGGCAACGTCATAGTCCCAATACGTGTCGCCGCAGAGCAGTTTTTCGATTTGCCGCTGGAGTATTCGCGCACTAGGGAGAATTTGCTGGTCCGCTCCGCCGAAGGCGCCCCATTCGCCGATGATCATGGGCATACCGAGGCGTTTGGCTGTCTTGCCGTGCCGATCGAAGATTAGCTCGACGCGCCGCGGGTTGGCGCTGGCCAGCGCCGGGGTATCCACCACGATGTCATAGGCATGAGGCACATACGCCTGTAGGGCATCGCGCTTGCCGTCCAGGCCGGTCACGGGCTCAATGCCGCTGTACACCCCGGCATTACACTGATAGCTCGGCTCGAGCAGGAGGATATGGTGGGGGTCGACCGCCCGGATCACGTTGGCCACCCGTTGATACATCTGCTGAAGATGTCGCCGCTCGAATGCCTGGCTGGGGCCCTTTTGAGCGTCTACGAAGGCCCTATATAGCGTGATATCTTCCAGGAGCGCCGTGATGACGGCGCGGCCACTGGGTTGTTTCCACAGTTCCGCGATCTGGCCGGGAGACTGAGCCAAGTCTTTCAGCCGCTGCGCCAACCTAGTGCCGAATTCGCCTCGGAGGAGGACTTTTTGTGCGGCCGTCACGGACGTGCCTTCAAACGGCTCGTTCATGATGTCGTAGCCGATTACCGTGGGGTCCTCGGCGAATCGCTTTGCGACATGTCGCCACGCAGCCGCATAGTGATCCTGAATGCCGACACCGTCGGGTGCCGGGGCGTTGGCCCAGAAATTGTCGAAGGCCACCTGGACGGCGGGGCTAATGAGATAGGCGTCGCTCCAGACTCCTCCTTGATTGTGTGGCCTGTCCTCGTGCAACGTGGCCCAGGCCGGAGCACCGTCTGCGTACAGCCCGGAAAAGAGATCCTGGTGCATGTCAAGGAAGACGTACAGCCCATGCTGGGCCGCCCACGCCACCCGCTTTGCCACACCGTCCAAATAGGCATCATCGTACTTGCCAGGCTCTGGTTCGATGCCGTCCCAGATGATGCCAAGCCGGATGCAGTTCATACCCCAGGCATGCATCTTGGCGAAGTCCT
>CAZWWC010000508.1:0-2792 GCA_964637625.1 uncultured Planctomycetaceae bacterium
CCCGTGCCTTCGCGCCGGCTGGGACGCTCGCTTGGCGTGGACCTCGTTCCGTTCAAAACGTGTACCTACGACTGCATCTACTGCCAGCTTGGCCGAACCACGTGCAAGACGATAGAAAGAAAAGAATGGGTGCCGCTTGACGGGGTCCTTGAGGATCTCAAGGAGAAACTGGCTAGCAGTCCGGACTACATTACCCTCAGCGGGTCCGGTGAGCCTACGCTTTTCTCGCGAGTCGACGAGCTTATCGACCGCATCAAGGCAATGACGGATGTGCCGGTGGCCGTGCTCACCAACGGATCGTTGTTGTGGCAGGAAGACATTCGCCGTCAATTGATCAACGCCGACCTCGTTATCCCGTCGCTTGACGCCGGCGACGAAGCCATGTTTCGGCTCGTGAATCGCCCGCATGAGAAGATCTCCTTCGAGCAGATGTTGGATGGTCTCATCGACTTTCGTCGTGACTTTCGAGGAGAGTATTGGCTGGAAGTCTTCGTACTCGGTGCTCACACGGCCGTCCCTGGTGAATTCGCCAAGGTGGCCAAGTGCGTCGATCGCATCCGCCCGGATCGCGTGCAATTAAACACCGTCACCCGCCCGCCGGCCGAGAGCTTCGCGATTGGCATCTCGCGCGAACGCTTAACTGAACTGGCAAGGATGTTCAATCCACCTGCCGAAGTAATCGCCGATTTTCGCGACGTTCACGGCTTGGCCGAATTCGCCGCTAGTCGAGAAGACGTCCTGGATCTACTGCGAAGGCGTCCCTGTTCCATAGACGACATTGCTGGTGGACTCGATATGCACCGGAATGAGGTCATCAAGTACATCGAAGAACTCAACGCTGAAAACTTGCTGGAGGAATCGCTTGTAGCAGAGAAGCTCTACTACAAGGTCACAAAGGAGACGCCGCTCTGAGCAGGATACAGATATTCGAGCGCGAGGCTGCGCGCTACGACGCGTGGTTTGACTCCGAGCGGAGGAAAATGCTTTTCGCATCGGAGGTGCTCTGCCTGCAGCAGTTGAGCAGCGAGCTCCCGCGGCTCTGGCTCGAGATCGGTGTGGGAACCGGGCAGTTCGCCGGTGCCCTGGGGGTCGACATCGGGGTCGACCCGGCGTCCAGCGTTCTCCAGTACGCGAAGTGGCGTGGGATCCAGGCACTTCGGGCGCAGGGTCAGGCTTTGCCCTTCGAGGACAGGGAGTTCGGAGCCGTTTTCGTGATCATGACACTCTGCTTCGCCGAAGACGCCGGGGGACTGCTGCGTGAGGCGGTGCGCGTCACCCGTGTCGAAGGCGGGATCGTGCTGGGGATCGTCCCGGCCGGGAGTCCTTGGGGGAAGTCCTATGCAGCAAAAGGGAGGGCCGGGCACATGTTCTACTCGGAGGCGAGATTCTTCACGCTGGAGGAAGTCAGAAACCTGGCCGAGGATGTGGGGTTGCGGTTCGATCGTTCAGTTTCAACCCTCTTCGGGAGTCCGGACGAGGGAACGTTCGAAATCGAGCGCCCGCGCCAGGGCGAGGCACGCAGCGCCGGCTTCGTGGCGATGCTGTTTCGGCCACGGTCTCGGCCCGCGGGGAACACGACCACATCGGCGCGAGAGGATCAAGACTCCGAGACCCCGAGGTCCCTCATTTGCATGAAGGAGAACCTTGAGATTGATCCAGACAACCCACGCTGCCCCTACCCGTCCAGTCAGTGCCGGTTTCGCGAGTGGTGCCCTGTCAGGGAGGCCATGCGATCCAAGAGGAGGAAGACCCGTGAATAGCTTTACGGGAACGAGCATCATGGCCGGCGGCGCGCTCCGGCGCGAGGTCGGGAATCTGGCGGACAGCTGCTCAGTTGGAATGGAACACCGGGCACGGCTCCTGTCGGAACCGGTCGGCCAGCCCGCTGCAAAGCGGAAAGGAGAAACCCAACATGTATACTCTCCAAGTGGAAACCGCGTGGCGGCATGAGCGAGAGTGCCGCGTGAGCGCCCGGGACAATCCTGATTTGACCGTAGCGACGCCGCCCGAGTTCGGCGGGCCGGAGGGGGTGTGGTCGCCCGAGGAACTCCTTGTCGCCTCCGTGGGAAGCTGCCTTTTAAGCACCTTCCTCTATTTCGCGTACCGATTCGAGCTTGCTTTTGAGTCATACTTGAGCAAGTCCTCGGGCAGGATGGAGAAGACCTCTGGGGGCCTCCGATTCACCGGCATCGATGTCTTGATTGCCGTCACCATGTCGGATGACGAGGCGGCAAAGAAGGCCTCCTCACTGCGGCTAAAGGAAAAGATGGAGAAATACTGCCCCGTGTCAACTTCGCTCAACTGTCCGGTCCGGCTCGTGCTTGAGATCGTCCGGAGGGCCGAGCAGCAAGGCGAGGGTAAGCAAGGGTAGATCCGGTCGTTCGATTTCAGCCAGGACAATCAGATTGCGCCCGGCGACGAAACCACCAGCCGAATTGATGAGCACTGCACCCCCCTGCAACCCGTCTTTCAGGGACTGGTGTCCTCGTCCGGCGATCCTTGACAACCGATGAGATAGAGGTTCGCACCCCGAGAAATAGCCGGTAATTTGGTGTGAGATGGGACGTTTTCCGAGGGGCGTTGCGGAAATCGCGGCGGGAGAAATGATCGACGACGACCGCGACCCACCGACAAAACAGCCAACATTGCGGTAGCGTCAGCGGCAGCCACGAGGTCCAAAAGTCCGCGCCGGTGAAAACCACGGTCAGATCGACGTGCCAGACGTAGTTGGGGCATTTCGCGGCAACGACGCAATCCTTGCCGCTGACTTCGGTGTCGATCTCCGGCGTTGA
>CAZWWC010000509.1:0-2789 GCA_964637625.1 uncultured Planctomycetaceae bacterium
CGCGGGACCGACTCGCCTCATGGGGTGGAATTGTGTAGAGGGCATTTCAAAACGGTCATCCTGAGCGAAGCGAAGGATCTCCCCCCCGCGAAAGCCGAGATTCTTCGCTGCGCTCAGAATGACAACAATCAGAGCACCGGTTTTGAAATGTCCTCTAGTATATCACGCCGGCTCCTGGTTTCCACCGGGGGATGGGACTATGGATGTTCGATCGATTCTCTGCTAGGATAATCTTCCGCCCGGGCGTTTTCTCTGTTCTTTTCGTCGTTCGAGAGACTCTGGTTAGAGAAACAGATTTCTACGGATTGGTGGTACGAAGAGAGCTTGGTGTTTGAAGACGCACTCGCTGCTGCATGGAGATTCGGGTCATGGCTCGGCTTATTGTTGGCACGTTGTTTGTGATGGTGGTTTGTGGTGCGGCGGGCGCGCGGGCGGAGACGGTTCTCTTCCTCGTGGCCGAAGTGCCCGGGTATGAGTACCATGACGATTCGTACGTGGTTCCGTTGACGGACTCGGACGACGTCGAGCATGCGCGAGCGCTGATTGCCGACCCGTACTCGGGCAGCGGGATTGTGGTGGCCGAAATCGCGGCGGGGGACGACGGGATCAACCGGGACTATCGCGCGCCGGGCAATCCGGTCTGGTCGTGGCACTGTACGCAATTCCTGGGATTTGCTGATTGCACGATCGAGATCCTCGACGGCTGGCCCACGGGGGTCGAATCGGACGTCGACGGGTGGATCGACAACACCGGGGGGGCGATCGGGTTCTGGTCTTACACGATCGTCGCGGAACTGGGGGCGCCGCCGGTGCGCGTGCCGGGCGACGCCAATGGTGACGGGCGAGTGGACGACACGGACGCGGCACGGCTGGCCAGGTATTGGGGCGAGTCGGGAGCGAGCTGGGGGATGGGCGACTTCAGCGGCAACGGGATCGTCGAGGCGGCCGACGCGTCGATCCTTGCGGCCAACTGGGGACACGGGACGAGCCAGCCGAGCGGTGACGTTGAGTTGGCGGTGCCGGAGCCGCTGGCGGGCGTTCTCTTGGCGGGACTTGCCGTCGTGGCGTTGGCGCGGGGCAAGGAGTGGTGAAAAAGGAGCAGCGTGTGTGCTTCCGCGCACTCTGCTTTGCTGCCAGGCGCTGTTGGTGGTGCACCGGTTGCCCGATCCTATTTCACACTTCTTACTTGGTCCGTAAGTCACCAGCTCTGCTGGTGAGAATTCATAAGGCTCTGCCGCTCGTTCGTTACCGCGAAGCGGTTAAACATCGTAGCCCAGGGTAAGCGGCGCAGCCGCGCCACCCTGGGTTAGGGATACCACCTATCGCGTGAACCCTGAAAGGGTTCTACAAAGAAGACGGTTCTGTGTAACCCCTTCAGGGTGGACGTTGGTTCTTCTCCATGACCCAGGGTGGCGCTGCGCGGCTGCGCCGCTTCGCTTACCCTGGGCTATGTTGTTTCGACCCCGTTGGGGTCATCGGCCCCTTTTAGGGGCCTTCCTCATGCCACCAACTCTGCTGGTGGTCACTGACTTCACACTTCCCACTTCACCCTTCTCACTTCCCCCTTCCCGGGCCGAACCATTCGATGTGGCGCCGCGGGCAGAACGCCAGGCCGTGCTCTCGGCTATAGGGCGCAAGCCACTCGGCCCGCTGGGCCAACACAGCCGGGTCGGTTCCCTCGGGCATGAGCATTGCCCGGGCACGGTCGACCTCTGGCAATGCGGCCAGATAGCGCTCCACTTCCTCGCAGTCCTCGGGCCGTTGGATGACGAATTTCAGTTGGTAGTCGTACCGGGCGGTCAACCGGCGGACCACCTCGGGCACGTGGCGAGTCCGCTCGTGGCGCCGGCGCCATCGACCGTTGTTGGCATCCGCCGGCGGGGTCGAGTTGGCCGTCTTCGGGCTGATCGACATCAGGTCGCACTCGACCGGCAAGAATAGCGTGCCGGCCGTCTCGATCGTGACGTGATAGCCGCGCCGCCGCAGGGCCTCGGCCAGGGGAACCAACTCGGCAAAGAGCATCGGCTCGCCGCCGGTCAATACAACGTGTTTGAGTCCGTGGCGGTCGACCTGGTCGACGATCTCGTCGACGGCCAGGTCCTCGCCTTCGGGCGTCCAGGAAGCGTAGGGCGTGTCGCACCAGCGGCAACGCAAATTGCAGCCGCTTGAGCGGACGAAGACACTCGGCGTGCCCGTCAGACGCCCTTCGCCTTGCTTCGAGGGGTAGATTTCGCATACTCGCATGAGATAACTTTCGTCGGGCTTCCGCCCGACGCTATTAACAGATCCCCAATCCCTGCCTACTGCCTACTGCCTACTGATACGGCAACGGATCGTCGAGGCCTGCCTCGGCAAAACCCGCCAGCCGCAGCCGACACGCATCGCAGCGGCCACAACTCGTGCCGTGCCGGTCCGGGTCGTAACAGGTGTGCGTCAGGCTGTAATCGACGCCCAATTCCATCCCGCGGCGAATGATCTGGGCCTTGGTCATCTCCAGCAGCGGCGCGTGGATCTCAAACCGGAGTGTTCCCTCGCAGGCGGCCTTGGTCGCCAGATTGGCCAGCTCGGCGAACTTGGCCAGGAACTCACCCCGGCAGTCGGGATAGCCGCTGTAGTCGACCGCGTTGATGCCCAGGAATAAGTCGGCCGCGCCGACCGTCTCGGCGTAGCCCAACGCCACGGCAAGCAGAATCGTGTTGCGTGCCGGGACGTAGGTGACCGGAATGCCCGATGCGATCTGCTCGGCGGTGCGGTCCTTGGGCACGTCGACGCGAGAGGTCAGGGCGCTG
>CAZWWC010000510.1:0-2760 GCA_964637625.1 uncultured Planctomycetaceae bacterium
GTACGTCTACTATCCACAGAATTTCTGGGGAGCGGACTACTACCGCAGCAGCGAGAACCTCTACTATCGCTATCCGCCCCAGATGCGCATCCCGGTCTACAACAGGCAGTGGCAGAACTACTATCCACAAGGCCGTAAGTACCACCAAGGCCACCACTTCGTCCTCGACGTGTTCTGACCGGTGGCACCGAGCGTTGCACAAAACCGTCGCCCTGGATCCCACGTCCGACCCACGTTGGGATGCAGGGCGCTGCTCGTTTCTTGCTATTTGCAAAGGGTCGGACAATCATCCTCCAGGGGGTTGCCATTTTGAACGACCGTGTTGTCAATAAACGGGAAAACACGGATATTCCGGCCCATAGCAAGACCGAGGTCAGCATAGGCAAGTTCTTCAATCATCTTCTTTAATCATAAAAAAATCGGAAATTGAGAGTGGACCCCCGGATTAGGGATTGAACGACTTGGGTCGCATGGCCATAATTAAAATGTGTGTGGGGGATTTCCCTCACCATCTCGCCCTTCGTAGGTCCCTGCCCCGCCTACGGAGGGCTCTCTTTTTGCGCTTCGGCCAGTCGCTGTGTCGATCTCACAAGGGCCGCCTCGACGAGGTCTCGCCATCGTTGCCTTCGGCTCCGGCCAGCATGGTCGCGTCCATGCCGTCGTCCACCGTGGGACGCACAAGCGCAAACAAAGAACGCTGTTGCCATCGAAAAAGCTGTATTTCACGCCCCTGCTCGAAACCGCACGGCGCCCAAGGATCGGAATTCCATGCGACTACTGGTGTCTCGAACGAACGACCATCACCCCCGTGTTGCCCGCCCCCGAGCTTTGCGATCGGCCGGCTTCGGTGTCTCTCTTGCACCATGTGGGAAGAGGCCTGCCCGGTGGATGAAATCCAATGGACCAGCCTGTACGACCCATGGTGAGAAGTGTGAAGTTAGAAGTGTGAAGGGTGAAATCTTCTTAACTTCACACGTCTCGTCATGACGAAGGACGCCGTGCCTCATGTCTGGCTTGTCGTTTTGGCCACACTGGGCGTGCTCAATGTGACGGTTGCGGCCGCCTATTACGTCGGCATCGTTGGTGTGATATACTTCCGGTTGCCGTTGGGCACATTCCGCGCTGAAGACGGCCGCGCGGCGCGATCCGCAGAGTTGGCGTCCAGCGCGCGCTAGGCTTTCAAACCGCAACGATCTCATGGCTCGACAACGCATCAAGACGGCGGAATTGGCCCGGTTGTTTAACCTGGCCGATCGGCCGGTTTACATCCTCGACGAGGAGTTGACGATTCGCTTCTGCAACGACGCCTGCCTGGATTGGATCGGTCCGGCGGCGGCGAAGTTGATCGGGCGACGGTGCGCGTATCATACGAGTCCGCCCGGTGCCGAGGGCGCAAGCGTCGAAGCGATTGCCGCGGGCCTTTGTCCTCCACCGACGGTCCTGCGAGGGCGTGTTGTGGTGGGAACCGTCGGTGCAGCGGGCGCCGGCGGCACCTTGCGCCGGCGGCCAGCGCGATTCGTGCCCGTCGGCCTCTCCGACGAGGAGCCGCTGGCCGTGATCGCCCTGGTCGAACCGGTCGATCTGGACGAAGGGGACGATGCCCCAGCAGACGACGTCGCGCCGGGGAGCCTCGCGCCGGCCGAGCCGGAGCTCGACCAGTTGCACGACCGGATCAGGTCCTTTCGCCGGCAGGCCGCCGGACGCTACGGGGCGGATCGGTTGCTCGGCGAGAGTCCGGCGATGCGGCTTGCCCGGGCGCGAATCGAGTTGGCCGCCGCCGGTCGGGCCAACGTGTTGGTGGTCGGACCCACCGGCAGCGGGCGCCAGCACGTTGCCCATGCCGTCCATTACACCGTCGATCCGGCGCGCGAGGGCACGTTGATCCCGGTGGACTGTGCCGTTCTGGGCGCCGAGTTGATTTGCTCGACGATCCACGCGTTGGCCGCGAATCCGCTGGGCGAGCGAGCCGCGCAAAGCACACTCTTGTTGAGCGAAGCCGACCGATTGCCACCCGAGATCCAGGCCGACACGGCGGCTGCGATTTCGGGAAAATCGTTCTTGTTGCGAGTGGTCGCCACCAGCGGCGTGCCGCTTGCGGAGTTGGCCCGGCAAGGTCGATACGGCCCGCAACTGGCCGCCCTGCTCAGTACCATCGTGATCGAGTTGCCCGCGCTCGGCCAGCGACGGGAAGACATTCCGCTGTTGGCACAGATGTTTCTCGAGGAGGCGAATGCCCGCGGCGCGAAACAGATCGGCGGTTTCACACCCGAGGCCTTCGAGCGGCTCGACGCATACGGTTGGCCGGGCAACGTCGACGAGTTGGCCGCGGTCGTGGCTCATGCTCACCAGGAGGCCGAAGGCGCGGAAGTCGAGCTTGGCGACTTGCCTGCCCGGCTTCACCAGGCGGCCGACGCGGCGGCCCATCCACCACGCGAGGAGGAGACGATCCGGCTCGACGAGTTCTTGGGTCGGATCGAGCGGGAGTTGATCCATCGGGCGATGGCCCGGGCCAAGGGCAACAAGACGAAGGCGGCCGCCTTGCTCGGCATGACCCGACCGCGACTCTATCGCCGCCTGGTCCAACTCGGGCTGGAAGAAGAGTAATGCTCGGCGACGAGGGTGCGTCGGACCCGGGATTCGGGTACAATGGTAGCCCGAACTCCGATGAGACAAGCGCCGCGGGACGCCCGGAGAAGCCCCAGTTTAGTCTCAGTAGTTCCAAGTTTGGCTGGCTGACACCTCAGCAGGTCATCCTGAGCG
>CAZWWC010000511.1:0-2750 GCA_964637625.1 uncultured Planctomycetaceae bacterium
TGCCTACCGGCTACTGCCGCTGCCGCCAGCTTCGCCGGGGAGCTCCGAACGCCTCGATCGCCTTGTGCTCCGTATCGTGGATGTCCAGCAGCTTGTCGAGCGTCGTGATCTTGAAGACCTCCATGATGTTCGGCGAGATGCAGCAGAGCTTCAGGTCGATCTTGTCCTTCTTGCATTGCTTGTAGAGAAGCATGATCTGGCCGATCATGGCGGAGGCCATGAACTCGATCTTGTTCAGGTTCAGCAGCAACCTCCGATCGGCGGCGGCTTGCATCGTGAGATCCTTAAACTCCGCACCAATCTGTCGGATGACCGTTTGGTCCAGGATCTTCGTGTGTTTGAAGGAAACCACGACCACGTCCCGGGCGTCCCGGATGTCGAGCATCTTCATCGCGTCGTCCTCTCATGGTAAAAGACTATCTCAAAAATGATGGGATACATCGGGTGCCCGGGTCTGAGCGCAGCGAAGGCCCGGTTCTTCAGGTTCTGGGCCACCGCTGCGCTATGGCCCAGGCACCCCGGTTCCATTTCTGAGATAGTCTCTGCATGTTGAAAAGCCTCAGATTTCAAAACGCGGCTCGTAGATCCGTCGCTGGCGATAATCGCGCCAGGCGGCCTCAAACGCCTTGGTGTCCCTGGCGACCTTCCGAACGGGAACCGCGTCACAGCGAAACCGATCCGGCGAATCTACGTCTGCGGTGATCCGCAGGATCGACTCGCGAAACGCCTCGTTCTCCAGTTGGTAGCACAACGGCTCTTTGCGCCGGGCGTCGGTGAGGTTCGGATGAATCGACTGGCCGTCGTCGGCCAACACCAGGAAGGACCCTCGCGAGCCGCCTCCTTGCTCAAGAAAGGTGACGATCGCCTTCAGATAGGCCACGCTGGCCAGTGCCAGGTGCTCGGCTTCGATGGCCGCGGTGAGTTGGCCCGGCTCGTCGACGTGCAATCCCTCGGATTCGATGTGTTCGACCAGTGCAACCGCCTCGGCCAGCGCGCGGCATCCCGTTTCAAGGTGGCGACGATGTGCGGCGGCCGCCGTCATTCGGTGTTGAATCTCGCGAAGCACGTCCTGCGGCCCGCGAGCTGACGTGTTGCCGACCCAACGGTCCCATTTTCCGCCGAGACTCGCAATGGCAGCATCCATGGCCTTAGTGCCCGTCGTCTCGGAAGGCAATTCGGCGCCGTAGACATTGGCGATGTACTGGGCCGCGCGGATTCCGCCCACCTGGCCGGCGTTCAGCGCGGAACCGCCCGGCCGCTTGACCCCGTGCGTTCCGGCCATTTCGCCGATGACGAACGTATGGGCAATCGAGGACTCCCACCATCGATTCACGGCAAACCCACCGTTGCAGTGCTGGGCACACACGGCGATCTCCAGCGGCTCGTTGTGAAGGTCGATCCCATGCTCGGCATAGATGTCGATCGCCGGCGGGTTCATGTGGGCCAATCGCTCGATCGGAAGCGGCTGCAGGGCCTCGTTGGCCTTCAAGTAGTCGAGGGCTTCGGCCTCCAGTTCCCCCAGGGCAAACGAGCCGATCGTCTCGTTGCCGATGGCGTTGGAGCGGAAGTCGAGAAACACGCGGCGGCCGCGCTGCGTCTCTTGGGTGACCAACAGATCGATGAGCGAGGACTGATGATCCGTGACCCGCTGGGGATCAAAGGGCCACTGATATCCCTTCAGGAAGACGCGGCTGGCCAGCTTCGCCATGCTCGGGAAGGAGTCCACGAGGAAGTCGCGAGGATCCCCTCCTTCGGCGTCGGTGCTGAAGATGCGTGGAATGACCTGCATGTACGTGCCCGAGACGTTCCAACGAAACTTCGTGCTGGCCATTCCGAATTGCGACTCGGTAAGGTTCTCGGCCGCCAGGCCGGCCGCCAGGGCCAAGCCGTGCAGGCCCACCTGCCCTTTCGGGTAGACCGAGGTGTCATAGAGTTCGCCGGGACCCCCGGCTGCCAGGACGAGGTTTTCGCACTGGAAGACACTCAATTCCAAGCGGCCGTGTGCCAGGGCAGCCGTGTCGACGCAAATCAGACCGACGATCCGCTTCGACGGCCCCCGGCCGTTGGTGACCAGCGCGGCCACCTCTTGTCGGTCGAAGATCGGGATGCCGTACGCTTCGACTTCGCGCTGCAGTCGCTCGCTCATCATCTTGCTGGTTTTCGGCCCGGCCGAAGTTGCCCGCTCGTAGGGATCATGATCGGTCTTGTAACCGACGAAAGTTCCCATGTTATTGTGCGGGAAGGGAACCCCGGTGCGAACCAGATGGTGGAACTCGCGGAGCGATCCGATGCCTTCGGCCAGTGCCAGGTCCTCGTGGGTACATCCTCCGGCGGTGAGGGTCCGCGCGAAGTCCTCGGCGCTGTCGGCCGTCTCGGCGGCCGTTCCGAGTTTGTAATAGGTCTGCTTGTCCGACCCACTCATCCGCGAGGCCCCCAACGCGAGCCCTCGCGTTACGACGGCGATACGCCGCTCGGGGGCTTCGACGCCCTTTTCACGCATGAATTCCCAAAGGTGAACGGCGCAGTTCATCCCGGCGGCGCCCGCGCCCACAATCACGCAGTTGTAGCGCCGCACGGAAACCTTCGGGTCTTTCGTGTTCAGTCTGGTCATGGGCTAATGCATTCCTTGTAGCACTTCAGCCGATTGGTAAGGCTGCTTTGTGTAAGAAGGAAAAATGAAAAAGGGGAAAATGGGAATGTCAGTAGTTCCAAGTTTGGCTGGCTGACACCTCAGCAGGTCATCCTGAGCG
>CAZWWC010000512.1:0-2729 GCA_964637625.1 uncultured Planctomycetaceae bacterium
TCCAAGTTCTATTGAGACCCGGCATTGTCATCCTGAGCGTAGCGAAGGATCTGCGTAGCGAAGAATCTCCTTCCCGGCGCGCCGGGATCGAGATCCTTCGCTACGCTCAGGATGACCTGCTGAGGTGTCAGCCAGCCAAACTTGGAACTATTGACCCTGGTATGCCGCGAATTCGACATGACGCGCGCCAAGAAAACGTATTTCGTCTCCGACCTGCACGTCTTTTCCAGCCGGTCGCAGGAGCATCGGTATTTGGAGGAGATCGGTCGCAAGGCGGCTCGCGCCCGGGCCTTCGTGCTGGGGGGCGACATCTTCGATTTCCGATGGTGCATGGCGGCCAGCCAGCAGGAGACGGTCGCCCGGGCGATCCACTGGCTGCACGAGTTGGCGACCGATTGTCCGGAGTGCCAGTTTCATTTTGTGGTGGGGAATCACGATTATCACGAATTGTTTCTCGAGCGGCTCGATCATCTGGAGTCGCGGTTGGACAACTTCGCGTGGTATCCGTTCTACGCGCGGTTGGGCACGAGCGTCTTTCTGCACGGCGACGTGGCCGATCGGCGAACGACGGCCCAGAAGCTGGCCGAGGTGCGTTCGGGCTGGCTCCGGAAGAAGTCGCGAGGCCGCATGGCGAACCGGCTTTACGACCTGGCCATCGAGAGCAAGATCCACAAGCCGATGATCCACATGGCGCGGCGCAAGCGGACCGTTGCCAAGCGGATTCTCATTTATCTCGAAGACATCGGCGAGGGGTTATCGACCGGGGTGAAGAACGTCTACTTCGGCCATACGCATCTTGCGATGTCCGACTTCACGTATCGCGGCGTCGTGTTTCACAACGGCGGGGCGCCGATCAACGGGCTTCGATTTCGGATTCTGGAAGCGATCACGTAAGGTTCTGGTGGGTCGTGGCGACCAAGATCTTCCCTTTCTCGTCGGGATCGCGGATTTCGCTGCGCGGTGCCCGGCCTGCTTGTTTGGTCGTCGGTCGCGAGGCCGCTCGGCGCCGGTTGAGGAGGCTTGCCGCGAACACGAGGCTGATCAGGCCGACCAGGGCGGCGATCGTGGCGAACATAGTCGGATAGGGCGGCAGGCCGAACCGGGCGCTGTAGCGGACCAGCGCGCCGGCCAGGGGTGTCCCGATCAGGATGCCCAGGTCGTAGGCCGCCAGGATCGACATCGTGCCCAGCCCACGGCATTGCTCGGGAAAGGACTGCGTGCAGGCGGCAATCGTCGGCGGAAAAACGATGGCATGGGCAAAGCCGAGAATCACCGCGGGGATGACCAACTGCCACGCCGCGTGGACCAGCAGAAACGAGCCCACACCGACGCTCAACAGCACCACGCCCAGCAGGATGATCGGCGCCAGGCCGAATCGTTCGGGGAACCGCCGAGCCAAGACGCGCGTGGTCAGGGCCACGCCGGAATAGACGCCGAAGAACGCGGTCATCCGCGGGATACCCAACTCGGCCGTGAAGGTTCGCAAGAACGTGCCCGGCAGTCCGAGCGCCACGCCGGTGGCCACGCCCACCAACAGGACGACCCAAGGGCTGTAGCGCCACAGGAGCCGCGCCGTCGAAGCGTCTGAACTTGCCACCGGGCGGAGCATGCCTCGGGTGGCCAGCCAGCAGAAGCCCATGGCGACGGCGGCGAGCGAGCCGGCGGTGACGAAGAGCCATTGGACGTAAGCCGTGCCGGCCGTACTGGCAGCCAGCAAGTCGCCCAAATAGCTGCCCAGCGCCAGCGCGACGAACCCCGACGCGCCGAGCATGCCGATGGTCTCGGCCATGCGCGCCGTCGGCACGCGGCCGCTCATCCACGTGATGCTCGAGCCGAACACGCCGGCGATCGCCGAGGCGAACAGAATCCGTAGGAAATAGATCGCCGGGCCGTTGCAGGTGCTCAGCAGCAGGTGGCCGAAACAGGACGCGGACAGCGCGGCAAGCGACACGAGCCAGACGGCCCGGGCGCCGTGCCGGTCGATGGTCCGCCCCAGGGTGAAACGGATGGCGATGCTGCCGATCATGCCGATGCCGACGATCCAACCGAGTTCGAACTCGCCGCCGCCGAGCCGGCTGACCAGGTCGGCATACCGGTAGAGCAGGGCCATGGCCATGACCGTGCACAGGTTTGACGCAAACGCCAGCCAGAACTTATGGTCGTAGACGCGAGGATTCGGCCGGTGGTCCTGGACGTGGGTGACTTGCGACTTAAGGGAAGGCAGACGCCGGCGGGGCTGGCTTGGGCAAACCATTTTTAACCGTTGAGGGGGGATGGCCAGTAAGTACTCCATTATATCTCCGGCGGTGACCGGGGACAGGTCCGGCCGGTCAAGGGCATGGGTGCCATGGCCACGCTCGCGTGGCCATGCCGTCTCTTTCTGGGTTTATTACATGCCCACGACAAGCGTCAGGGTATCCGGGAATTCCGTGTGCCACTGCTTCGCAAGAAGCAGTGCGAAACGGCTACACAGCCAGCACTGCTTGCCGATGGCAAGCAGTGGCACACATTTTGCCTCGAAAAACCTCGATTTCAATTCCCGGACACCCTCACGACAAGCGTGGGCATGGCACCCGGCCAATTCCAAAACACGCTCGGAGACGCGAAAAGCATGCTCACGCAAGCGAGAGCATGCCACCCGGTCGTCCACCCGCTTTCCATTTTGGGTGGACCTATTTAGAATGGGCGCCGTCTCTTGAACGACCCAAGATTGCCGAATGAGGTTCGCC
>CAZWWC010000513.1:0-2727 GCA_964637625.1 uncultured Planctomycetaceae bacterium
GCCTTCTCTTTCATCTTCACCCCATAAACGGGATGGTGGATTCCGTGGCTGATGTTCTCCGACGGCAGCTTCATGTTGTTGTCATAGAACATGTACAGCGGCGGATCGTTCTTGTCGAGATGGTTGTACGGCGAAAACTCGACGAACAGCGCCCGGTGCTTCGCGTAGTTCGCTAGCGCGTCTTCGATACTCTTCTCACCGACGGCTCGGCAGATCATCGGGTGCTTTATCGCGTTGCGTCCGAGCCAGGGCTCCATGACCTTCGGGTCGATCGACGTCTGGCCTCCCCGGACGGCAGCGGCCGTCACGCGTGTCGACTGCCGCAACACCGGATCTTTCGATTTCGGATCCGCCAGATCGTCGTGCAGGAGGATCCACATCGACGTGCACGCGCCGGCACTGCCCCCGGTCAGCGCGATCCGCGACTTGTCGATGTTCCACTCGGCCGCTTTCGATCGGAGAAACTGAATGGCCCGCGCCGCGTCGTGAACCGGGGCCGGCAACGGCGCCTTGCCGGTCAGGCGATAGTTGACCGCGGCGTAGGAAATCCCTTTCTTGAGAAAGGGTCGGAATTTCGGCGCACTGCGCCGCTTATCTCCCTGATACCAACCACCACCGTGAATATAGACCAGCAACGGACGCGGACCGTCACCTTTGGCTTTCGAGAAGTCCAGGACCTGCATGGCGTGCGGGCCGTAAGACACATTGGCATAGGTCGGAGCCGGAGGCTTCGGTGAAGCGGCCACAAGTGTGCTCGTGGCCGTCGTCAGAGTGATCAGTGCGATGAGGAAGGATTTCATAGGACTCTCCGTATGGCAAACCTGTAGTAGCCGGTTTCTTCCCAGTGTAACGTCCCGCCATCCCCTCCGCAAACGTTTGTGCCCTCTTCCCGTGGAAAAGCCTCGTAGGGCGGGGCGAGCCAGGCTCGCCCCACCAATGAACTGCAGCCAATGGTTCTGGTGGGCAATGCCCACCCTACTTGCCTCGCGCAAGTTGACTCCTTATGCTGGTCTAGGTAGGAAACATTGCGTGCCTTTCAACTCAACCGTGATGGTGTCACCATTGACAGGATCCACCAATCGCCAGTGGAATGCCGGACTGGTACTGCTGGGCTTCTTTGTCGCGCTGTTCAGCGCCGGCATCGGTGTCGGCGGTGGAGCGATACTCGTGCCCACGCTGATCTCGGTATTCCACTTTGAGTTCAAGAAGGCCCGAAGCACGTCGTTGGCCACGATCGTGCCCATTACACTGGTCGGGTCGATCAGCCACTTCTTGCTGGCTTCCGAGAGTCCGCCGTGGGAGTATTACTTTCTCTTCATTCCCACGTGCATGGCCGGCGTCCTGTTGGGAGGCAAAATCGCTCACAAACAGAAGGGCACGTGGTTCAAATTCGCCTTTGCGTGTTTCTTGATAATTGCCAGCCTGCGGATGCTCAAGATCGTCGACTTGCCCGCGCTCGTTTACGGCGGTCTTCATGAGATAACCTGGACCCACGAAACCTTGTTCATCATGTCGTTTGGCGTGCTGATCGGCATGACGGCCGCCTATCTGGGAGTAGGTTGTGGGCTGATCATCGTTCCGTTCTACGTGATCGTCGTCGGGCTCGACATCCACGCAGCCATTCTGCTGTCGCTGACCACGATGTTCTTCCTTTGCTCTTCGGCAACCATCATGCACCGCAGTCTACACGTGCTGGATTGGAGTACCTGCAGAAACCTGTTCTTCCCCGCCCTTCCGGGAGCCATGACCGGCGCGGTGATCTCCAGTTACCTTCCGTCGGTTCTGCTCAAACAGGTATTCGGTGTGTTCCTGGGCGTGATGGCTTGTATGTACTTCACCCAGGAAATACGCCACCTAGCTAAACACCCCAAGGACAACACGCTCGTGGCTCGCTATCAGGGAGACTCCGGTGACGGTGAGTAACGTCTATGAGGAACTGCGAGAAGCCCTGCGAAGGGAAGCGAGCGCGCACGGTCTTTCCAAGGAGAACATCAGCATCCGGTGCAAGGCACTTTCCGCCGCCGAAGCCATCGGCAACCCGGAGGATCACGACTACCCGATCATCAAAGGAAAGGAAGTCATGGTCGAGGCGGCATTCAAGAATGCCCGGGGGCAGGCTTTTGCAGACGACTTCGAAAATGCTGATTATTCCGTTGAAGATCTCTTGAATCTGAGATTGGATACCAATAGGAAGCGAGCCAGTTTCATTGCCGGTCTCAATGCCGTCTTCAGACATCTCCAACTCTGCGACAAGACGATTCACTGCAAGGACCATGAGCCCCCGGAGTGTGCAAGGCAACTGCTCGAAGCGATTCCACAAGGCAGCAAGGTCCTCCTGGTGGGCCATCAGCCGCGATTCCTGGAGACGCTTGCTTCCCACTACGAAACGAGGGCCGTTGACCTGGATAAAGACAATATTGGCAAGGAAGTGCGTGGCGTTGTCATCGAACCACCAGAAGTCACTGACGAGGCCATCGCGTGGTGTGACGTCATCTTGGCGACCGGATCAACCGTGGTCAACGGGACAATTCCAAGATTCATCAACCAGGATAAGCCTGTCCTGTTTTATGGCGTGACCCTATCCGCTGCGGCACGAATCCTGGGCCTGCAGACCTATTGCGCGAAGGGGCATTAGGCGAGGATTCCGGTGGGCAGTGCCCACCCTACTGGTCCGTCTATCGTTCAATGTCAGATATGAGTTGGGTGCCACTGGCGTCTCGCCAGTGC
>CAZWWC010000514.1:0-2675 GCA_964637625.1 uncultured Planctomycetaceae bacterium
GGGCGTGGTTGCTCGGGGAGACACGCCGTTGGGTTATCTTGATTGTGAATTTCAGACTATTGGTCTGTCACGAAAATACTCCAGGGTGCCACGGGCATCTTGCCCGTGCAATGGTTGCAGCACTGGCGAGACGCCAGTGGCACCCCACCCAGAAAAACTAATGTGACAGAGCACTATAGAACCATGGAACTTCGCCCGCTGGCTCCAACTCCGAATTTCGAGGCGGCAAGCGCGCAACGGATCCGCAAAGATGCAGGCATGGCTGAGTTGTCGCGGATCTTTCGCGTCTATTACCGGCTCAGACCGCTGATTCCCGTCCCAATGCGGCGGCTCCTGCAAAGGGCACGAAAGGTCGAGGTCACGGACCGGTGGTGCTTTCCAGACGACTTCGTTGAATCACTCGCCCAAGAGATCGAGCGGGCGGCGGCCGGCGTGCCGATTATCCATCCTTGGCCCGACGGCTGCCGATTCGGCCTGGTGCTGACGCATGATGTTGAGACCGAAGCAGGTTTCCGGAGCATTCTGAAATTGGCCGAAATCGAGGAAGAATTCGGGCTGCGGTCCTCGTGGAACATCGTCCCTTACAAATACAAAATCGACGACGGACTGCTCCGCGATTTGACGGCCAGGTCCTTCGAGATAGGCATCCACGGGTACAACCACGACGGAAGACTCTATTGGTCCCGACGAGAATTCGAACGTCGCGCCGGGGCAATCAACGCGGCGTTGGCCAGGTACGGCGCGGTGGGATTCCGCTCGCCGATGGTCCATCGAAACCTCGAGTGGCTCCAACAACTCGACATCGAATACGACGCCTCTTGTTTCGACGTCGATCCGTTTCAGCCCATGCCCGGCGGAGTAGGAACCATTTGGCCGTTTACGGCGGGGAAGTTCGTCGAGCTTCCTTATACGCTCCCGCAGGATCATACCGTGCTTATCGCGTTGGGTGAGCAAGACGGCCGAATCTGGGAAGCCAAACGCGACTTTCTGATTCGCCATCACGGCATGGTGCTCTTGCTCACCCATCCGGATTACCTTTGCACCCAGAGGCACCTTGATCTGTACCGGCGGTTTCTGATGAGGACGCAGGAAATCGGAGGATACTGGCACGCCTTGCCCCGCGAGGTTGCCGCCTGGTGGAGAGAGAGGGAGCAATCGACGCTGGCCGGCGCGGCCCGCGGTGAGTGGACGATTGAGGGACCGGCACGTGACAGGGGTAGGGTCGCGTCGGTCGAGGCCGCCGACGGTGAGCTGTCGATCCAGTCACTGGCGGCGTGTCAATCTTGAGCGGTGAGATTGACCGTTTAGCGGGCGGGCTTGCCCGCCGTTGGCTCTGCAACAAGAATCCGCCAATGCAACGGCGGGCAAGCCCGCCCGCTAAACATTGACATTCTACAACCTTGCGCTGTACCACGAGGCTCGAAAACCACGGAGGCTACTCGGATGTCGTATAGTCGTAGCGCGTTGCTCGTTGGGAACGCCCTGATCCTGGCGACGCTCGTGATTGCGAGTGACAGTCGGGGGAAATCGCCGGCCGATCGCCCGGCGGGCAGAGTGCTCTGGTCGGCCGACCACGAGGAGGGCACGATGGCCGACTGGACCGATGCCGGGTCCAAATCGCCCGGCGGCGGCATCTTCAACACCGGAGGAAGGGACGTTTCGGCCACGGCCAGCCGAGACGTTGCCCACTCGGGGCGGTGGTCGGCCAAAACGGTCATCAGCGGTGCTCGCCGCGCGAAGCACGGGCGGCGTGCGGTCCGGCTGATGCGCTGGACCGACAAGGCGTGGGATCGCGGCGGACGTTTCTTCCCAAAGGAGGCCTACTACAGCACGTGGATCTATTTCGACCACGTCTACGACCCAAAGAAGCACAAGCCGTGGGATCCCGGCGACGGTGGGTGGTGGAACGTCTTTCAGTTCAAGAGCGGGGACCGCAAGGACGTAAGTCAACCGGTCTGGGGCCTCAACGTGGCCTGTGACCAGAAGAAAAAGTACATGTTCTTCTACCTTTACTCGCCGTGCAATAAACCTTCATCCTACGGGCAGGCCAAACCGCTTCGGATTCCTGCCCGAAAATGGGTCCACGTCGTCGCGTTGTACCGGTCGGCCACCGGCAAAAAAGGGAGGATTCGCGTTTGGCAGGACGGGCGAGACATCTTCGACGTGCGTGGCGTCGTGACCAGCCTCGGCGGAAAGAGCGGCTCCGACGTGCACCCCACCTGGGGCCTGGGGAATTACACCAATCACATCAGCGGCAGCCCGGCCGGCGAAGGCACGGCCACCGTCTACTTCGACGATGCGGCCGTAAGCACGCTCAAACCAGGCAACATCGAGTAATGTCGGGCCTTGGGGCGACGTCAACAGTTCGTGACAATCCTTTTCTCTTTGTGTCGGACGGAAAACCCCACCCCCGACCAGGCCTTTAGTCCACATGCGAGGGGTTACATCCAATTGGCGTGGACAATGACTGGCGGGTCGAGCAGAAGGACGGCCGTGGTTCCCACCGGAGCGGCGCCCACGTGGGAAGACTCCTCCGAAGGACGCGACTTATATGTCGGGAGAGGATCGACAGCCACGAGAACGAAGAGCTAAGTGCTTTCTACGTCGTCGTTTGCTGGAAGGGGGATGGTGATGGTCCCGTGCTATGCACGTGGCGGGCGGGGAGCTACAATAAG
>CAZWWC010000515.1:0-2654 GCA_964637625.1 uncultured Planctomycetaceae bacterium
AGTTTCGCCACATCTCACATCTGTCCCATTCTCTTCATCAGGGCAAGCTACGGCTTCCAGTCAAACAGCCGAGCACGACCAAAACCGATCGGCCGGTGATTTGACTCGAGGCACGGAGCCGCCAGGCTGTTACGAGGACGGTGGTGGCCGACGGTGATCAGGGCGTGTGCGGGCAAAAGGCGGAGCCTGCAGCTTGGCCAGAGCGATTACCCTGGGCTGGACACGGCGGAACAACAAGACAGGCTGGTCGCTTCGGCAAAACTGTCCTGGATCGGGATGCGAAATGGGGACAAATTGCAGCACCCGTCGAGCGATTTGACGAAAAAAAAGCCGTGTCGTAAGGTCTTCCCCAGAAAGACTTTATCTTCCATGCAAGCCTCTCGGTCAACGTCGGATGTCTCTTTTTTTGCACTTCCGCCCGACGGGCGTCGATTTTGTGGGCTACGTTTTTCTGAGTAAACGACGTAGAATCGCTAGAGTTCCATTGCACCCCAACGCGTATATTTCCTCGCATCCCCCCGCTTGACACGCGAACCAACCATGCTAGCTTAATGGTCTAAGCTGTGCATTCCATACCACACGTCCTAAGCCGCAAAGCTTAAACAGGGCAGCTTGCGACGGTGGTCGTCGTGGCACAGCTGCGAGAAGCTTTCCTTCCTGGCACCGTCGGAAGGGCAGCAAATAACGCATATTCCGACGGTGCGCTGTAGGAGTCCCTAAACGCTACGGTACCTGTTTTTGGAGGAGTTTACGAATGAATCGTACACATCTGATTGGCATCGCCCTTTTTGTGGCGGTGCTGGGTCTTGTTCTGCTGAGCGGACCCACTCAGGCTAAGGCATGCAGAACGTGTGCGCCGGCCACGTGTGCCCCGGCCACGTGTGCCCCGGCCACCTGTGCCCCGGCCACCTGTGAACCGGTGACGTGCAAACCGAGGACTTGTCGTCCTCGAACTTGCCGCGCCCGCACTTGCCGCGTCCGGACCTGCCGTCCGAAGACGTGCGCGCCGACGACGTGTGAGCCGAAGACTTGTGCTCCGGCCACCTGTGAGCCGGTGACCTGCAAGCCGAGGACTTGTCGTCCCCGGACCTGCCGCGCCCGCACTTGCCGCGTCCGGACTTGCCGTCCGAAGACGTGCGTCCCGGCCACCTGCACGCCGGCCACCTGTGAACCGGTGACCTGCGCGCCGAAGACCTGCAAGCCCAGGACATGCCGTGTTCGGACTTGCCGTCCTCGGACCTGCCGTCCTCGGACCTGCCGTGTCCGGACCTGCGCGCCGGCCACTTGTGCTCCGGCGTCGGAGAGCCCCGCGGACGCCGTCAAGGAGGCTCCGGCGGCCTAGTACTGGCCTCTGGAGTTTCTGTGGCCGACGTCGGGAGAGCCGACGACGACTGCAGAAAACCATGAGTCGAAGTAATAACCTTCCGTTGGGCCTGGACCTGCCCTGTTAGTCCTGACTCCAAATCGGAAATTGATCTAAGCCGGGTCTCGCTAGCGAGATCCGGCTTTTCTTTTTCTTGCGAAGCCGTCTCACACCGTCACTGCCCGCCGTCGGCGGCCCGGTGGCCGACGGGCCAATTGGGATTGGGACGGGCCGGACCTTCTGGTATACATCACCTTCCGTACACGACCGAACCCACGCGGCGCCGGGCGGCGCGGACCGCCCGTTTTCGCCCCGAGGAAAACCGTCTCGGGTTTGTCTCATGGATCGATGGCAAACACAGGTAATCACCTCTCCGGACACGAAGGCGTCCACCGCGGTCAAGCTGACCGTCCTGCTGCCCGCCTACAACGAAGAAGAAGCCATCGGCGGCGTTCTCGAAGAGATTGTCGAGGCCTTGACCCGGGACGACGCGCCGAGCTTTGAGATCCTGCTGGTCGACGACGCCTCGACCGATCGCACGGCCGAGTTGGCCGAGAAGTTCGCTCGCGTGTGCTGGCAGTGTCCGGTTCGCGTGATCCGGCGCGCCTCGCGCGGCGGCGCCGGCGCGGCTCGCAAGGACGGCATTCGTCAAGCGCGCGGCGAGATCATTGTCATGCTCGACGCCGACGGCAGCTATCCGGCCGCGTCGATCAACGACCTGCTGCAATACTTTCCCGCCTACGATCAGGTCAACGGCGCGCGAACCAGCGAGCAGGGCTCGTTGCCGTGGCTGCGTCGCGGGGCCAAGTGGTTCATCCGCCGGCTGGCCTGCTATCTGACGGGCCACCGGATTCCCGACCTCAACACGGGCCTGAAAGCGTTCCGGCGCGATGCGATGTTGCCTTGGCTCTGGGTGGTGCCCGACGGGTTTAGTTGCGTGACAACGATGACGTTGGCGTTTTTGTCCAACGGCTACTCGGTGAAATACGTGCCCACGCCCTATCGTCCTCGCCTCGGGCGGAGCAAGTTCCACCCGATCAAGGACACGTTGTCCTATCTGAGCACCGTGTTGCGGATCGTGCTCTACTTCCGTCCGCTGAAGGTGTTCTTGCCGGTCTCGGCCTTGGTGATCGCCTTGGGTGTCTTGAAGAGCGTGCTGAGCTTCCGGATGACTGGGAGCATGCAGGAATCGGACATCGTCGTGATGACGGCCGGCTTCATGACCTGCATGTTGGGACTGCTGGCCGAGGTGATCGTGGCCCACCACCGGCGCTAGGAGGAAAAAGGGGAC
>CAZWWC010000516.1:0-2650 GCA_964637625.1 uncultured Planctomycetaceae bacterium
ACCGGTACATCCCCAACGCCCGATTCCCGACGACGCACTGGTCGCTGGTCGACCAGGCAGGCGCGGCGGGGGCCGAGGCCCGGCGCGAAGCCCTCGGCCGGCTTTTGGCCCGATATCTGCCGGCCCTGCAGGCCCATCTAGTTCACGGCAAGCGTCTCGCGCCCGAAGACGCTGCGGACCTGATCCAGGACTTCATCGCCGGAAAGGTCATTGAAAAGAACCTGATCGGCCGGGCCGACCGTGATTTGGGCAAGTTCCGCACGCTGCTGCTCACCTCGTTGGACCGTTTCCTCATCGACCAGATGCGTGCGAAGCAGGCCAAGATGCGCTCCCCCGGCGACGGCAAGATCGTCGCGCTGGGCGATGGGGAGCCGCTGCTGGAAGCCGCGGCACCGAGCGCGGATGCGTTCGACGTGGCCTGGGCTCGCCGGGTCCTGGCCGAAGTGCTGCGGCGCATGCGCGACGAGTGCGGCCGGTCGGACCGGATGGACGTTTGGAACGTTTTCGTTGGGCGATTGCTCGGGCCCGTCCTTCAAGGATCTCCGCCGATGGACTACGATGTACTTGTCGAGCGATTCGCTCTGGCGTCGCCCAGCCAGGCGGCCAATCTCCTGGTTACGGCGAAGCGGATGTTCGCCCGGGTATTGCGGTCCGTGGTCGCCGAGTACGCACTGGGTGACGAGGAGATCGAGGCGGAGATTGCCCAACTCAAATCGATTCTTGCCCGTAGCCGTCAGTGAGGTCACGATGAGCAACGAGGAGCTCGAAAGCACGCCGGCCGAGACGTTGGCCGACTTGATGAATCTGGAAGCCGACGACTCGCCGTGGAATCCGGACGAACTGGCGGCCGTTCTGCAACACCAACTTGCCGCCCCGGTCGAGTTCGATTTGACTTATCTCGAGAAGAAACGTCCTCGGAGTCTCGACACGCTTCATTCGGTGCAAGGTCCACCCATTACGAGTTTCCGTGACCTGTTCCACCATCCGCACCCGCCGATCGAGCTGCTCCGGTCGACCAAGGAATTCGCCAAGGCGAGTCGCAGCCGCCCGGAGGCACCGCTTCCGGAGGAGATCGCCACGCTGCTCTACCTGCTCGGCATCGCGGCCGCCATGACCCGTCTCGGAAGGCGGATCACCAAACTCGACGACCAAGGGTTGCGCCACGCCTTGCAGTGGGCATTGGATCAGCCCTGGGTTGACCACCAGACACGAAAGCTCTTGCAGGAAGGCCTGCGGGCCGTTGATGTTGAGGAGTCCGACTGACATGCCCGACGGACGTTGTCCCAGTCACGACGAACTTGCCGACTACTTGGCCAAAGCGTTGGCCGAGGACGTGGCGGCACGGATTCGGGCACACCTCGACGCGTGCGCCGAGTGCCGGGGCACGTTGGAAGCGCTTGGCCACGGACGGCGACTGCCCAGCATGTCGGCAGCCGACGCGCCGGTGTTCGAGTCGTTGGGTGAGTACGAACTGGTCGAGAAGCTCGGCGCCGGAGGCATGGGCACGGTCTACAAGGCGTGGCACACCGAACTCGAACGCATGGTCGCCCTGAAGGTGCTCTCCGAAGACCAGATGCAGGACCAACGGGCCGTGGCCCGGTTCCGACGTGAAATGAAGGCCGTCGGCCGGTTCGATCATCCCAATATCGTCCGCGCGCACGACGCCCGGGAAATCGACGGAACGTATTTCCTCGTGATGGAGTACGTCGACGGGATGGACCTGGCCGAGTTGGTTGCTCGGGTCGGCCCGCTGCCGGTCGCCGATGCGTGTCACCTGGTCCGCCAGGCCGCGCTCGGGCTCCAGTGCGCCGCCGAGCATGGGATGGTCCATCGCGACATCAAGCCCTCGAACTTGATCCTCGCCGCCGACGGACAACTGAAGATACTGGATCTCGGTCTGGCGCGGATTCACACCGTTGGGCCGGTCGCCGAGGCCATGACGGCCGTCGGCCAGGTCATGGGCACGCCCGACTACATGGCGCCGGAGCAGGTCAGCGACAGCCACGCGGTCGACATTCGCGCCGACGTGTATAGTCTCGGCTGCACGCTGTACATGCTGCTGGCGGGCCATCCTCCGTTTGTCGGCTCGCAATACAGCACGGCGCTGGAGAAGATGATCGCACACTCTCGCGATCCGGTTCCGCCGATTCGGCGTATTCGGCCCGAGGTGCCCAAGCAACTTGCGACGGTCTTGGAGCGCACGTTGGCGAAGTCGCCCGACCAACGACCGACCAGGCCGGGCCAGCTTGCCGACGCGCTGGGGCCATTTGTCCAAGGGGCCGATCCGGCCGCGCTGCTGCTTCAGGCGCAGCGGCCCACGCAGCCCGGCGCAGCGCCAGACGCTGCCGCGGTGGCCACCGGGACAGGAGGCGCGGCGACCACGCCCCCGACTCAGGCGTATTCGGCCCGACCGACCGCACCGTCCGTGCGAGCCTGGGCCGGGCGGCCGGCCATTCTCGCGGCGGTGGCACTCGTCGTGCTCATCCTGGCGGTGGCCGTTTTCGTCGCAAGTCGCGACGACAACGGCAATCGGCAAACCGACGGCATCGCCAAAACCAACGTGGAAAGGAACAACGAAAGGGTGGCTGGGAATGAGCGAAGCGAAGGCCCAGTTTTCAGCCGTCTGGGGCAGCGCTTCGCTATGCCCCAG
>CAZWWC010000517.1:0-2643 GCA_964637625.1 uncultured Planctomycetaceae bacterium
GGCGAGCCGACCTCCAGATGCTCGAACGCAAGCGGCCCGACGACGACCTGCTCGATCGCGTCGTTGGCCAGGACCTTGGCGGAGAGTAGCTCGATCTGCTCGTCGGAAACTCCGCCGATCCAGTACTTCTTGAGCGTGCGAACGGCGTCGGCCCGGATGTCGAAATCGGCGATCGCCGCCAGTGCACTTTCGGCGACCGGGTCGGTCACGCCCGGCTTGGGCAAGACGTGGACCAGCCGAGGGTGGTCGAGCGGGGTGCCACTGCTGGCTTGTCCAGCAGTGTTTCCGGCACTGCTGGACAAGCCAGCAGTGGCACCCAGGGCCGGGTCGCCGACCGGAGCGATGACCGTCCGTTGGACGAGCCCGTCGGCCAGCAACTCCGCGGCGATTCGCTCGAGCTGCTCAGGCGCGAGCTCTCCCTGGATGAGGTATCCCTGGGCCGCCTCCACGCTCATCGAGGGAGGAAAACCGAGATCGCCGGCCTCCGCGGCGACGCTCTCGGCCAGCCGGTTGGGTTGTCCCTGGGCGGGATAGATGTCAACTTCCCAAAGCATCGCGGTTCTTCTTCGCCAGCGTCAAAATCCGTTCCAACTCCGCGTCGTCGCCCGCGGCGATCGCTGCCTCCAGCGCGGCCAGGCGCCGGTTGAACTGGCCCAGGGCCGCTAGGATGTTGTCGCGGTTGAGTCCGAAGATGGGCTTCCAAACCTCGGTGCCACCCGAGGCAATCCGCGTCATGTCCAACAGCCCGGTGCCGGCCAACCGGAAACATTCTTCCGACAGACTCGCGGCCAGGGCTACGGCCATGGCATGGGGCAAGTGGCTGGTCATGGCGACCAGCCGATCGTGTTGGTCGGCCGACATCCGAATGACCATCGAACCGAGCTGGATCCAAAACTGCTCCAACAGGTCGTAGTCTTTCGCCTGCGTGTTGCGGGTCGGCGTGAGCACGGTCACGCGGCCTTGGAAGAGTCCGGCCGTAGCGTGGGCCGGGCCGGCCTGCTCGCCGCCGGCCAGCGGATGACCGCCCAAAAAGCGACACCCCCGAGGAAGTCCTTCGTCGAGTTGCTCGACGATCGACCGCTTCGTGCTGCCCGCGTCGGTGATCAGTGTCCCTTCGGGACAGCACTCGGCCACGCGCCGGACGTCTTCGACGATCCGCCCGACCGGGGTGCAGACGATGACCAGCTCGGCCTCGTCGACGCCTTTTTCGACGTGGACGGTGGTTCGGGTCACCGCGCCGACACGCCGTGCGGTGCGGAGGCTTTCCTGCCGCCGCCCGATGCCCACCACGTTCTCGGCCAACCCTCGATGGCGCAGCGCCAGGCCGACGGAGCCGCCGATCAGACCCACACCTAGAATAGCAACGTTGTTGAAAGTCTTCATGGCAGTCTCAATCGCACGCTATGCACTCACCACGCCCGCACCAACTTGAGAACGACGTATTCTAGCAGATTGCACGGGCCTTGGCGCGGACCCCAGAGTGGGGGAAGTGCGACGCCGGCTGGTGGGAGACGGGCGCCGCCGAACGATCGCTCGGTCCAAGGAGTGCCGGGTTTGGTTTCCTCGCCTGGCAGGGTTACCTTTGCCAAACCTCGTACCGAATGTGATTGAAGTTCAGAGCATCGATTCCGGCACGTTCAAGCATCCCGGACAGCGGAAGATCATCGGTGAGCACGAGAAATCGGCCTTTGGCAAGGAGGAGAATAGCAGCGTCGGTGAGACCTATTCTCGGGAAGGAATTGATCGCCACAGCGTCTCTGCTGCGAACGTAGTGCTCGTCGAGGATACGGATTCGCTGGACGAGATTCTCGAAATAGCGGTGGCGATTCTTGTCGGGCACGGGAAGCCCACCCTGCCGCAACAGATTACTTGCCTCTGACAAGATATTCGGGGTCGTCGCCGTAACCTCGAATCGGCCCAAGAAACGGCGGAGGATCGTATAATCGTCCTTCTGAAAAGTCTTGGTCGCCCTGAAACGTGGTATCAACTCCACATTGAACGAACCGACCAAATCGAGCACAAGAATGTTCGTGTCAACGAGCACCCCCTTGGTACGGTACCGTTCCGAAATCTGGAGGATTGGGTCCGTCATACCAGTTCCTCATTACCATTCCTCGGACTTCACCTGAATTGGCATTTATCGTAAAGAGCTTGTATTCGCGACACGGGGCTGGACCAATCTCCCGGGCCAGCTCGGAAGACGACGGTCGTACAAAGCTGAACGTGACGTGCCAGAATTCGTCATTGTTCGATAGCACCACTTCTTCCAACCTCAAATCGGCGATTTTCTCGGCGGAGTACATGGTCTTCAGATAGTCCTCGGCCTTGCTCACGGCTTCTTTGACTTCGATCATATCTTTTAATCTCCCTGAATGGAGAATGCGACTGCAGAAGCCCTACCGTCGAAGACAGACGGCTCCTCCCCATAATGGGTATTATATCCCATCTTTCTCCTTTTTGCCAGTAGGCTTAAAGTAATCCCTGGTTGATTGCACGTTTTCAGCACAACCGAGGGCTACAAGACGAGCAGAGCCACGAAACGCGGTCTGTTGTTCCAACCCCTTTTACCAGCGATGTCCCAGCTTCCTCCATCCCGTTTCTTTCCGCCGGCCGAGTCGGCCGACCGCGACGGTCTGGTTGCCG
>CAZWWC010000518.1:0-2642 GCA_964637625.1 uncultured Planctomycetaceae bacterium
CTTTAATATACAATCACTTGCGATCCGTCAAGGGAAATAGAACAGTAGAACTACTTGAAATCAAAATAAAAACCCCAGGACCTCGCGGCCCAGGGGTCTTCTTCACAACTGATTCAGTTCGGTGGTGACGTACAAACCCTAGGGCCGGACTCCGGCCAACCCTAATAACAACAGCGTAAGTAGGTTCGTACGACGCACGGCAAAAACTCCCATCCGATCTTGCGGCTACCCGGGACAACGTGACCCAACTCATCAAAAGTCGGCCGTTTCACCCCGGACAGATGACCGGAACTCTTAAAGAATAGAGGAGATACCCAGATTGGTCAAGTAGAACCGCCCGGAGCCGTATTGCCCGGCGCCGGTGGCAGAAGGTCCGGCACGGACGGCACTTCGACACAGGCATACTCCATCCGGGGGGCATTAGGGTGGCATGCTCTCGCTTGCGTGAGCATGTCGCCCAGAGATGCTGAACATGGCCACGCAAGCGAGGCCATGCCACCCGACCCGTGGATCGCGTATTGAGTCGGATGCCCGTTTCGGGTACCCTTCCGCCCTGCCGTGGCTCTCCCTTTCCGCGACGCCGATGGGGGGCGCCGAAGGGGACAGTCCCCTTTTCGCGGCGGAGAGGTCGGTCTCGGAAAGAACATGCCTTGGCGCCGCGAAAAGGGGACAGTCCCCGGCCGTGCCCATGGACTACGAAGTACAGCGGTGTACGCGGCGCTGCCGCGTGACGGACCGGGAACTGAAGCCGGGTGAGACCCATTATTCAGTTCTCGTCGCCGAACAGGGCGAACTGCTTCGTTACGACTACTCGGCCGAAGCGTGGCAAGGACCTCCGCAGGGGGCCATCGGGTGGTGGAAGGCAGAGATCCCCAGCCCAAGCACGAAGAAGAAACACTGGGCTCCCAATGACGTCATGCTCCAGTTCTTCGACGAGCTGGAAAAACAGGAAGACAAGCAGGACGTGCGATACGTGCTGGCGCTGTTGTTGGTCCGCCGCCGAGTGATGCGGCATGAGGAGACCCGGCAGGATGACCAGGGCCGCGAGGACCTTGTGCTCTACTGCCCGCGACGAGAAGAGACGTATCACGTGCCGGCGGTGGTTCCCGACGAAACACGTGTCGAAGAAATTCAGGAGGAACTGGCGAGTTTGCTCAAATAGAAGGGTAGCGCCGGACGCCGCGCAGGCGTGGCGGCTAACTTCAGCCTTCTTACTTCTCACTTCTTACTTCTCACTTCCATGGATGGATATCGACGCAATCTGACGTTTCTCGTGATTCTCCTTCTGGTAGCCGCCGGCGGGGCCGGTTGTCCACGGACGATGCAGCGATACGCGGACATCCCCAGGCTGTTGCCGCCCCAGCCCAGCCTGGAGCAGGTCATCGAGACGGTCAATTGGAACAGTTCTCAAATCCAATCGTTCTCGACGGATCGGGCAACGATCACGATTGCCGGCTCGCCGACGCTTCGGGCCAACGTGGCGATGCAGCGGCCAGGCCGATTTCGCCTTCAGGCCGACACGGCGCTGACGGCCGGGCCCGAGTTCGACCTGGGCAGCAACGACGAGCTCTTCTGGTTCTGGTATCGCGGCGATCCGCAGAAGGCCGTCTACTATTGCCGCCACGACCGTTTCTCCGAGAGCCCGGCCCGAACGGCCATCCCGATCGCGCCGGGCGAGTTGATCGACGCCTTGGGGCTTGCCCAATTCGACCCGGCCCTGGCTCACCAAGGGCCGAACGTCCGCCGCGACGGCAAGCTGGAGATCCGCACGATCCGAGAAACCGAAGCGGGTCCGGTAACGAAGCTCACCGTGGTCGATCCGGGCGGCTGGATCGCCGAACAGCACTTCTACGACGCCGGCGGTCGATTGGCGCTGAGTGCCATTGCCCGAGATCATCGCCGCGATCCGCTTTCGAACCGGATCATGCCGAGGGTGGTCGAGGTGAACTGCCCGCGGTCGAGATTCCAGATGCGTATCAACCTGGGCAACGTGGCGATCAACACGCTTTCGGCGAGCCGGCCGGGACTCTGGACCATGCCCCAGCATGAAGGGGCCCGCCTGGTCGACTTGGGCGACCCGAATCTGCGTTTCGAGCCGGCGCCCACGGCCCGATACCCGTCGCCCAATGCCAGGGCAACCGGCCGCGCGCTGCACCGGCGCCCTTGGTGATTCCACCTTGTAACGCGAGGGTGGCTGGGGCATAGCGAAGCGATGCCCCAGATGGCCCACTTGAACCGCTACTGACTTCCGGCATACCACTTAGTACTACAGCGCTAGGTTGTATGATATCGCCGTTTAGCATAACCTGTTGTTCCACAACCCGTTGCTAAACGTCTGCTGAAGCGACCTAGCGCTGTAGTATTAGAAGTCGTTTCATAACTGGTTCGTTGTATCGGGTGCCCGGGAATGAGCGTCCCGGCGCGCCGGGAAAGGCCCGGCTTTTCGGGCTCTGGGCCATCGCTTCGCTATGGCCCAGGCACCCGCGCCCCAGATGGCTGAAAACTGGGGCACCGCTTCGCTATCCCGGCGCGCCGGGACCCTTCCGCACGTTGGAATGCTACAATGTCGAAGAGCATGCCCACGCAAGCGTCCCGGCGCGCCGGGATGGCACCCAACGCCGTGTAGCGTTCGACGCTTGGGA
>CAZWWC010000519.1:0-2635 GCA_964637625.1 uncultured Planctomycetaceae bacterium
ACCCATGGATCTTACGCTTCTGTTTCTGGCCCTGTTTGGCCATGCCGCCGGTTGGATCGGTTTTGTCAATCGGATCCACGCAACCGGTCTTTCACGGGGTCTGGTTCGCTTACTTACCGCGCTGGGCGTGGCGGCCGTGATTCTCATTCCGGTCGTTTACGTCTTCTGGTTCGTCCGTCTCGGCTTCCGCCTGACGGGTCCGGTCACGTGGTCTGCGTTTCCAACTGCGGGCATGGCCTACGTGGCGCTCTGCTGGGTACTGGCCGTGGTGGTTCTGGCATGGTGGGTTTGGAGTCGGCTGGCCCATCGCCCGGTGGGCGTATTGCGGTTTCGACAGAACCGCTTCAGGAAGTTGGCCGACGGGAAGCGGCAATCGCCTGCCTCCGAAGATCACATGCACCACTTCCTGGCCCATCTACCCGGCAACCAGATCTTGCAGATCGACCTCGCCGAGCGGGCGTTGAATCTGCCGCGACTCCATCCGGCGTTGGATGGGCTTTCCCTTGTTCATTTGTCCGATTTGCACTTTACCGGTCGCGTGGGCAAGGGGTTTTTCCGGGAAGTCGTTCACCTGAGCAATGAACTTCAACCCGACCTGGTCGCACTGACCGGCGACCTGGTCGACACGGAGGAGTGCATCGATTGGATACCCGACGTGCTTGGCCCGTTGGTTGCCCGGCACGGAGTCTACTTCATCCTAGGCAACCATGATCGGCAGGTCGACACGAGGCGACTTCGCCAGACGCTCTGTGAGGTGGGACTGGTGGACCTGGGCGGTCGTTGGATCCGGCGCGAGATCAACGGCGCTTCGGTCGTGCTGGCCGGTAACGAGTTGCCCTGGTTTCCGCCGGCGGCCGACATGCGCGGCGCGCCGCGGCGCGGCGCCGACGGCGGGCCGCTTCGCATCCTGCTCTCGCACAGCCCCGACCAGTTGGACTGGGCGGTTGCCCATGACGTCGATCTCATGCTGGCCGGACATCTGCACGGCGGTCAGATTCGCCTGCCGCTGGTCGGAGCGATCCTCGCGCCGAGCACTCGGGGCGTGCGTTTTGCCTCGGGTGTGTTTCACAGCCCGCCCACCATGCTCCACGTGAGCCGGGGGCTGTCGGGCAAGTTGCCCATCCGGCTCAACTGTCCGCCCGAGCTGACGCAGCTCGTACTCCACACAGGCAGTCGTCAGCACTCGTAAGTGAATCACCCCAGAACGGTTCCCCTCCGAAATCCTGTATACAGTCGAGGTTTCCGCTGATGACATGCAAGAACACCCAATACCTTCTGCTGCTGATCCCGATCGTCCTGAGCACGTCCGCGTTGGGCGCCCCACCGTCGTCCGGCCAGCGCCTGGAAGAAACGGCGACGGACGCCGCGCGGCGCCGGCCCGAGTTCCGCAGCAGGCATTTTCGCTTTCAACCGGCCGAAGGAATCGGACGCGAAAAGGACGTCACTCGCCGCGACGTCAGCGACGTGATCCGGGTCGGCGACACCTACTACATTTGGTACTCGAAGGTCGATCACCGAAAACTCAAGCCCAAGCTTCGCCGGTTGAAGCACCATGGCTACGTGGCGACGATCTGGTACGCGGTCTCGAAAGACGAGGGACACACCTGGAAAGAGAAGGGTGAAGCACTGGGGCTCGGGGCAAGGGGCCAGTTCGACTCTTTCGCCGTCTTCACACCCAACATCGTCAAGTTTGACGGCAAGTACTATCTCTACTACGACGCCGTCAAGCCGTCCGACGAGGAGAGGCTCCTCTTCGAGAACAACTCCACGACGGATGGCACGGCCATCGGTGTTGCCGTGGCCGACAGCCCCGATGGGCCGTTTGAGCGGATCAAGAACAACCCCGTCTTGGTGCCGACTTTTCCTTCGACCGACAAGAACGTTCCATCGGCCTTCGACAGCTACCGTGTCGACGACTCGGCACTGTTGGTTCGCGACCACGACGGCGACGGCGACTTGGACATCTGGCTCTACTACAAGGGACGCAACATGGATCACGGCCGCCGCGGGCCGTCCAAAACGTGCATGGGGCTGGCCATCGCCGACACGCCCCAGAGCAAGCACGTGCGCGCCAATGGCGGCCGGCCGATCCTGACCGGCAGCCACGAAGTGATGATCTGGCCTCATCGCGAGGGCGTGGCGGCTTATGCCTCCAAGACCAAGACGTTCGAGTACGCACCCGACGGCGTCGATTTTCTCTCCAACCGCCTCGGACTGAAGGCCACGCCGAAGCCGATCGCACCGGGCTGCTATCGGCCCGATCTGACCGAACCGGTCTCCTACGGCCAAGGCATCCGCTGGGGCATTTGCTTGAAAGAGCCCGGGGGGCCGTGTCCTTATCTGATTCGATACGAAGTCGATCTGAACGTTCCGCCACGGGCCGAGTAGTCGTGCGGTCCGAGAAGGATCAGACTCGTAGGGTGGGCGCCGCCCACCGAAACCATTTGGCTACGTTGGAAGAAACCACCAAGCGGCTGTGTTTATTGATGTTTGCATGGCCATTGAACGGTTGGCTATTGCCGAACTGCCTTGAAAGCCGGGCTCCCGTTGGTTGCCCTGGGTTCATTAGCCATGCAAGGGTCAATAGTCTGACCTTATCGTGCTAGGAGCAAGGCGTCAGACCCAGAACCTCGTA
>CAZWWC010000520.1:0-2622 GCA_964637625.1 uncultured Planctomycetaceae bacterium
GCGCTGGCTGGGCACGACCTGGAAGACGTCGCCCGCGCGGATGTACTCGACGCACTTTTCGACAGCCGCCTCGAACTGCTGCTGGGTGAAGTTTGACTTGTAGGGCAGGCTCACTTCGCCCGCTGGACGAATATCGACGGGGTGCAAAGTACAGGGTCGCGTGGTCAACTGCTCGACCAATTCGTCCACCCGTCGGCAGGCGTCGTCGTAGGCGGCGCGCACATTGGCTTCGGGCTCTTCGAGTCGAGCCATCGCCACGACGATCAAGGTTTTCGTGATATGGTCGAACACGACCATCCGATCATAGAAGGCAAAGGCCAGATCGGGCACGTGGCGATCGTCGGGCGGGGCGTTGGGCAGATGCTCGAAACAACGGACCAGGTCGTAGCCGGCGTAGCCCACCGCGCCGCTGACAAACGGGGGCAAGCCGGGCAGCCGGGCCTCGCGGACCGATTCCACGCGCCGGCGCAACTCGGCAAGCGGATTGTCCGACTCGAACTGCCGTGTGCGCAGAAGCGGTGAGCCCGAGGCCGACACGCCCGAATGCGAGTTGACCGTCACGCGGTTGCCCGAGGCTTCGATCTCCAAATAAGGATGGGTCGCCAGGAAGCTATAGCGACCGACTTTCTCGCCCCCGATGACACTCTCGAACAGGCAAGCGCACCGACCGCCGTCGATCTTGTGAAACGCCGAGACCGGCGTGAGCGAATCGCTTACCAATCGTCGGTAGACGGGCACCAAGTCGCTCTCTTTGGCCAGCCGGGCAAACGTGTCGAAATCGGGTGTGTGTCTTGTACCGTGCAAGGTTATGCCCAGCCAAAAAACCGGGGAAAAGAGGAATTGGCTTGGTGGTTCCAACGTAGAACGACGGAGAGGGCCACCTTTGGTGGACGGGACGTTTTGTCGCTTACTTCCGCCCGAGTCCATTAATTTAACAACCCCCGCTCGTTGCGGCAACCAACCCTGGGGGCACGGACCCATAATGGCCTGATTTCCACCGGCCCAACGTCTTGGCTTGACAGTTGGGGGGGCGTTGATAGAATCCCAGTGGTGGTTGGCGCGGTCGAAACCCGCGCCGGAAGAGTGGAGCGACCGTTTCTGTCCAGGGAAAGGGCTGCGGGCGGTCGCCCTGTTTTTCCTGGTGTGGAGGAGTCAGTAGGGTTACCTTTTGAGTGTGCCGCGATGAAGTGTCAGAAGTGCGACAAGCCGGCCACGTTTCACATCACCGAGTTGGCCGAGGGCAACCCGCAGGAATTGCACCTCTGCGAGGAGCACGCTCGGGAGTACCTGAGCCAGTCGACGCCGGGCCAGATTGAGCCGGGCAACGTGGCGGCCGCGTTGGCGCAGCAGATGGCCCAACAGATGGCGGTCGGGCAAACGGCCGAGGAACTGGCCCGGCTGGATCAACAGGTCTGCCCTGTTTGCGGAATCACCTTCTACGACTTCCGGAGTCAAGGACGGCTTGGCTGTCCTCACGACTACACGTGCTTTGAAGAGCAACTGACGCCTTTGATTCTCAATATTCACGGTGAAACGGAACACGTCGGCAAGGCTCCCCGGGCGGGAGCCCAGGCCAGCCAGCAGCGAACCCAACTGATTCAGTTGCGCCGCGAAATGAAAGAGGCCATTGCCGAAGAAGACTACGAACGGGCGGGCAAGCTCCGCGACACGATCCGTCGCATCGAGGAAGAAGACGAGCTAAAGAAGACCTCGGACTAGCAAAAGGGGACAGGTCCGATTTGTGCATAGCACCCTTCGGGCCGTTCCGGCAAATCGGACCTGTCCCCTTTTTCCTCCGGAGAAGCGGTCCCATTACCACCAGGGTGCTGCATTGGATCTGAATGATTTGACACGAAACCCGGGCCAATGGCTGCGAGGCTCCGGCCCGGAATCCGATATCGTGATAAGCAGTCGCATTCGACTTGCCCGGAACCTGGCCGACTTTCCCTTTGTCGGCCAGGCGGCGGAAGCGGATCGTCGACGCATCGAGGAAGTGCTCAAGAATGCCGTCTTGGGAATGGAGGACGCCAGCCGGCTGCTCTACATCGAGGTCGACGACCTGACCGGCGTCGATCGGCAGTTCCTCGTCGAGCGCCACCTCATCAGCCGCGAGCATGCCGAGAGCCAGGGCGTTCGGGCCGTGGCCATCGACGGCGGGGAACGCTTCAGCGTGATGATCAACGAAGAAGATCATCTGCGCATCCAAGTGATGCAAAGCGGGCTGAGCCTCGACGAAACTTGGGCGCAAATCAGCCAAATCGACGATCACGTCGAGTCAAAAGTGACGTATGCCTTCCACGAGAAGTTGGGCTATCTGACGGCCTGCCCCACCAACGTCGGCACCGGAATGCGCGTCAGCGTCATGCTCCATCTGCCGGCCCTGGTACTGACGCGCCAGATCGAAAAGGTCTTCCGAAGCCTGCAGAAGATCAGTCTCGCGGTGCGCGGACTCTACGGCGAGGGTTCCCAGGCGATGGGTGATTTCTATCAAATCAGCAATCAGGTTACGCTCGGCCGCAGTGAAGCGGATCTCATCAAACAGGTCCACGACATCGTGCCCGTCATTGTCGACTACGAGCGGCAGGCCCGCGAATTCCTCATCAAGGAAAGCCACGAAAACCT
>CAZWWC010000521.1:0-2618 GCA_964637625.1 uncultured Planctomycetaceae bacterium
GACAAAAAGATCAAGAAGAAGATCCAAACACTCAACCAACGCCTCCAGAAACTGCATTCGCAGTTGGCCGGCGCGAGGAAACAAATGGACGATCCGGCGGAAGTCGCCGTCCTGGAAAAGCAGATCGCCGCGGCCGAAGCGGAACTGGCCAAGCTCAAGGATCAGTAGGCCGGGTTCCAACCGGCAATATCCGCTTATGATGAGTCTCGCCCAAGAGGCGCCCACCGGTCACGCCTCAGCCGACTCGTCCAGTTTCAGACACACCGAGTTGATGCAGTAACGCAAGCCGGTCGGCGGCGGGCCGTCGTCGAAGACGTGTCCCAAATGGGCCCCGCAGCGGCGGCATGATACCTCGACGCGCGGACGACCCTCCTCGCTGTCGTCGTCGGCCATGCTGACGCTCTCTTGGCCCAGCGGCCGGTAGAAGCTCGGCCAGCCCGTCCCCGAATCGTACTTCGTCTCCGACGAAAACAAATCCGCCCCACAGCAGACACATCGGTACGTGCCCGACCGGTAGCAGCAATCGTATTGGCCCGAGAAAGCCGGTTCGGTTCCCTTGCGCCGGGCAACCTCGAATTGCTCGGCCGTCAAACGCTTCTTCCACTGTTCTTCCGTGCAAGGCAGAAGGTCGCGCTGGTCGGTCATGGTCGGCGTCTTTCGTCCTGGTCGTTGTTGATACCGGTGGCGAGAAAAGACGGCAAAACGGTGCGTCTGGAGTCGAGCGTACCCCTTCTCCCCGAAAAATCAATCGGCCGAGCCAGTCTCGGCTTGTGTCGCCTTTTCCATCACGTGCGTCGTCAGATGCATCACGGCCACGCAACAACCGGAGAAACTGTCGCACCCTCGATACATAATTGAGATCCGTTTGATGACACATTTTGGCCGGAAGCAGGTCGGCTACCGGAATGACATGATTACATAAGTCTTTTTCAAATCAATGCTTACGGGGTTTGATTCGCCTCCGGCACGTGACGTGCAACTCCTACAGATCGTCAGGCCGGCAGAGAAGCCGGCCCAGAACGGGTCCCCCAACGACGAGAAGGAGAAAGTCATGAAACGAGCAAGCTTGATTCTAACTCTGGTCGCGGCGGCGAGTCTGCTGCTGGGCAGCCAGGCCCAGGCAATGACCGCCACCCAAGCCATGGCCGTCCAGCTCTCCCAGCAGGCGGTCGCCTATCCCGGGCATTACAGCCGCGGACACCACGGGTACTACAGGCAGCAGGGGCACTATGGTCCCAGGCATCATTACCGGCACTTCCGCGGACCCGTCGTGGCTCCCGTCCGGCGGCCCCCGGTGATCGTGTACCCGCATGTCCAACCCTACACCTACTACTACGGCTCCCCGGGCGGAATCAGCGTTCACGGCAGGAATTGGGGCTTCAGCTTCGGATTCTGAGCTGCGAAAGACCCAGCTACCCGCCGCGACAAAGCGCCGACCGTAACAACAAGGACCGACGACCTTTCCCTCCCCCAAGCCAACCAGCGACTAGCTGTAAAGCCTTCCCGCAATCTGCGACCAACGGGCGGCCGCCCTCCGGCCGTCCGTTGCTTCGTTCCCGCCAAGAAAAGGGCCCGCTTCCGTGTTTACGCCTACCCGGCCGATGTCCTACACTATCCGGAGACGGGCAGCCAACCGACCGAGCCGACTGGCTTGGCCCACCGTCTGGCGAAGCAGAGGTCTCCTACGGCCGACGATCCATGATGCCGCTCGATCAGAAGTCGCTCCAGAGATGTAACTCGCCCGCAGTATACGAGCGGTCGTGGCTACCCGAGGCACAGAGCCAGTCGGTCATCGTCCTGGTGCATGGTTTCACCGAACACTCAGGCCGCTACGAGCACGTGGCCGACGCGCTCAATCAACACGCCCTGGCCGTCTATGCCGTGGATCTGCGAGGACACGGCCGAAGCGGTGGCCGGCGCGCTCGGATCGAATCCTTCTCCGAGTACCTCGACGACGCCGAGCACTACGCAGCCCGAGTCCGCGAAGAAAACCCGGGCAAACCGCTCTTTCTTCTCGGTCACAGCATGGGCGGGACGATCGTCGCGCTTTTGGCGATCGAGCGCCGGGTGGACGCCCAGGGGCTGATTCTCAGCGCGCCGGCCTTGAGGGTCGGCAACCACGTCTTCCCGTTGTTGCGCCGCTTGGCTTTCCTGGCCAGCCGGATCTGGCCCGGTCTGCGCTTGGTTCGGTTGGGTTACAGCCGACTCTCACGCGACCCGGAGAACATCGAGCGGTTTCGCACCGATCCGCTGGTGCTTCACGATCGTTTTCCCGTTCGCACGGGCGCCGAGATTCTGGCGGCCGGCCAGCGGGCCCAACGCGGCGCCGGCGCGATCCGCCTGCCGTTGTTGATCTTACAGGGGACGGCCGACGGCATCGTCAGCCCGGAGGGAAGCCGACGCTTCTATGAGCAGGTCGCCTCGAACGACAAGACGTTGAAGCTCTACGACGGGCTGTACCACGATCTGTTCGGCGAGCCGGAGAAGGACCGGGTCATCGGCGACCTGGTCGATTGGGTCGTGTCGCGCTGCTGACCAATTGACCGTCAGGTCAGCCCCGTAGTAGTTCGTCTATCCTTTATTGTCATGTATGGTGATTGGATGATTGGGTGCCAGCG
>CAZWWC010000522.1:0-2607 GCA_964637625.1 uncultured Planctomycetaceae bacterium
CCATCCGGTCGAGCCTTGGGGCCCGGAGGCCACCGAGTTCACCAAGCGATTTGTCGCTGGCGGCGAGGTACGACTGCAGTTGGATCGCGAGCGGCAAGACCGGTACGGGCGTTTTCTCGCCTACGTCTTCGTCGACGACCGGATGCTCAACGAGGCACTGATTCGCGCGGGCCGGGCCACGGCCGAAACGCGCTTCCGCTACAGCAAGTCGATGAAGACGCGGTTTCTGCGCGCCCAGGACGAGGCCCGAGCCGCCGGTCGGGGCATCTGGTCCGATTCGAGAAGGACCTCGCGCTGAGCAGGAGCCTCGCCTTGGGAGCTTTTTGACGAGCCTGGCGCGCTCGTGGCCCGGCGAGAACGGCCGTTTACAGGTGGTCGCGAATCGCTATACTAAATTGTGTTGTCCCCGTAGCCCAATTGGATAGAGCGTCGGCCTCCGGAGCCGAAGGTTACAGGTTCGAATCCTGTCGGGGATGCTCGATAAATTCAAAGCTTCGTGCGACTTGCGTCCATTGTACCATTCGGCTGAATTCGGTTCAAATCCACCCGTTTGGCTGCTTTTCTCCGCACTGCTCTGCACGCCGGTCGACCCGTCACGAACCGTTCAGGGAGTTGCGTCGGCGGCGCGCAGGCCGCCGGCTCCGTTAAGCTGCACGCTCTTTTCTAAATGGCCACATCGCGATTCCACCGTCCATGACGCGGACTCTCTGGAAGCCGGCCGCCTTGAGAATCAACCCTGCCTCGTAGCCTCGCAAAGAGATCTTGCAGAACGCGATGATTTCCTTGTTTTTGGGCAGCTCATTCAATCGACCACGAAGCGTACCCAGGGGGATCAAGGTTGCACCGGGTAGTCGCACCTCTTCGTATTCGGCCGGGCTGCGAACGTCGAGGAAAACAAAATCGGCCTGCTCTTCCATCATGCGATGAACTTCCGTTGCACTGACGCCGATCATGTGGCCATCGAGCTTGTTGCGGGCGACATTCGCGGCGGTAATAATGTTGTCCATCGCCGGGGCATAGGGTGGGGCGTAGCAAAGATCGGCATTGGCCAGTTGGTCGACGGTCATTCCCGCGGTGATGGCCATGGCGGCTACGTCGATCCGCTTGTCGCCCGCCCCCGGTCCGGTTGCCTGGGCACCGAGGAGCCGTCTGGATCTCTTGTCTGCTACCAGCTTCAGGAGCAACGGTTTTGCGGCCGGCATGAAGTGAGCCTTGTCCGGGGCCGGGGCCATGGCAACCACCACTTCGTAGCCCTGGGCTACGGCGGCTGCTTCGCTCAGCCCCGTTCGGGCAACACAATAATCGAAGACCTTACAGACGGTGCTACCGAGAACGCCGGGAAAGCTGTCCGCCTGGCCGCAAAGGTTATTGGCAACCACACGGCCCTGCTTGTTGGCCGTCGAACCCAGGGGCACATAGCAGGGTTTGCCGGTGACCAGGTCGATGCACTGAACGCAATCCCCGGCCGCATAGATGTCCGGGTCGGAGGTCCGCATCCGTGGGTCGACCTTGATCGCGCCGGTGGTTCCAATTTCCAGGGCGGCGTCGCGGGCGAGCTTGACATTGGGTCGAACGCCGATCGAAAGGATGACCATGTCGGCCGGCAACGTCCCCCGGGTCGTTACCACACCCGCCACTCTGCCGTTGCCTTCAAATGATTCTACTTTGGCGCCGGTCAGCACCTTCACTCCATGTGACTCCATATGCTGCTCGACGAGTTTCGCCATTTCCCAGTCGAGGATGCCGAGGATTTGTGGGAGCATCTCGACCATGGTCACCCGGCAGCCTTTCTCAACGAGTGCTTCGGTGGCTTCCACTCCGATGAGCCCTCCGCCGACGATGACCACGTCACGAGCCTTCTCCTTCGACAAGACGTTCTTGATCCCCTCCGCATCGTGCACGCCGTGAAGGGTGAAGATGCGATCCAGTTTAGCGCCGGGCAGCGGCGGGATAACCGGGACACCGCCCGTGGCAAGGACCAGCTTGTCGTAGTCCAGCCACGACTCCGCACCGCCGTTGCCGGTCCGCACTTGCACGCGCCGGCCGGCCCGGTCGATCTTCGTCGCTTCGGTGTAGTTCATGACACGGACATTCTTGACGTTGTGGAAGAACACCGAGTCACGAACGACCCCGACCGGCGTCGACATCAGTTCGGCTTGCTCCTTCACGACACCCGAAACGTAGTAGGGCAGGCCGCACCCGGCATAAGACAGGAACTCGCCTTTTTCGACAATCGTGACCTCCGCGTCGGGCCTAAGGCGAATCACTTTCGAGGCCACTTTGGGTCCGGCGGCCACCCCGCCCACAACGACGACCTTCATGGAAGTGGACATTTACGAACCTCCTTGGATTACAGGAACCTAACGTATGAATGGGAAATTGTCGGTTGAGAAGCACTCTGAACTTGCTCCACGGCTATTGCATGTGTTTCCACTGAATGAGTCCACGTGATAGCGAAAGTAATGAGGATTGGGTGCCATGGCCACGCTCGCGTCCCGGCGCGCCGGGATGCCGTGTCTCTCAGCGTTTTCCACATGCCCACGGCAAGCGTGAGTAGTTCCAAATTCCATCGAGACCTGGCATTGTCATTCTGAGCGTAGCGAAGAA
>CAZWWC010000523.1:0-2588 GCA_964637625.1 uncultured Planctomycetaceae bacterium
CATAAAAAACGCCCGTGGGGCCGTTCAACCCACGGGCGCTTGCCGAAACCCTAACCGGTTGTGATACCGGTCAACCGGGCAAACCACGTCGGGCGCAAAATGGCAGTGTCGGCTCGGAGGTGCGCCACGATCAGCTTTTGGAACTGGCTGGCCGCGTTGACCGTCTGGTCGTTGCCGGCGACCACGGTTCCCGCATCCAGCACGCGAATCACCACGCCACTGGTGCGCATCCCGAAAAGCAGGGAGGGAAAATGTCCAATGATCGAAACGCTTTCGTCGTCTCCCTCGTCCGTCGGCAGGCTTGTGGTGTAGAACCGCTTCAGCGCTTTGGTCCATGGCGTGGGCACGATCGGCTGCCCGTCACCGTCGAGCAGACCGTCGTAGCTCTCGCCGTCGCGCGGGTGGAGGATCCACGACAGCTCGGCCGGGTCGCCCGGGAAATTGGCCCCGAAAATATCGCCGACCGCTTCCCGTGGCTCATCGTAGTCGTTGGGAAAGCCGACCGCCGTGATTTCATGCACGCTAGGGCAATGCCGAATCCCCATCGGCTCGTTGGCCGCGCCCAGACCGACCAGGCCGGCCCGGTCGAGGGCCAACCCCATAGCCGCCTGCAGCGCGGTGCGGATAATGGTCGCCGCGTTGGGGGCGTCTTCGGCCATTTCGATCGTGATGGGAACAATCGCCTTGAGCGACTTGGGCCGGACGACGATCTGCCCAAAGGACGGTTCGCTCGCCGTGACGGTGGCTCCCTCGGGTTTCCACGATGCCGTGGGGTCGGAATCCAGCCGAGCAAGAACCGTCTCCGTGGTGTCCAGGGGCAGGGTGCCGGCACCGGCGCGCATGCAGACCGACGCGCCGCGGGCCAGGTCGAGGAAAATCGAACTCATCTGTTCGGTCAACAGGAAGCCGCCGGCGATACCGCCGACGGTCGCCACGCTTCGGCGCTCGGTCTCGGACAACTCGCCGAGCCGGCCGGTGATGAGCCCGCGAATCAGCCGGCCCACGTCCAGGTCGGCGTCCACGTCGCCGCTGCCTTCGCGCTCGGCTACCACGCGCGAAAGCCGCTCGTCCGCGCCGATCGACCGGACGATTTCACCGGTCCGCTGGTTGCGGAACATGACACCGTCGGGGCGGCCATGCCGCCCGAGAAGATGCGTGTTGAAGTCCTCCCGGCCGATCGACCGGTCGCCAATCGGGCTCTGCATCTCCACAGCGATCGCGTCGACCCGTTCGTCCATTCCCTCGTCGGCGATGCGGCCGCTGAGTTCGTCGAATTCCTCGTTGACTTTCTGCCAGGCTGACCGGTCGTCGTCGGTCCATTCCTGATTTTCGTCACGGTGTTTGTCGCGCAGCCCTCGCATCCGAGTGAAGAGTGCCGCCCGCTTCTCGCGCAGTTCCTTAACGCTCATTGGTCTGCCCCTGTTTGCGTGTTTTTTGGAAGTCTTCCCAGTCCTCATCCATCTCCCGTTGGTCCAGCTCGTCCTGAAGACGTGCTGCCTCTTCGTCGGCCGCCCGGCGGCGGGTCTTGTCTTCGGGCCGTTCCAGAAGCCCGCGGCGATAATCGCGCTCCTGGTCCTCGGCAACCTGAAGACACCGGGCGTCCATGAATTCGGCTTGGGCCGGCGGCTCGCACTTCGGACAGCCCTTGCGGGCCCAGTCGGCAAGCAGCTCCTCGGGCCAGCGGACCAGCCGGCCGGCGATGACCAGCGGCGCCGGCATGTCGCCAGCCTCGACCAGTGCCAGCACGGTGGGTTGGTCGGTTTGTAGACGATGTGCCACGGTTCGCAGATCGAGCAACATGGCGGGTCTCCTCTGAAGATCGGTCGATGATTCAACAGCGTTCATCCTAACAGACGATTCGGCGTTCTCGGGCTGATTGGCCGCGTATTGGGCCGGAGGCTGTGCTTGTCTGGTACTCGTTTTTGACCGACCAGCTCGTCGGGGCAGGCGCCGGACGAGCTGCTGTCCGGTCGCGCCGCAAGAATCGCAGTGAAGGTAGCGCAAGGCCTTGCCGCCGCGTAGCCGCTTCGTCCGGTAGGTCATCATGCGCCCGGCGGCGCATTTCGCGCACGGATCACCTGATTGCATTTCGTCCCTCCCGTTTCGGCCCGGCGGTCCGCCGGACAACAAACCAACTCGACGCCCCCTCGACAGTCTGGTAGGCTATCGAGAGCCGGCCGGGACACGCAAGTACTGCCCAGCTCTGTTGCCAAACAACCGGTCAATACCGGGTGCCCGGCCGGCTAATCTAACGCCCGTGTGCCCCGCTCATCGCTTCCGGGCAAGCACCTCGACCCGAAAGCCATCCACCTCCACCGGCGCGCTGTCGGGCCGCGTGGACGATCGGCTGGGGCTTCGTCCGGTGGAATTTATCCGCCGGAGGCCGCGCGGACCATCGCCACAATGCCGCCTCGGACGGCCACGGGCAGCGATTCCCACCGCTCAGTCACAAGGGTCAATTCCGGGTCTACATGGTCACCCGTGGTCACGGGCTCCAAGTGGGAGGTGCAACCCGGGGTGCAACCAGAATCTTGGCCTTGGCGCAAGTCTTGACCCTGAAAATCGTTGGGGAAACGACGCGGGCGACT
>CAZWWC010000524.1:0-2580 GCA_964637625.1 uncultured Planctomycetaceae bacterium
GGGGGGAGATCCTTCGCTTCGCTCAGGATGACCGTTTTGAAATGCCCTCTAGTGACCCGAGGGCGACCAACGGGAGCCCGGCATTCACGGGGAAATTCGTGATCTCACCAGTTCACTACTTTTGCGACCATCAATAAGTCGATGTTACTAACGCGCTTTAGCGATGTCAAGCAACTCACGAAGACTCTCGCACAATCAACCGAGGCTGAATCACCACGGCGCGCCGCTGCTGCGGCACTACGTCGTTGTCCAGAAGGTCGGACAGCAGGTTGATTGTCGCACTGGCCACCTCCGCCACGCACAGATCGACGGCCGTCAGCGGCGGGTCGACCAACGGGCCGATGTCCAGATCGTTGCAACTGACGACCGCCACGTCCTCCGGCACGCGGCGGCCTCGCCGGCGCAGCGCCGCAACCACCCACGCCGCATACTTGTCGTCGACCAGCACGAGACTATCGGCGCCTTGCTCAATCACCAATTCATCCACCACCCCCAACGCCGTCTCCAGTGTGAACGGATCCGTCCAGCACATCGACGGCTGCTCGTCGAAGACCCAAATCAGACGCGCATCGACGGGGTGGCCCGCTTCTTTGAGCACTTCCTCATAGGCCGCACGCCGCGCGCGAGCAAAGGGGAACAGCAAATGGTTCAGCACCAGGCCGATCCGCTTGCGCCCACGCTCGAGGAGGTGACCGACCGCCAGCCGGCCGACTTCAAAGAAGTCGGGCTCGACGTAGCAGACCTCCGACCCGGCCTCGGCACCAACAGGTTTCTCGAGGTAGACCACCCGCTCAAACTGTGCCAGTCTCGGCAGCACGGCCTCGCAATAATCGGGGTGATTGTGAAAGATGCTGATAATCCCGTCCACGTTGCGGGCGCGGAAGTCGTCGAGATATTCCTTGACGCGCTGGTGCGTGCCCACGGCGTGGCCCACGATGAATCGAATGCCGCGCCGCGCCGCGAGCAATTCCATCTCTTGAATGACGCGCGGGTCGGCTGCGGCTTGGGTGTTGATCAGCACGCCCACGGCGCCGCTGCGCATGCCGAGGAGTTGCCGGGCCACAATGTTGGGATGGTAGTCGAGCTTTTCGGCCTCGGCCCTGATCCGCTCGGCGGTGGTCTGCGAGATGGAGTACCGCTCGGCCTGGCCGTTGAGCACCATCGAGACCGTGGTTTGCGAGACTCCCAGCCGCTTGGCGATCTGGGCGGCGGTGACTCGCTTCCCGGCACTGCTGCGCGTTGCCATGACGTAATCCCGTGCTATTGAACTCGTGAGTGTCCGCGTGGAGAACCGTTTTTCACTCCCAAACGTCGCGTTCCTCCGTCAGTGGCGGACAAGCGACTCGACTGAACTCGTCGAAGTCCGCCACCGGCACCCTCAGTAGTTCCAAGTTTCGCTGGCTGATACCGCGGCAGGTCATCCTGAGCGTAGCGAAGGATCTCGATTGTCCAAGGAGATTCTTCGCTATGCTCAGCAGTGACAATGCCAGGTCTCGATGAAATTTGGAACTACTGACCCTACTTTTTCAACAGGCTGTTAGCCGCACCATCGCATGGCCAACTCGCTCAGCACGCGGCCCGCCTCGGCGATCTGGCTGAGCTTGATCTGCTCCTCGTTGCTGTGGGCATAGGCCAGCGTGCCGGGGCCGTAGACCACCGTCGGAATCCCCAACTGGTTGTTGTACCACCACGAGTCGCACGAGGCCGTCATGGCGTCGACTTCCGCGGGCAGGCCCCAGTCGGCGCAACATCGCTTGAGTCCTTCGACCAACGGATGGCCCGGGTCCAAAACGTGGCTGTCGTGGCGGTAGGTGAATTCGAGCTGGACGCGCTCGGCCAGGGGCGGCGGGCCGCCGTCGGCCAACGCCGAGTGCATTTCGGCCATGACCTCGTGCCGGGTTTTGTTGGGCAATAGCCCCAAAACACCCTCGACCACCGCGCGGGACGGCGCCGTGGCCGGCCAGTCGCCCGCCGTGCACCGGCCGAACGTAATCGGCATCGGATCTTCGTACTTGTCAAAAAGGGGAATCCCTCGCGAGGCCGCCAGCAAATCGTCGTGGTATTTTTCGAGCCGGTCCATGGCCCGACGGGCAAGCGCCAGCGCGCTTACGGTGTCGCTCAGTCGGCCCGAGTGACCCGGCGTGCCTCGGCAGAGGATCCGAAACCAGACCGCGCCGCGAACACTGGTAAAGATCTTGTTGGTCGTCGCCTCCATCACGATACAGTCGTCGGCCTCTTCGCCGGCGCGAATCATGGCCAGGGTCCCGTTGCCGCCGTTTTCCTCTTCGTTGACGACGTGGGCGACAAGGTCGCCGACGAGCCGCACGTCCAGTCGCTCGAGCGCGGCAAGAACCAAGTAGATCGTCGCCACCTGTCCCTTGGCGTCGCAGGCGCCGCGGCCGTAGACCGTGCCGTCTCTTTCCACCGGGCTAAACGCGCCGGTTTGTCCTTCGGACGGTGGGACGACGTCGACGTGGGAATTCAGCAGCAGCCGCTTACCACCGCCGCCGCCCGGGAGCCGCAAGCGAAGATTGAAGCGGCCCTCGTAGCTGATATCCGCAACCGGGCTCGAGTAATCCT
>CAZWWC010000525.1:0-2578 GCA_964637625.1 uncultured Planctomycetaceae bacterium
CAAGGTGATCGCCGTCGACGAGCAAGACCGCGTGAAGCTCAGCCGCCGGGCCGCCATGGCCGAGCTGGAAAAACCGGCCGAAGTCGCCTCCAACGGCGACGGGGAGTAGCAATCAAGCGTTGTGGGCGGCTTGGGTGCCATGGGCGGCTTGTCCGCCCTTGCCTAAATGCGTATCATGCACCCATGTCCCTGCCCGACCGACACCGCCGAACGGTCAAGCACTACAACAACGCCAGTGATTTGCATGAACTGACGTTCTCGTGCCACGGTCGGATGCCGCTTCTGACCAATGACACTTGGCGGACACTTCTGTCAGAATCCGTCGATCGGGCGTTGCGTCGTTACGATTATGCCTTGGTCGCCTTTGTCTTCATGCCCGAACACGTCCACTTGCTCGTGTATCCACGCAGCGGCGGCGGCGACATTCAAGCGGTGTTGCGAGCCATCAAACGTCCCTACTCCTATCGGATCAAGGAATTGTTATGCACCGACCAGAGTCCTTTGCTGGAGAGACTGACCGTGCCGGATCGCCGACGGGGAAAAGTGTTTCGGTACTGGCAAAAAGGACCTGGCTACGACCGCAATTTCCACACGGTTAACGTGGTCCTTGCCTCGATCGACTACATCCACCTCAATCCGGTCACACGTGGGCTCTGTCGGCACGCAAGCGATTGGCGGTGGTCGAGTGCCCGCTGGTACGAAAGTGATCGAAAGCACGACGATCCTGACTTGCCGACGATTCACGGCCTCCCGTCCGAGTTCTTCTGACAATCCGCCGTGAGGTGCCGGTGTCAAAGTCAGATTGGACAAGGGCGGACAAGCCGCCCATGGCACCCAATGTAATACGATGAGCGATCGCGTCCGCAACCCATCTCCCATGTCCGACTCCAACACCCCACCATCCGACACCGATCAGAAGCTGGTCGATCAGTATCAAGAGATCGCCCGGCTGGCCGGGGGACTTGCACACGAGATTAAGAACCCGCTGTCCACGATCCGGCTCAACATGGAGCTGTTGGCCGAGGACTTCGCCGAGAGCGATTCGGCCAGGGATCGGCGCGCGTTGCGTAAGGTGCAAGTCGTCGAACGGGAATGCCAGCGGCTGCAGGACCTGTTGGACAATTTCCTCAGCTTCACCAAGATCCGCAAGCTCCGTTTGGAGCCTACCGCGCTGAACGACCAGGTCGATCGCGTGTTGGATTTCTTTCGCCCCAAGGCGACCGAGGCGGGCATCGAACTGGTCACCTACCTCTCGCCCGAGTTGCCCACCGTGCTGTTGGACCGCGAGGCGTTCCACGGCGCCCTGCTGAATCTGGTGCTCAACGCCGAGCAAGCCGTCCGTGACGGAGGGCAGATTGTGGTGCGCTCTTACGCCACGGCTGACGGCGTGGCGCTGGACCTGATCGACACGGGCTGCGGAATGGACGAGGACACCAGGGCAAAGATCTTCGACGCGTTCTTCTCGACGAAGAGTGGCGGGTCGGGGTTGGGGCTACCCACCACGCGGAAGATCATCGAGGCCCACGGCGGCACGATCAGCGTGCAGAGCGAACTGGGCCGTGGAACGCAGTTCACCATCAAGTTGCCGGTGCCCGCAAGGTTGGCCGCCGACGAATAGTAGGCAGTTGTCAGGGATCAGGTATCAGTTCATAGCGTCGGGCGGAAGCCCGACGTCCAGCGGGCCGAAAGGGGACAGTCCCCAGGGCCTGTTCTCTGCTTCGGCAATCTTGTATCATCACCGCATGGTCCGCAAAGAAGCAAAACAGACGCCACCCGACGAAACCGCCGCCCCGCCGGTCGAAGTGCTCATCGTCGACAATGACAAAGCCCACGCCGAGGTGGTGGCCGAAGGCCTCGCCCGGGTGGGCTTTCATTGCCACGTCGCGACCTCCGGCACCCAGGGCGCCAAGATGATCGAGGAAGGTGCCTACGACGTCGTGGTCACCGATTTGGTGATGAGCGACGTCGACGGGCTGGGGATTCTCGATCGCGCCAAGCAGTCGCTGCCCGACTGCGAGGTGATCCTCATGACCGGCCACGGGACGATCCCCTCGGCGGTCGAGGCGATGCAGCGCGGGGCGTTCAATTATCTGCTCAAGCCGCTGAAGATCGAGCAGCTTCGCACCGTGGCCGAGAAGGCGGCCCAGAGCAGCACGCTGCGCCGCGATAATCTCGAACTCAAGCGCCGGCTCGACGAAAAATACGGCTTCGAGGGCGTCATCGGCGACAGCCCGCAGATGCGCGACGTGATCGAGCGGCTCAAGCGGATCGCGCCGACGAATGCTTCGGTATTGATCCAGGGCGCCACGGGCACCGGCAAGGAGTTGGTTGCCCAGTCGATCCACCAGAACAGCCCTCGCAAGAACAAGCCCTTCGTGGCGCTCAACTGCGCCGCCTTGAGCGAGAATATCCTCGAGAGCGAGCTGTTCGGCCATGTGAAGGGCGCGTTTACCGACGCGTCGACGGATCGGGTGGGCAAGTTCGAGTATGCCCACGGCGGCACGATGTTTCTCGACGAGGTGGGCGACATGCCGATGCCCACCCAGATCAAGCTGCTGCGCGTCCTCGAAAACGGCGA
>CAZWWC010000526.1:0-2567 GCA_964637625.1 uncultured Planctomycetaceae bacterium
GGCGAGGTTCTCGAAATCGACAAACATGGCGATCAGCGGTTCTTCGGACATGGGATTTCTGGACCTCTCTTGCTCGGTGATTGTGTGACGGTAAACGATTCTTGCCGCACCTCGGTTTGATTATCGCGCAGCTGTAGGTCAGGCTGTGCCTGACAAGGATTTCACCACGAAGATCACGAAGGACACGAAGAAAGGTAGGGTGGGGCACGCTTCACGTGCCCAACCAATTCGTGATGAAGTCTCATTTTTGATGGGGCGGTTCCCACCCGACCCTACAATTGCTTGTTATGTGCTCTTTGTTGGCGTCGAGAAACCGGCAAATAAATCAGAAATGGAAACGCGACTTGGAGGAGCAAAACCTGCATTATTGAGCCAGTGCTGGTAGTCTTGGCGAATGACCGGAAAAATGCTCGCCGCAATACGATAGAGATCCATAAGGCATGAATTGAAAATCATTATCATTTTGTGTTTGCCATGTTTGGCAATGAAGTCATCGAGAGCCACATCGTCGCCGTGATTAGAGCAACTGTGAAGCAACCCAGCGCCGTACATGAACATGCGAACGATTTCCCGACGCGACTTACCATCGGTGTTGAAGGGCATGGGTGGCGAATCTACGAGTGACTCAAATGTCTGCTTACGCTCACTGATCCACCACTGTTTGTGGGCATCGCCTGCATGATGAACATAGGCATCACAGGCGTTGACAACGAGCCTGTCTCCGGCGTGGAGTTGCCGGAAATACGCCAGAATCGACATGGTCTTCTCATCGTCAGGAAAGTCAGCCTCCAGTAATCGCCCGTCGCCAGATTTGTGCGAAAGCGATGTGATCACACTGGGCGATCGATACCACGCGCTTCTGTGTATCCTTTGGACAACGTCTAGAAACTGTGCTATTGTATTCGCGCGTTCCACACTCCAATCATCGACATTCACTGGATCAATGGCCCCCAAGCGAAGCACGCTTTCAGCATTGCCAACGATTATTGGAAACTCCTGTCCTGATACGTGCTGTATCATCTCATAATTTGAGATGGGCGTACCCGTTTCGTCCTCGAAATACTCGCGTGATATCCTAACGAACTGAAAACCACAATTGCGTCCTTCTCGAGCATTCCAGAATGCTTCGATATTGTTCTCAGGAACCTCGGTGAAGAGATGGCGGTAATTCAACATCCGGGTGTCTGTAGTTTCCGCCCCGATCGACATCGTGATGACGCTTTCCTCGAGCCCAGACGGCGAATGAATATGGCGTTCCTTCTGCGCTTCGATGATCGCAAGAATTTCCGCAATTTGCTGCGGTGTAAGTGTAGACCAATCGAGCCAGAAAAAGCGATTGTAGACTGGTAGTGGATTCTTGCGGCGACGGTCGAAGCACGATATCGGCCAAAGGAGAACTGGCAGGAAGCGTTCGGCGCTCATAATTCAGCCTCCGACAAACACGGAATGGTGGAATGAGTTTGGGTATGGCATGCTATTAATCAAGAACGTAGAACAAGACAAGGTTACGAGTCCCACCACTTCTTCACTCTTTGTGCTTTTCGTGGCTACTACTCCCTCCCTCCGTGTCCTCCGTGGTGAAATATTCTTGTCAGGCACAGCCTGACCTACAGCACTGCTGGGCAAGCCAGCAGTGGCACCCTCTACTTCAACATCTCCCCAAACCGCGCGAACAAATAGCTACTATCATGCGGCCCGGCCGAAGCCTCCGGGTGATACTGCACGCTGAAGGCCGGATGCTTCCGATGCCGCACGCCTTCGATCGTCTCGTCGTTCAGGTTGACGTGGGTCACTTCCAACTCGTCGGGCAGGCCGTCGGGGGCGACGGCGAAGCCGTGGTTCTGCGTGGTGATCTCGACCTTGCCGGTGGTGCGGTCCATCACCGGCTGGTTGGCCCCGCGGTGGCCGAATTTTAGTTTGAACGTTTTGGCCCCACAGGCCAGACACAAGAGTTGATGGCCCAGGCAGATGCCAAAGATCGGCCTCTTGCCCAACAGCCGGCCGATCGTCTCCCGCGCATAGCCGATCGGCTCGGGGTCGCCGGGACCGTTGGAAAGGAACACGCCGTCCGGCTTGTACCGAAGGACCTCCTCGGCCGTGGCCACCCCCGGCAGGACCGTCACGCGGCAGCCCATGTCGAACAGGTGACGGGCGATGTTCCACTTCATGCCGAAATCCAGGGCCACCACATGGGGCGCGTCAGGCCCGGGCGGTTTGCGGGCCGGCTGCTCGGTCAAGCGGGCCCAAGGGCTTAGTGGCTCGTTCCACTCAAACGGTTTTTCGGGGATGACTTCGCGCACCAGATCGCGGCCGACCAGCCCTGGGCTGGCCTTCGCCTTTTCAACGAGGCTCTCGTCGTCCAGGTCGACGGTTGAGAGCACGCCCTTCATCGCCCCATGGATGCGGATTCTACGGACCAGCGCCCGGGTATCGATCCCTTCCATGCCGACCAGATTGTGTCGGGCGAGATAGTCGTCGAGGCTCTCTCGGGCGCGAAAGTTGCTCACCCGGCGGCTTAGCTGCCGGACGATGAAGCCCGAGAGAAACGGCCGGCGGCTCTCGACGTC
>CAZWWC010000527.1:0-2556 GCA_964637625.1 uncultured Planctomycetaceae bacterium
GCAACTCTGGACGACCGCCCGTTTTATTTCAATATCAGTTCATGCAATTTGTTGCCGTGGCACCCTGCGCTGCGTCGTGGCCCAGGCACCCCGCGGCCCTGTGCCGCAATACGGCTGGGACAAAGCACCGTCGCATCAACCCCCAAGATACCGCAACTTGCCCGCTGATTCGAGGGCAGTGCTTCCGGGGGCGTCGTCGTCCGGTCCTTACGCCTGCGGCTCTCGATCCGCCGTGACACCCCCACCCGCGAATAGACCGGTCTCGTCAGAGGGAGTACGCCGTTAGTCCTGATCGGTTCTGGGTTTACGCGAAGCCAGAAGTATTACCCAGCTATTACCGAGCGGAGACACCGCAGGGGCAAGGGCCGGGTCGAGATCTAATATACTTTCTATGAACTTGTAGGGGACTGGACGTTGGCCGACGACGTCCTGGTCGACCGATCAGCCAAGAGATGTCGGCAGCAAAGGACCCTGCCGGAATCGAGAACAGGCTCGTGTGCATTGCCTGAGTCCGGGGTAGCTAGCGACCCATCCGGAGCACATGTTCCCTTCTCGGGTCAACGTCTGCGTGCCGAGTAGGCGTTTTCCGCCTTGCGGGAAGCCGAAGAAGCCTCGCAAGGTCGTCCTCCAGCCTCGTGGTCGCGGCGTTGCCGTGCAAATCACTTGGGGACTGTCCCATTTTCGCACAGCGAAAATGGGACTGTCCCCCTCCGAGATCGAAGGAACTACTACCAGAATGATTCAAGCCAACCGACTATCGTTAATCCCCACATCATCGCCCACCCACCCGCTCGGTCGCCGTGCCAGAGTCTTGCTGACCAGCGTCTTCGGACCCTATGCCCAGGACGACGAGTACGGTTCGCGAGTGATGAACCCGATGGAGTTGTACCATAACCAGGTTACCCGGACACAAGGGCCGTTTTCGCTCCGGATGTTCCATCGCAGTTGGGGGCTGATGCTCATCCAGGCGAACATCGAGGCCCCGTGCCTGGTGCTCGATTTCCCCGTGCTCGATCGGTTTGTCCAGGAGTTGCGGGAGAATCAATACGACATCATCGGGATCACGAGCATCGTCCCGAATCTGGGCAAAGTCAAGAAGATGTGTGAGTTGATCCGCCGGTATCAGCCGCAGGCGACGATCGTCGTCGGCGGGCACGTCGCCAATATCCCCGATCTGGAAGAGCGGATCGATGCCGACCACTGCGTCAAGGGCGAGGGCGTCCGCTGGTTCCGCCGCTTGCTCGGCGAGGACGAAGACCGCCCGATCCGCCACCCCATGATCAAATCGGGTATTGGCACGCGAAGCGCCGGCGTGACGGTCACGGAGGGGCCGGGCGACGTGGCCGCCACCGTCATCCCCTCGGTCGGTTGTCCGATGGGATGCAACTTCTGCTCCACCTCGGCCATGTTCGGCGGAAAGGGCAAATTCGTCAACTTCTACGAGACGGGCGACGAGCTCTTCCACGTCATGTGCCGGATGGAAAGAGAAATGCAGGTCTGCTCGTTCTTCATGATGGACGAGAACTTCCTGCTGCACCAGCGTCGTGCGCGGCGTCTGCTCGAATTGATGCGCCGCCACGACAAAGCCTGGGCCATCCACGTGTTCAGCTCGGCAAACGTCCTGAACAAATACACGATGGACGAACTCATCGGGCTGGGGATCTCCTGGGTCTGGATGGGAATGGAAGGCAAAAACAGCCAATACGCCAAACTCCGCGGAGTCGACGTGCGCCGGCTGGTCAAGAGGCTTCAGGCCCACGGAATCCGGGTCCTGGGCTCCACGATCATCGGCCTGGAAAACCACACCGCGGAAAACATCGACGAGGCCATCGACTACGCGGTCGGCTACAACACCGACTTCCACCAGTTCATGCTCTACACGCCCATCCCCGGAACGCCGTTGCACGACGAGCTGACCGCCAAGGGACTCATGAAGGACCCGAGCGAGTATGAGATGGGCGACATTCACGGGCAACTCGTGTTCAACTATCGCCATCCCCACATCAAGGACGGGCTGGAAGGCGAGTTCATGACCCGTGCGTTCGATCGCGATTTCGAGGTGAACGGCCCGAGCACGGTGCGAATTGTCCGAACCACGCTGGCCGGCTGGCGGCGGCATAAGAACCACCCCGATCCACGTGTGCGTCGCCGGATGGCCTGGGAAGCCCGCGATTTGGGCACGACCTACGCCGCGCTGGTCGGCGCGGCCAGGCGGTACTATCGAAACGACCCCGTGATGCGTGGGAAAATCGAGGCCCTGCTTACGGATCTCTACGCCGAGTTCGGCTGGAAGGCTCGTCTCTATGCCTCGGTCGGCGGCTGGTACGTGCTGCGGAAGATCCGCGCCGAAGCGAAGCGTCTGGCCGAAGGTTGGACCTACGAGCCGCCCACGTTCTACGAGAGGAACGAGCACTGCGCGGATCGTCTCGATTTGCCCGAGTGCCGCTACTGCACGCCGCTGGAACCGGCCACAACGGCCCGGCCACAGACTACGGCCGAGCTGCCCGCGACGGTTGTAGCCCATCGGCCAAGCGCCGCGAAGAAGGATTCGGTGGT
>CAZWWC010000528.1:0-2544 GCA_964637625.1 uncultured Planctomycetaceae bacterium
GCGTTCAATCAGCGGCGGGTCTTCCGTGGAGTCTGGCTGTTGGCTCGCGCCGCGGCATTGGACCCCGCGCGGGCGGTGTCTGAAGTCGTCCACGGCCACTCACACCGCTGAGCTTTCGGCGACCTTGATGTTGTGGATCGATCCTTCTACCAAGACACGCACAGGGCAGTCTCGATGAACACCTCTCGACCTCGCTACAGTGAAGACCATTGGGCAAGAGATGAGAAGCCTGATCGCGCTTTGGCCAAGTATCTTGCGGAATATGACAACCCCTATTCGCAATCAAAAGCTAAGGCATTCAAGGCGATTCTCGGGAAGGACATTCGCGGCAAGAAGGTATTGGACTACGGAGGGGGCGCTGGCTACATGTCGGTTTATTGCGCCAAGCAAGGCGCGGACGTGGTTCTGGTCGACGTCGAAGACGCCGCCATTGAGACCGCCAAACTGTATGCCATGAAGGCTGGCGTGTCCAGCAGGCTCCATTGCCGTCGGTCGGACGTCTTCCCCGGGGACCTTAGACAAATGCGATTTGATGTCATTGTCGCCAAGGACATTATCGAGCACATCCACGACGACGAGCAGTTTCTGAGCAGCTTCTCACAATGCCAGACGCGTGGCGACACGCTTCTCCTTTCGACGCAGAACAGCTTATCACTCAACGCCGTTCTTGGCACTCTCTATTATCGTTGGATCAAGGGTTCCAAACGGTGGTACGGATGGGACGCCACACACTTGAGATTCTACACCCCGTCTCGAATCAACAAGATGCTGGCCGACTGCGGCTATACCATTACGCGAACCTACGGCGTGTACCTGTTGCCCTATGGAGTGGCCAATTCCGAAAAGGCATGGGCGAGGCCCGCTGTGTGCCTTTCAAGTTGGGTCGATCGATGTTTCGGCAGAGTGTTCCCGTTCAACCGGCTGGGGTGGAACTTCATTGTCTCTGCAACGAAACGCTAGGCATTACACAGTGTTCACGCACGCATCATCGTTAGAAAGAGATTTCAAGACTTGCGATAATGACTGAGCGTCAGAAGATTCTCTTCAATTCGGCGTCCAATGTCGCCTATTTCGCGACTCAGGTGGCGGTCGTCTTCTTTGTGTTGCCGATCCTGGTTCATGGACTGGGGGACAATCGCTACGGCGTGTGGACGTTGGTCAACTCCGTGATAGCCTACATGATGTTGGCCGACCTTGGCGTCGGGGCTGCGGTGGTACGTTACGTCGCCCGCTACGATGGACTCGATGACAAAGAGGCGATCAACCAGGTGTTCAGCACGAGCCTGGCCATCTTTGCCTGCGGTGGCGCGTCGGCACTGTTGGTCACCGCCGCGATCGCAATGTTCTGGAAGCAGCCTTTTGGCTTGGCCGACGACCTCGCCAGCGATATGCGATTCATGCTGACCGTTCTCGGCGTCAACTTCTCACTGCTCTTGCCAATGGGCAATTACAAGACGGTGCTGCTGGGTTTCGGAAAGTATCCAACGGTCAATGTAATCCGTGTATCGACGCTCTTGGTGCGCAACGCGGCCTTCGTAACGATCATCTGGCTCGGTGGCGGGCTTCGAGCGATCGCCCTGGCCGTCATGGCCGGCAGCGTCTTGGATATGGTGGCGTGCGCGTGGGCGGCACATCGATTCGTGCCCAGCCTCCAGTTTTGCTTCCGCTTCATCAACCGTAAGACCTTTCGCTTGATTTGGGGTTACAGCGCGTTCGTCTTCCTATCGGTGATCGTGGGCCGAATCGGCTCGCAGAGCAACACCTTGGTGATCGGGGCGTTCTTGCCGGCCGCGGCCGTCACGTATTTTGGCATCGCGGCCAGTCTGTCCGGTCAGGCCGGCGACGGGCTTCGCGTTGCAATCGCCGTGCTGACCCCGGCCGTGAGCAAATGGGACGCCCTCGGGAATTGCTCGGCCGTCGCCGCGCTGTTAGTCAGGGGCACTCGCTATCTGCTCTATCTCGCCGTGCCGATCCAGGTCGGGTTGCTTTTCCTTGGCCGTCCTTTCATCGCGCTCTGGATGGGCCCGAAATATGCCGATCTCTGCTATCCGCCGCTGGCGATCCTCGCCCTGTCGCTGACGGTAGCACTCGCGATGGCAATGGCCTCGCGAATTCTCGAAGGCATCGGTCGGGTCCGGAGCCTTTTCGCGTCGACGGTGATCCAGGCGGTGCTCACGGTGGGCCTCAGTCTGCTGCTGGTGCGGCCGTTTGGCATTCTGGGCGTTGCTTGGGGGACCGCCCTGCCGCTGGCAGTTCAGAGCATTGTCGTCATCGTCATTGCTTGCCGTGCCTGCCAAGTCAGGGTTCTCACATATCTGTTGCAGGCCTGGACCAGACCGCTCCTTGCAGCCGTTTTCTTGGCCGTCGTCTGGTCGCTGGCTCGCGCGTCGTTTCCACCTGTATCAAGTTGGACCGCGCTGTTGGCCACCGGATTGGCTGGCCTGATGGTGTACGCTCCGTTCGTTGTGGTTTTCGATTCCAGCCTTTGGGGGCTTCTGCGACAGGTAACCGTAACGCTTAGGCCGCGCCCAGTTGACCATGCGG
>CAZWWC010000529.1:0-2536 GCA_964637625.1 uncultured Planctomycetaceae bacterium
CACCTTCGCGGGGTTCCATGCAATGCGCAAATCTTGTGCCGAACAGGATTGGGTCGGGAGTCTTTGTTACCGATTTCTTTTCACGCAATCGTTCGCCCGCCGTCGACCGGAAGACACACGCCCGTGACGTAGTCGTTCTCGACGAGGAACTCCACCGCGTGGGCAATATGCTCGGGCGAGCCTCCTCGCTTCAACACCGTACCGGCAATCGACTCCTTGACTTCCTCCGCCGACAGATCCGCCGGAAGCATCACCGGCCCGGGCAGCACGCAGTTGACGCGGACTTTTGGATTGCGTCGGGCCAACTCGACGGCCAGCGACCGGGTCATCGTCGGAATCGCTCCCTTCGACGGAAAATAAGCTGCGTAGTCGACGTAAGGCCGCCGTGTGGCCCAATCGCCGATCGTCACGATCGCACCACCGCTCGGCTGAGCAACCATCGCCAGGCCGACCTTCTGACAACAAAGAAACGTGCCCAGCGTGTTGATCTCGAACTGCCGTCGAACGTCGTCGGCCGTGACGTCTTCCAACCGCTTCTGCCCCCAGACCGCCGCGGCGGTCACCAGCACGTCAATCCGACCGAAGGCTTCGAGTGTCTCGTCAACTAGCCGCTGGACTTCTTCTTCGTGGGCCAGGTCGGCTTGAAACGCGCGGGCCGTCACGCCCAGGCCGGAGAGCTCATCGACGGTCTCTTGCGCCTCGCCGGCCGAGCGGTTGTAGTGGACCGCGATCGAGTAGCCCCGTCGGGCCAGACGCCGAGCGATGCAGTTGCCCACCCGACGTTTGCCCGCGCCGGTGATCAGGGCGACCTTTTCGGTAGGTGGATTCATCCGGCGGCCTCCGAATCCGATTGCCAGTCAACGACCCCTCAGGCACGGCCTGACCTACAGTCGACAATGTACCGCTACGAGAATTAAACGCAAGGGAGCCGCTCGGCGGTGACCATCCCATAGGGCTTTGCAGAATTCGGCCGGTGGGGTAGGATACCGGTCGGTATGCTATTCGGGCGCCAAATTTTCAGGCACGGCAACGGGCCGCAAGCGGCCCCGCTAAACGGTGAACCTGACAGTCAAAGCGATTCGCAGTATCAATCCTTAGCGAGCACTATCATGTCCGAGGCCAAGCTTCCTCCTAATCGACGTCCGAGCCAGACCAAAATCGTGGCCACCGTGGGGCCTGCCTGTGAGAAGGTGGAGCAGCTGGTGGAGTTGATCCAGGCCGGGGTCGACGTATTTCGGGTAAACACGGCCCACGGCGATCGCCAGGAGCACGACCAGCGGGTCCGGGACATCCGCCAGGCGAGCCGGCAAGCGAGCCAGCCGGTGGCCATTCTGACCGATCTGGCCGGACCGAAGATTCGACTCGGCGAGTTGCCCGGCGGCAAGCTCCGCTGCGTGGCGGGCGACCAGGTGCGCTTCGTCCGCGGGCAGCAGGCCACCGAGCCGGGCGATCTGGTGACGACGTACGAGCCGCTGGTCGACGAACTGACCGTCGGCGACCGCGTCTTGCTGGCCGACGGCATTGTCGCGCTGCTGGTCGAGCACCTTGAGCCCGACGGGGCTACTTGCCGGGTGATCCAGTCGGGTCAGATCCGCAGCCGCCAGGGTGTCAATCTGCCGGGTGTGAAGCTCAGCGTGCCGACCCTGGGCCAGCGCGACCGCGACAATGCGGCCTGGGCGGCCAAGGCGGGCATCGACTTCATCGGCCTGAGCTTCGTCCGCGCAGCCGACGACGTCCGCCAGCTCAAGTCGATCATCGAGGCCGAAGGCGCCTCGGCCCAGGTCGTTGCCAAGATCGAAAAGCCCGAGGCGCTCGAAACGATCGAGGACATCGTCCAAGCGGCCGACGTGGTGATGGTCGCCCGGGGTGATCTGGGCGTCGAGATCGACATTGCCCAGGTGCCCGTGGTGCAGAAGCGAATCATCCGCATCTGCCATCGGCTCCATAAGCCGGTGATCATCGCCACGCAGATGCTCGACAGCATGCAGCATTCGCGGCTTCCGACCCGGGCCGAAGCCACCGACGTGGCCAACGCCATCCTGGACGGAGCCGACGCGTGCATGCTCTCGGGCGAAACGGCCATCGGAAAATATCCCCGCGAGGCGGTCGAGGTGATGCACCGCATCGCACTGGCCACCGAGCCGCTGGTGCGCCAGCAACCGCGCGGCGACCGCTCCGAGCCGGACAAGCAGGACGAAGACCCCATCACCGAGGCCACCGCGCAGGCCGCCGGTCGGCTGGCCGAGGCGCTCGACGCGCAGATGGTGGTCGTGGCCACGGCCAGCGGCCGCACGGCGCTGCGGCTGTCGAAGGACCGCCTTTTCGTGCCTACCATCGGCGTGAGCGACTCGGACGCGGCGCTGCGGCGGATGTGTTTGTACTGGGGCGTGATTCCCTTGGCCGGCGCGCCGACCGAGAGCCCTCGCGAACTGGTCGACTACGTCGTCGAGCAAGGGCGCGAGGTGGGCTATCTCACCTCGGGCGACCGCGTGGTCCTGCTGGCCGGCACCGGACTGCACGTGGCCGAGCACAACAT
>CAZWWC010000530.1:0-2536 GCA_964637625.1 uncultured Planctomycetaceae bacterium
TGTTGTCGATGGCCAAGAGCGGCGACGACACGAACGATTCCCAGTTTTTCATCACCGGCACCGCCACCCGACACCTCGATTTCAACCACAGCGTTTTCGGCTGCCTGGTCGAGGGCAGCCAGGTGCGCAAGGCCATCCAGGACGTCGAAACGGACGCCAACGACCGACCGACGACCGACGTGGTGATGGAGTCGGTCGAGATCTTTCTCGACGAAGAAAACGGCCTGCTCATCCTTTCCGCGCCGGAAGGCTATACCGGCGAGGCAAACGTGACCGTTACGGTCGACGACGGCAACGGCGGCCAGGCGAGCCAGACCTTTCACGTCACGATCGAACCGGATACCATCGACGATAATCCGTACCTCGAACCGATCGCCAACGTCGCGGTGGACGCCGGCGGCACGAACACCTTCACGCTCGCCTCGATCGACGTCGAGGGCGGCGCGGTCGACTACGGCGGGGTCGTCTGGCCCATGTCGGACGACATTCAGATCTCGATTTCCGACAGCACGGGCACCACGACCGTCACGGCCGGCGCAACCGCCGGCGGTGTCTATGGTATTCTTGTGGGCGTGTCCAATACGGCCAATAGCGCGTGGGACACGCAGTCCGTCCCCGTCCTGGTCACGCCGGCCGCGCCGAGTGGTATCGAATTGCTCTCAAGCAGCGACACCGGCGGCGATAACTCCGACAATCTGACCTATTTGAACAACACGTCAGACCAGGCGCTCTGGTTCCGCGTCGACGGCACCGCCGACGGCGCCACGGTCTCCCTCTACGCCGACGGCCAGTTGATCGGCCAGACCAGCGCCACGAGCGATTCGGTCGTGATCGTGACCAATGAGACGCACGAATTGCTCGACGGCACGCACTCGATCACGGCCGTCCAGGGTTTCTACGACGTGGCGGTCGATATCGGCAATTCCGACGAGGTCGTCACGCTCGAAGGCGACGAGTCGACGGCGCTGGAAATCACGGTCGACACCACACCGCCGGAAATCACCTCCGCGCCAACGATCGAGGCCAACGGCGGCGTGCAGTACACCTACGACGTCGAGTCCGACGCCGAAGCGGCCGGCGAGGCGACTTACTCGCTCGACCAATCTCCGTCCGGCATGTTCATCAACAGCCAGACCGGCCAGGTCAACTGGATCCCACAACCTTCGCACGGGACCGACCAGGAAGTGATCGTCACCCTGGAGGACGCCGCCGGCAACCAGACCCAGCAGTCGTTTGAAATCGACATCAACCGGGCCCCGCAGCTCTGGGCCATCGGCAACCAGCAGATCGACGAGGGCTCGCTGCTCTCGTTCCAGTTGACCGCCGACGACCCCGACAGCACCCCGCAAGACGTCACCGTCATCGCGTTTGGCCTCGACGACGGAGCCCCCCAGGGCGCCTCGATCACCGCGTCGGCGCCGGGCACGGCCCAATTCAACTGGATGCCCACCGAGGCCGACGGGCCCGGCCAATACGACGTCTGGATTCGCGTCACCGATGAAGACGGGGCAACCAGCGCCGAAAAGATCACGATCACGGTCGCCGAGGTGAACCAATCGCCCGTGCTCGAACAGATCGACGACGCCGCGGTCGACGAAGGAGCGTTGCTGTGGTTCGATGCCTTGGCGACCGATCCGGACCTGCCGGCCAACGTCTTGACTTACACCCTGGCGCCGGGCAGTCCCGCCGCGGCGAGCATTGATCCCGGCTCGGGCCGTTTCACCTGGCGGCCCGCCGAGACCCACGGCGGAAAGGAATTTCAGATCACGGTCTACGCGACCGATTCCGGCGAAGCCACCGATCAGCAGACCTTTCAGGTCACCGTGATCGAGGTGGACGATGCGCCGACGTTCAGGCCGGCCGATACCCAGATCGCCGTGGCCGGAACGATCTTCCGCACCACCGCCCGTGCGGCCGACCCCGATGAGCCGAGTAATGCGGTCCGCTACGAACTGGAGCTGGGCGCGCCGGACGGCGCGAGCATCGACGCCGCCTCGGGCCTGATCACCTGGGACGTCCCGGTCGAGCAGCCCACCGGCTCCGTCTTCCTCGACGTGCGGGCCACCGAGGTTCTGCCGGACGGCTCCGCGGGACTTTCGACCGTCGCGATGCTTGAAGTGCGGGTAGCCGTGTTCCCGGGCACCGCGTTTGACCAGGCTTTGGCCCTCTCGGGCGAGACCCCGGCCGCTGAGCTGCAGACTGCCCGGGAAGCCGTTGACAGTCTGCTTTTCGATTCGGCTCGCACGATTCGTTTCCTGCCGGCGGCGCCGGTGGCACGGGAACGTTTCATGTCGGCGGCGCTTGCACCAAGGGAAGAGCCGACGCTTGGCGTCCAAATCGGCACTCGTGGCGGTGGCGCGGGCGGTGTCCGCTTTGGGCACATTAGGCAATCCGCGGACGAACGCGTGGAGCAAACGGGTTATACGGAAGAGCCGTCTGACCAGGTCGACCGGCCACGGTCCGAAGGATCGACGTCCTCCGACGAAGAGTTTACTACGGGGGGCATTTGGTCGACCGATTCCGGTGAGCTTGCCGA
>CAZWWC010000531.1:0-2521 GCA_964637625.1 uncultured Planctomycetaceae bacterium
CGCAGCCACGGCGTGCTTCCGGCTATCCGAGGTTCGCGCGGTCAGGGAGCCGGCCCGCTCGGGCAGCGTGGTCGGATCGAGGAATCTGCCTTGGAAGGGCCTTTTCTTGACGTTTTGGAAGGGCCGTTTCTTGACGTTGTTGACGGCGAGCGTTGGCGCTTTCGCTCTTGGAGAAACTCGATCGCCGAACGGATCCGACATGGGGTCGTCGCCGGCCTGCTCGGACCGCCTGCTGCGTGACTGAAAGTCCGCCCGGTTCGCCGTCCTCAGGGAATCTGATCGTGCCTTTCGCAGCTCTGCCGCCGAGGGACGGTAGGGCAGCCAGACCAGCTTGGCACCATTCTTGCCCGTCGAGAAACCGATCGGCGTAACATAGGTATCCGTGTCGGTCGGCCCGACGGCCAAAGCGGCCGCGTCGGCCAGCAGCACCAGGGCCGCAACGAGCAACCCCAGAATCCCCAGTGCTTCTTTTGAAGAGCGGCCTCGGCCCGGTGCCCTGGCGGGCATCTCACGACTGATCGTCGGAGTAGCCGGTACTGTAGTTTGGCGCTTCCTGCGTGATAACGATGTCATGAGGGTGACTCTCCCGTACACTGGCAGCGGAAACCTGAATGAATTGTGCTTCCGTGCGCAACTCTTCGATGGTTGGTGTTCCACAATAGCCCATGCCCGCCCGGAGTCCCCCGACTAGCTGGTAGACAAACGGTCCCAAAGCTCCTTTGAAAGGCACGCGCCCTTCGACGCCCTCGGGAACGAGTTTACCCTGCTGGAGGGCACCCGGCTGGCCGTATCGGTCGCCCGATCCCTTGACCATGGCCCCCAGGGAGCCCATACCTCGATAGACCTTGAATGTTCGTCCTTGGTAGAGGATTTGCTCGCCGGGACTCTCTTCTAATCCAGCCAACAAGCCTCCGATCATGACGACGTGGGCACCGGCTACGATGGCCTTGGTCATGTCGCCCGAGTATCGGATTCCTCCGTCGGCAATGATCGGTGTTCGGCTTGCTTCGGCTTCTTTGGCAACTTCATAAATCGCGGTGATCTGCGGGACTCCCACGCCGGAAATCACCCGGGTGGTGCAGATCGACCCCGGTCCGATGCCCACCTTCACGGCGTCGGCGCCGGCATTGATCAAGTCCCGGCATCCGGCGGCGGTGGCCACGTTGCCGGCCACCACGTCGATGTCCCACTTCTCCTTAATATGTCGAACGGTTTCGATAACGTTTTTCGAATGCCCGTGGGCACTGTCGACCACCAGTACGTCGACGCCCTTGTTAATAAGCCTCTCGGCACGTTCGTAGTCGTAGACGCCGACGGCAGCCCCCACTCTCAGCCTCCCTTGCCCATCTTTACAGGCCCGCGGGAAGCGGCGCATCATGTCGATGTCTTTGATGGTGATGAGGCCCGTCAGTCTGAAATCTTCGTCAACCAGCAAAAGCTTCTCCACCTTTTTTTCCATTAAGATCTTTTCAGCTTCCTCAAGCGTTACGGTCCCCGTGGCCGTGACCAGATTCTCACGAGTCATAACCTCCGACACCGTCAGGTCGTTGTTCTCAAGGAACCGAAGGTCGCGTCGCGTGATAATCCCCTGCAAGCGGCCGTCCTCACCGATGATCGGCACACCGGAAACATTCGACTGGTCCATCAACTGGCGTGCCTCGGCCGTCGTAGCACTGGGGGGGAGGGTCGCCGGATCGACGATGATCCCATTGGCGCTGCGTTTGACCTTGACCACCTCCACGACCTGCTGCTCGATCGACATGTTCTTGTGGATAATCCCCAGGCCACCCACTTGAGCTAGTGCGATGGCCATCGCGCTCTCGGTGACCGTGTCCATCGGCGAACTGAGGATCGGGATGTTCAGCGTGATTCGCCCGGTCAGCCGGGTCCGGACGTCGACCTCCGTGGGCACGACCTCGCTGTGGCGGGGCACCAACAGGACGTCGTCGAACGTGACTCCCTGCAACACGATTTTCTCTTGCATGCGTGGTTTCCTCCGAACAGGAATGAGTCAATGTCGCATTATCGCCCATCCGTGTGGAAATGCAATCGGCCGGCGGCCGGCTCGCGGTGTGGACGAACATTGCCCCGAAGGGGCTTTCCTCGCTCAGCCCAGGGTTGCGGCGCAGCCGCTACCCTGGGATAGTAGTGCAACAATACACGGAAAACCCCAACGGGGTTTCGGAGGCAGTGAAGTCTACGAAACCCCGTTGGGGTACGCGTGCAAGATGAGATCGGTTACCCAGGGTAGCCGCTGCGCGGCAACCCTGGGCTGTACAACGAAAGCCCTTTGGGCTAAACACGTGCAGAGCGTTGCCCTGGGCTGCGATATGTCGGTCCTTTCGGGGCCACGATGGACGCCACGCGATTGAAGATCGCTTCACAGCGATTGGACATTGCCCGCGTCCATTGCCGAGATCCAGCCATTCCTCCATGCACAACGAGGTCTTTCCTAGAGCACGGCTGCGTGCGTGACAATTTCCACTGGCGCGATCTGCGGGGTTTGGGTAAAATGCTTGCG
>CAZWWC010000532.1:0-2510 GCA_964637625.1 uncultured Planctomycetaceae bacterium
GTCGGTTTGCGTAATTCGGATCGAATCGATCGAAACACCGATCGTTTCGCGATCGGCCCCTTTGTTTCCGCCCGCCATTCGCCAGTGGAGATGGAGGAACGGCCAGTATCCGTTGTCTTTGGCCGTCCCGGGCGATCGCATGCCCATCGCCCGAAACGTCTTGGGCCGGCCACCGTCGACCGCGATCGACGGCTTCCATTGCTTCGCTTGGGGATCGACGAGGATGCGGAACGAGTAGGTGCTTCGCTGGCGAACGACTACGCGGCTGCTCACGGCACGCAACTTCCGGTGGCCGTTGTAGCGGTCGTGGAATCTCCAGTACCTCGTGGTCGAGCCGCCCACCGAACCGAGGACCTGGATATGCCACCCGGCATTGTCGAACGTGGGCAGTTTCCGCCCGACATTGCTGCAGATCGACACGGCATCAAGTGGATCGTTGAATTGCCCAAGCGCATCGATGCGCAAGTCAAAGGAGATCACGTAGGGCTTTTTCAGGTCGACCGGACCGGCAAGCTCGAGTCGCCGTGCAATGGATTGTCCAATGCAGTCGGTACCGGATGCCCGTGTGACCAGCAGACGCAGGTAGTCGCCCCCTCCGAAAAGAGGTTTCGAGTTTTCGACCGAGACAGCCGTCTGGGCGGCTCCCTCTTCGCCGACATCCCAGGCGGAGGCCCAACCCGACCCTGCGACACCTGGAAACTGGCCTGCTTGCGAGGTGCCCTTGCCGCCGGAGAAATCGGCGATGATCGCCGGCGTGGGCTGGGTCGCGATCGGCTTGGCTGCGATTGGCTCGGTCAACGGCGCCGATACGGGCATGTGTCGCACGAAAAGATCGACCGGGGGCGCAATTTCCCGAATGATCGGCTCGCCCTTCAGACCGGCCGGTTCGATACGGACCGCACGCCCCGCCGCCAGCCGACGGCGAACCACCGACTCCGCGGTGTCCTTCCGGCGCGCTTCCAGCTCCACTTCTCCCTGGAACACCTGGACCTGGGTCGCTTCCTCCTCGCCCTCGACCAGCAGGCCGAACTCGGTACCCAAGTCGATCACAGACGCACCGGGCGTCTCGATCGTGAAACCCCTGGCCCCTTTAGGCACCTTGGCCACGAGGCTCCCGGCACGCAAGAAACCCCCATTGCGATTGCTCGTGTCAAATGTGACCGGCCCCTGGAGAATCACCTTGGCGCCCTTGCCAAAGGTGACCTCGACGAGGCCCTCCGTCAGGCGAAGTTGTCCGCCAGAGAACAGATCGGCCCCGGTTGGCAAGGGTGTGCTGTCCTCACCCCAGATACACTCGTGCGTCTGTGTGACCTTGGCGATGGGCGCTACGGGAGCAGGCTGTCGCGTGAGGTGCAGCGCCAAGATGAGGAACAAGATTCCCGGCAGCCCAACCGCCAAGAGCAGCGTCAACACAAGCGACCGGGAAAGGAAATTCGTTCCCGCTTGAAACGCATCGCCCAAAAACCCGAGTAGCGGTGTTCGAGGTGCCTGCGTCTCGCCGTGCGGCAACGCCTGAGCGAGGCTTGGCTCTTGCGCCTTGTCCCAGTGAATACTCGCGCACAGGTTCATGTACTGCACGTAGATCCGCCGAACTTCCTTGTCGCGACAGACCCACGCTTCGAGTTGAACTCTTTGCTCCGGCGTAATCCGCTCGTCGCAGAGTGCTTGAATCAATTCACAGAGTCTATCGAGTTGTTCGGGCGAAAGCGAACTGCTCATAACGTTCCCTCCCCAAGGGTCGCCTTGCGAACACAATCAAAAAGGGCTCTGTGAATGCGGCTAAGAGCCTGATAAATCGCGTCCAGACTGCGTCCTGTTTGATGGGCCAGGCTTTTGGGCGTTGTGCCGGGGCGATAGCGCCACTCGATGAGATCCTTTTGCCTGGCGGGGAGCCTGTTGAAACAGTCGGCCCATATCTTGTATTGAGCGTCGAGTACCTCCGCGTCTTCGACCATCGTTTGATCGACCGCGTCGAGAAACTCGGGGCTGCAAAGAATGGTCTGGTGATGTCGGAGTCTCCGGAAACTCCGGACTTTGTTCAATGCGACCCGGCGTGCCCACGCCTGGAAGTTGGTGCCCGGCGTGAATTGGTCGAATTTCTCCCACAACGTCATACCGACTTCCTGGTAGATCTCGTCGGCGTCGGCGCGGTTGGATGCCAGCGTCAGGAGATACGCATAGACGCGTTGCCCATGCAACATCCAAAGCCGAACAAATTCTGACCTCTGTGGGGGGGCATGCATGTTGATCAAACAGATCGTGAAAGGCCACCTCGAGACAGACCCTCTCTTTGGCTATTAGCCTAATGCCGGCGTTGCCGTATTTCTGACAATTGCGGGAACGATCCGGTTTCCGTCGTCTCTGAATGGACCCAATGGATTGGATGGCCCTCACTTGCTAGGGGGGCATCCCGAGCCGCCGTGTTCCGGCTTCCATCGTCGCGTCTCCCAGGAAACATATAGCTTGAAACCCGCGTACATCGCGAGGGAAGCCGGGGTGTGCGCCAGGTA
>CAZWWC010000533.1:0-2508 GCA_964637625.1 uncultured Planctomycetaceae bacterium
TCGGCCAGCCGGAACCAATAGAAACGCAACAAGGCGGCAGCCCAATCGGGCCGCCCCGCTGTAGCATAGCAAACAACGACGCCCGTCATGCCGATGGCGACCGCACCGGCCACGAAGTCATGGAGCCGCCAGACGGGATGCCCCTCCGGTGTCTTCCATCGAACCGCCAGCCACAAAAACAACAGTACGGCAAACCGGAGAACATGACGGGCCTCGAATTCGGCCGGATTGAGATGGTGCTCCAGCCGCAGGAAGACGTAAATCTGGTTGGCCCGATCCACAATCTGCGAATCAACTCCCCAGCTGAGCTGAATTGCCGGGAGCAGCCCGGGCAGAGACAGCACGAATCCTCCGAGAAGCCCCGGCCACATGGATCGAAGCGTCGGACGATTGTTGTGTCCCAACAGCAGCCACGCCAGGCCGGCGGCCACGGCCGCCCAACCGCCGACCAGGACGTGAATCATCGACGCGCCGCCGAAACAGAGCCATGCGCGGTTCCAACGACTGCGGACCACGGCTTCCAGCCCGAGCAGCACCAGCACGTAGGCCAGTCCCTTGGCTTCCACGCCGCCGACGATCCATTCGCCGGCCATGGCGAAATGGTCAACGAGGAAAAGCATTACCGCGCCGCTGGCAATCGACCACCACGGCCGACCCAAGACGGCCCAGTTCAGCCGTCGCCATGCCCAAGCCAACAACCACCAGGTAGCCAGGCGACCCACCCAAGCCAACGTGACCGGGGAGAGCCAAAGGGAAAGCCACCCAAAACCACGGCAAAACACGTGGTGCGCGTCCTCGGAATCGAAGAAGAAATCGCCCGCCCCCCAATCGGGATTCCAGAAATGAATGGCCTTGGCCAGGTAGTGGGCCTCGTTGACGTCGGGGACCGGCCACGCCCCGTGGAGGCAAAACACCACGAAGACCAAGGCAGTTTCGGCCAGGGCAAAAAGAGGTGCTCGGCTGATGCTGGGAAAGCGAATCGAAGAAGACATCAAATGGAACCCCTCGAAACCGGCCTTGTGCGCGGTCGGCCTGTCCTGGTGGTCTACTATTGACGCTTGCGTATTGAATGAACGGAGGGCGACCAACGGGAGCCCGGCTTCAAGGCATTCGGCTATGACGGACCGCTCAATGACAATGCAAACATCAATAAAAGCGTAATACGTGATCGTTCGACGGACAAAGCCGTAGCGAACCCAGATATGACGCCAGTGTCAAGGTGATGGATGAAACAATGGTCAGGATGTCAGTAGAGGCAAACGGGGTAACCTTGGCATGAGAGGTAGGATCGGCTCGGCCAGGCCTACTTGCCGCCGTTTGTCGCCAAGTATACCGTCGGAACGCTTTGTGGGGATGGTGGTCGCGCGATTGAAACGGCCGGCCCGGCGCCGGCCAAACCGGCCCTCCGGGAATCGCCGGAGTCTCCAAGTCACGTCGGCCCGGGAGTCAATCAGGCTGGGGAGCCTTGAGGACGGTAACCTGGGCAAGGTCGTTTTCCCTTGACGATTTGACGGCCTGCGTGTTAGACTTCGTGCTGATTCCCAGATGCTTGTTCATTCCTCTCTTATCCATCCGAGGTCTTGCGCGACTCGCTAGGCCGGTCGTTTCGCCTCCGTCATCCCTGGGAATCGCCAAGGGCCAGCGGATAGTAATTCCGTTATGAGTAGGATTGCCCTGCCCGAGCTGATCGGGCTCGGGCACGGCGAGGTTGCGCAAGTGGCGGCGCGCCGTCGACGGAAACGGAAGTAGGTGAGCCGGATGCTCAACACGCTCGGAATCGTTCAAACCTGTCTTGAGTCCGAAGGTGCGGCAGGCACCGCGGCGCGGAGGCTGGCCGGCAAGTCCGTGCTGGAATGGGTCGTGCGTCGGATGACCGACTGCCAGCGGCTCGACGGTGTCGTCGTCATGTCGGACAGTCGCTGCCAGAGGCGTTTCCTGTCTGCGTTGGTGCCGTCGGATGTTCCTGTTCTAACCGTCGACGAGAAAGATCCCCTGCGGCAGTTTGTAGTTGCCACGGAGCGATTTCGTTGCGAAGCGGTGGTTCGCGTGCGGTCGGACCAACCGTTTGTCGACCCGACCTTGATTGACCGTCTGGTAACGACCGCCGAGGCACAAACGACGTGTGATTACGTGAGCTACTGTTCACGTGACGGCCGTCCGGCCATCCTTTCTCCGGTAGGGGTTTACGCGGAATGGATTCGAACCGACGCGCTGCGCCGCGCGGATCACAAGGCCACCTCGCCGGCGGATCGTCGGGAAGTCACTCGCTTCATCTACGGCCATCCGGAGCAGTTCAGCCTGCGGTTGATTCCCGCCCCGCCGCGGGTGGACCGGGATGATTTCCGGCTAAGGGTGGATATCGAGGAAGATTGGGATCACTTGTTGACGATTCTTGATGCTCTGGGGCCGGACGAACTCGATTGGCAACGGATTGCCAATCTGTTGGATCACCAGCCGGCACTGCGAAGCCGCATGGCGGCGCTGAACCGGCAACTGGCTAAGAGCTAG
>CAZWWC010000534.1:0-2494 GCA_964637625.1 uncultured Planctomycetaceae bacterium
GATCACCGCGTCGACGCCCATGGCCTCGATGTTCTTGGCCGTGTCGATGACCGTCTCGCCCTTCGACAGGCTGCTGGTGGCGGCCGAGAAGTCGACCGCGTCGGCTCCCAGCCGGCGGATGGCCAGCGAGAAACTGATCCGCGTGCGTGTCGAGTCCTCGAAAAACAGGTTGACGCAAGTTTTGCCCGTCAGCAGAGGAATCTTCTTCTGGCCGGCCGCCCAGGCGTCGTGAAACCGCTGGGCCACCTCCAGAATGATGGTGATTTCCTCGGCCGAAAGTTCTTCAAGGCCCAAGAGATGGCGCCGCGTCCAACCCTTGGGCACACTGCCCAGATCGACCGTTTCAGTAATCATCTCGCTTGCCCAACTTATCGGGACAATCGTGGTTGAGGTGCACCGGCCCGGCCGCTCCGCTTTCGGGGATCCGGGCGCTCCGGGTGATTCTAGAGGAAACCTGCGGTGCTGGAAAGTAGCCCGGACGGCAAATCGGCCGCTGACGGGGCTGACTGACAGATCCCGTCCCATAGCGGTATAATCTGTCTCATGGACCGGCCCGTCAAAGCTCAAATCCTTGTCCTCGCCCGGCAACCGGCCACCGCCGGGGCATGGTCGGCCGCGCTGGCCGGCGATGATTGTCAGATCTGGAACGACAGAGACGAGGTGCCGGCGGGAGTCGTGCCCGAGGTCCTCCTGACCGATTTCGAGCCGTCCGGGCCGGCCTCTGCCGGGCAAGCGTGGCCGACGCCGCACTGCGCGAGGCAAAACAGTCGGGCCGCAACCGCACGCGCGGCGGTTGACTCCTCTTTACCGCACAGGGTGCCACCCCTATTGCGGCGCCACACTTGCGCGCCAACGGATGCGGAACAAGAGAATCATAGCGCAAACCAGAAGTGTATCGAGCACCACGTAGAACAGCAGAAACTTGGCGCACGTCCACGGAGCCCAACCGCCGCCGGCAATCGCCTCCCCCTTGGCGGCGGCCAACGGCAAGCTGAACGCCGCGGCAAACGGGCTGGTGAACACGATGTTCGGAATCCACTCGGTCACCGCCAGCCCGGACAAATAGACCGAAAACCACTTGGCCGCCACGGGCAACACAAACATCACGATGGCCACCATGTAAACCGTAATCATGCTCCTCGACGTCTTGCGGAACAGGACCGAGCAGAACATCGCCACGGTCGTCGTTGTCAGACTGGTCACCGCGATGATCGCCAGGTAGCCGAAGACGGTCGGCGTGTCCTTCAAGTAGCTCCACGGAGGCAAGAGCCACGCCAGCACGATCGGCAAGACCAGGAAGCTCGTCAGCACACAGGAGATCCGCAGGCTGGCGTAGAGCTTGGCCGAGAGAATCTGCCAGGGCGACATCGTCGTGGCCAGCAATAGCTCGAGCGTCTGGCGCTCGCGCTCGCCGCTGAGTGCGCCGGCCGAGAAGACCGGTCCCACCAGCAGGTTGAACAACACCACGTAGCACGTGTACCACGCGGCCCACTGCGGCATGATGTAAAGACACAGGGCCATCAGCAGCAAGGCGACGCCCATGCTCACCTGGATCACCACCCGCAGCATCAGCGAGCCTTGGCTGAACAGCTCGCTCCGCATTTCCTTGTCGTAGACCGGATTGGCCCCTTCGTCGAGCAGATCGGTCCGTTTCGGCGGCGCGAAGAGCATGTCGGGAAACTGGTTGCTGCGGATGATCATGCCGACCGCCTCGCGCTGCTCGTCTTCCAGATCGACCACGTCGGCGCCCTGGCTGCCGAGGTCGGGCGGATGCATCAGCCGGCGGCCCGTTACCCGAAGCAGCCCCGCGCACGCACCCAAGCACGCCAGCGGCACCACGCCGCAGAAAAGGACCAGCCGAAAAATGGGAGCCGCCGAGAACGCCGCGTAGAACAACACGCCCAGCAAGGCCAGCGGCAAGATCATCATGTAGGAGACCAAAAGCGCGCCGACCGTCCGGGAGAAATAGCCGCCGGCCGTCAGGCTGATCATGCCGAACAGCACGATCGACGCGGCCATCGCCACGTAGGTGGCCAGCACTTCCCAAGGCGAGATTCCGCCCAAGGGCAAACAAAGCATCACGATCGGCAACGAGGCGAACACCAACACGGCCAAATGGCCCAGCGAGGCCAACAGCTTGCCCAGCACGATGGCCGTCGGGTGCATCGGGCTGGCCAGCAGCATCTCGTAGGTCTTGCACTCTTTCTCGCCGGCGATCGTCCCGGCGGCGAAGGCGGGCACCATCATCGCCATCAGCAGATACTGGCCCAGAAAAAACAGATTGACCAACTGGGTGCCCGGCGCCGCGCTCGCTTGCCCCAACGCCGGATTGCCGGCGCCGCTGAGGTCCAAGCGCGTCTCATTCGGCCAGGCGGCCAGCACGACCAGCCCCAGCAGGCCCACGTAGACGAACAACAAGACAAACCCCCGAGGCGTCCGGAGATTGACCAGCAGTTCGCGTTGCAGGACCGGGTTGTCGCGGAGAAACATGGTT
>CAZWWC010000535.1:0-2471 GCA_964637625.1 uncultured Planctomycetaceae bacterium
GAATTGTTCGCGCGAAAGTGAACTGCTCATGGAATTCCCTCCCCAAGGGTTGCCTTGCGAACACAATCAAACAGTGCGTTGTGTATGCGGTTCAGAGCTTGGTAAACCGCCTTGACACTCCGGCCTGTTTGACTAGCCACGCTCCTGGGTGTTGCGCCAGGCTGATAGCGTCGATCGATGAGATCCTTATGCTTCGGAGGAAGCATGTCGAAACAATCGGCCAACGCCTTGTGTTGGGCGTCGAGCGTGTTGGTTTGTTCGGCAATCCGTTGGTTGATCGTGTCGAGGAACTCCGGACTGCAAAGAACCGTCTGGTGCTGCCGGAGCCTCCTGAAATTCCGCACTTTGTTCAAGGCAATCTGGCGTGCCCACGCCTGGAAGCTGGTGCCCGGGGTGAACTGGTCGAACCTCTTCCAGAGCATCATCCCGACCTCCTGGTAGATCTCGTCGGCGTCGGCGTAGTTGGACGCCAACGTCAGGAGATACGCGTAGAGGCGTTGCCCATGCAACATCCAAAGCCGAACGAATTCCGCAGTCTGTGGAGAATCGTGCATGTGAATGAGACGGATTGTGACGGGATACGTCGGGACAGACCGAACTCCTCCCTAAAAACCTAAGGTCAGTACTGGCGCATTTTCTACATATTCTGGAAATGACCATCTTCAGCCGGCGTGGATGGCCCCGTATGGGTGGCATAGCCCCCCTGCGTGTGGGTGCGATTCCGGGAAGGAAGAAGCAGAGCGAGCGGCCATGCAGCCTGCTTCCGCCAGGGAACCGCGCGAGATTGCCCAACGGCGCTGGGGTCTACCGCCGCCCGTTGGGAACGAAACTGGCGGGCGAGGAGACCACGCATTTCTATCGACCGGGTTCCGACGGGCCGAGGACCATGATTGCCCGACCCATGCCGGAGACCACCAGACCGATGGAAAACCCGACGCGAACGGCCGATCGACGCAATCAGCCGGCAGAGGGCAGCCGGCAGTAGGCGGCGGGCAGTCGGCAGTGAGCAGTCGGCAGCGGGCAGTCGGTTTAGCGGTCGCACCTCGCCCGACGTTTCTACAACGTGCCGCAGGGTTGCATCGCGCGGTAGGATCCAACGCCATTCTTAACGTTCACGGTTACTTCCCTCGGCTTCCGCCTCGGGCTATCAGAAGTCAGGTAGCAAGGCGTGAATGCAATGAGCCCCCGGGACAATCTGCCTGCTGCCCACTGCCTACTCGATCGTATCGAAGGCCAGCGGGTGTTCGCTGTCGGCATCTGCGATGCGGACGGCCATGTTGCCTGAGAGCAAGTCGTCGAACAGCCGTCCGACGACTTCCGCGCGCCAGCCTTGGGCCAGCGCGGGCGGGTGGTCCTTCCGTCCGTGGAGGCGATAGACGACCAACTCGCGGACGTCGCTGGGCGTGCCGACCAGGCTCGGCGACAAGCCGCGCTGGCGGCAGACGCTCCCCAACGCCGAGAAGAGAAACTGTCCGAGCACCGACAGTTGGGGAACACTCTCGGTCGCGACTCTGCCGGGACAGTCCTCCTCGGGCAGTTCGAGTGCTCGGTGAATGTGCTCGGCGATGGCGCTCAGATGGCGCTGCAGATCGCCTCGTTCCAGGCCGCGGACGGTGCGGATGCGTTTCAGGTCGGCCGTTTTTCGCTTGGCCAGTTCGACCATCAGGTCGTCGCGCAGCACACGGCGGACCGGTTTGTCGCGTCGGGCGGCTTCTTTTTCCCGCCACCGCCACAGCTCGCGGAGCACGGCCCGGCTGCGGCGGTCCAGCCCGGAGTTGCCCGAGACGCGATGCCAGCGCTCCTGGGTCAGTGCGTGTTCGATTTGCGCAAGCCACGCCGCCATTTCCTCGCGGAACCAGTCCGTGCGGCCGAGCGACTCGATACGTTCGGCCAACGTGCTCCACAGGAGCATCAGATGACGGACATCGTCCATCGCGTAGGTAATCTGGCGCGACGAGAGTGGTCGCCGCCGCCAGTCGGTCCGGGTTTCGTGCTTGCTTGGCTTGACGCCGAGTGCCTTGGTGATGAGCGAATTGTAGCTGGCGGGATACTCGATTCCGGCCAGTCCGGCCGCGATCTGCACGTCGAAGACGTTCGACGGCAACCGGCCGGTGGCGTGGAGGCAGAATTCCATGTCGCCTCGGCCGGCGTGCACGATGATTTCCCGGTCGCCGCCGGCGATGGTTTCCCAGAAGGGGCTCATGTCCTCGATGGCCAAGGCGTCGATCATGGCCATCTGGCCGGTCTGGTCGACCGATTGGACCAGGCAGAGCAACGGGCGGTAGGAGTATTCGGAGACGAATTCGGTGTCCAGCCCGACCGGGCTCGAGCTGGCCAACCGGCGGCAGTAGTCACGCAAGGCGCCGTCGCTGTTGATTTCGATGTGAGGCACGGGGATGGGGATTTGGGGATTTGGGGATTTAGGAATTTGGGGATTTGGAGGTTCAATAGTTCCAAGTTCTATTGAGACC
>CAZWWC010000536.1:0-2461 GCA_964637625.1 uncultured Planctomycetaceae bacterium
GGGATGGTCGAGGAGACTGCGAAGCCTCCCCGCCAATCGATCGGGCGCCAGGGGTTTGACGTGATAGTCGCTGATCGGAAAGCGTGCCACGCCATTTAAGGCATAAGCATTTCGGCACGTGGTGAGCACCATCACCGGAATGATCGCAACGTCGGGATCCTCGCCCATGATCGCGAGAACTCCGTCGCCGCCGCCCCAGGGCATGCGTGGTTCAAGCACGAGCACGTCCGGCACGCACTCGCGCAGCCGAGCAAGGCACTCTAGCCCGCTGACTGCCGTGACCAGCTCAAAGCCCTCCCGCAAAAGAGGCTGTCGATACACCGCCGGGAGCGACTCGTCGGGATCGGCCATCAAAACTCGAATGGGGTTCGAGCCGTTCGACCGCGATTGAGCGAACGTTTCGCTGTTCATGGCAATCAACCTCCTTGATCTTGTGTGTTCCTGTGCCAAGTGACCTTGAATGCGCCGGCTCAGTTGGCGAATTATTAGCAGTACCTGTAGACGTGAGGTTGGCGTGCAAGCCCTATTGTCCTCTTCTTCACTTTCCCGCCATGGGTGATCAGAGACCTCGTCGTTGATCAGCCATGACTCCTCCCTGCCGTCGATTCTCATAGGGTCTGGGAGACCCTCTGCTCGACTCTATTGCTGAGCGGGCTCAAGGCATCGCGTAACCGGCGTGGCGAGGCCTTCCGTCAGACAGCCTGCCCGGCCGTTCCCGTTGCCGTTGCCGTTGCCGTGAATCCGTTCCCACACCTCCGAACGATGGACTGGAACGCTGGCGTCGACCTCGAAGCCCAGCCTCACGTTGGTGCCTCGAACATCGAGCACCGTGACCTTCAGCAAGCGATGAAACCCATCGGACCCTCCGATCACCACCGATTCCTGATTTTTCCGTGACAAAACTAACATGGCAAACCCTCCGTGCTTTGTGACTAAACATCTAAACCGTTTCCGCTCCAACTGCCCGCGGGTACACCCCGGGCGAGCAGAAAAACCTGCACCATTGTGCCGGTCGTGAACACCTGCATCACGGTACCCGAAGTCGGCTCCACTTCCGCAGTCGCTTCACGAACTTCCACGCCGGTGATTCGTTTGATCTCCTGCCGCAGCTCGTCGGCGGAGTCGGTGAACAACTCCCGGTGAAACTCCTGCAACTGGGCGGCGCCGGCCGGGCTCTGGGCCAGGGCCTTTTCGGCCGGCGACAGGGCCTCGTGCAGCGTGATCAGCACCGTGTCCCCGCTGAGAACCACGGCCACCGATTTGGGCTCGTGGCCCGTTCGCTGCTGCTGGAAAGCGATTGCCGCTTGTGCAATCTGCTGCGCCACGCTTGGATCGAGCTTTTCCACCGCACTGCCTCCCCGTAGTGATTATGAACGCCCTACACAGCCAACAAAAAAAGCCGACATGGCGGAACACCCGGAGGTATTCCACCACGTCGGCTTACTCACTAACGAGCCCCCCGGCACGGCCGGGTTGCTCTTCATCTAGTCATCCGACAACTTCATTTTCATTGGGCAAGCCGCAATCAAATGCCCTGCGACTCTCCCAACGATGCGATTCTATGACGCTGAGCGGGGAACACCAATAGCACTTTTGCCTTTTTTTGCCCTTTACCTGTTTCTTCCATATTTGGTACCATTTGGTCTGGATCACTCTGGAGAACTTGATGGCTCATGTTTCCTCAATAAATAAGGGCTTTCGTTTGAATATCCCTCCGACAGAGGGGGTCGATATGAGAACCCAGGGAGAAATCGAAGCCGCCATTTGTGAAGGCGTTAGCCGCTTTGAGCAGGACTACATGGGCCGGGGACCCAAGGACATCTATGCCCGCCTGCTCGGTGATCTCCTCGTGGTCCGCCTTCAAGGCGTGTTGACCGAGGCCGAACAGCATCTGGTCAAGTCGCTTTCGGCCGAGAAGGGGCGCGATCTGCTCAAGCAAGTGCGGACCCATCTGATCGAAACGGCCCGTCCGGTCATGGAAGCGATGGTCGAAGAGATCACCGGCGTCAAGGTGTTGACCCTGCACCATGATATCAGCACCCATACCGGCGAGGAGGTCGTTCTCTTTACCCTTGCCGAGTCGCCGATTTTCCGCGACGCCAAGAAGAAATAGCGGCTCTGACTCAGGTTGTATCGTTCACTGTGGCCTGACCTTCTCGGCCCTGGTGGGGTGACATTGCCTTGGGAGAGTCGAAACGGGGACGCAGTTGCTCTGTAGAAAACCTTCGAAAAGGGTCCCGGCGCGCCGGGATAGCGCAGCGGTGCCACCATGCCTCCCGACGCCGCTCGCTGATCCCCGTCACCTCACCGCCGCCCCGACGCAAAAGATTTTACAGGCTTACCGGAAGGACGCCCACCGCTGAGTATGGCAGATCGCGACCCGCTGTCGACTACGGTGTGAGCGACCAATCGACATAGGTAGGCCCTCGCGGGCTGTCCCTGTCACACCACCGGGCATACG
>CAZWWC010000537.1:0-2437 GCA_964637625.1 uncultured Planctomycetaceae bacterium
GCACTAGGATGCCCGTATGCACCGATTGGCTGAACCCAAGCCAGGGAGCAAGAAACATGCGTTTCCAAACATCTTTCTCGAAGTATTGCGTATCGGTTCTTCTGTGTTCGCTGCCTTTTGCGTGTCTGTCGGCATGCACGGCCGGAAAGGATCCAAATCCATTGCCGAGCGTCGACGAAATCAAGACCGTGAACGCTCAGTTCTACAGTTCTCAACTGGGGAAGCAGATTGAGTTCGACGTGCCGAAGGAACACTGGCAGGGCTTGTTCTCGGCCCTTCTTCCTGCGAAGAAGGATAACGATCCGGCGAAATGGGAGAGCCTGGGCAAATTGAGTATGACGCTGAACGATGGAAAACCGTTCCACGTTTCTCTCTACGCTACGAGCAATGGTCCTGGTGCCTTTGCCGCTGGGCCATCGTTCAAGGAACGTGTCTACTATCGTGGTGGCGAGACGGCCAAGCTTCAAGAGGCACTCAGCGCGGCCTGGAAGAAAACGCAAGAGAAGTCGCACGACACGCGATGAGTGTGGACTAACTTCTCGTCCCACCCAAGGGCGTTTCAGAACTCCCGTGTGATCGTGATGCGGCGGTCGTGGTTGAGCGGCTCGACGTGTTCGTCGAGGTCGGTCCAACTTTGCAAAACGTCGCGCCCGTAGCCGCCGGTGGCCGCCACGTAGGCCGACTCGTGGTCCGTGCCGAAACTCATTCGCTTCACCTGAAGGCGCGGGTCGGTCAGCTCGATTGTATCGGTCACACGTAGTGTGGGCGGTTGTTCGTCTGACTTCTGGGTCAGCGCTGCGCTATGGCCCAGCCACCCTTCGCTACCACGAGAGTCTAAGACCCACTCGAATCGCCGGGTTAGAAGGATGCCGGCCGGACGTCGGCCGGTGATCAGCCGCCACTGGAGCAAGCGGCGTACCAGCGTCCGGCACCAGTGGCCCAGGGTGCACATGCCTAAGTGAAACAGCATCTGCTTCCACGGGGACATCGTCTCGAAACGGACCCAGCAAAGCGGCCCGGCTACGGTGAGCGACCCGACGGCGCCGTCAGTCGACTGACGATCGGTCTCGTGCGATCGGTCATGGGTCTGCGAGACGGCTACCCGACCGTCGGTCGTTTCGACGATCAAGCCGGCGTCGGTCGTGCACGTTTCAGGCCCGGCGAAATGCTTGAACACACCGCCCCGGGCAGTGGAGACGACCGTGTACGCCTCGGGCGATCTACGAACTAGCATGCCCGCACGGGGCAAATAATGGGTTTGCGGCGCGACGGCCGGCGACGCTTCGGCCGGGGCGGTGGGCGACCAGTCGTGATAGGCTTCCAGCAGATTGGCCAGCCGGTGGACGTAGAGGCGGTCGTCATCGAGCCGGGCGTCGGTCCCATCGTGCAGGTTCTGCAAGAGACCGTCGGCCAGTTCGGCGGCCGCGGCGTTCTCGGCGGCCAACAGCTCGAAGCCGTGGGGATAGAAATGGGCCGTGCCCCGGCTGCCGTAGTGGCCCGCGTAGCTGCCGTCCGGGTGGAGAAACGATCGAGCGAACTCAACCGCCCGGCCGAGCGGTTCGTCCAGGCGGGCCTGGCCCGTCGCACGGCGATACTTGGCCAGGCAATCGATCGTGACGGTCTGGTAGCCCGGCTCTGCGCCGCCGTATTCCTCGAACCAGCCTTCTTCGTCCTGCCAGGCGAGCACCTGGTCGATCTTGGCATCGGCCGCCCGGCGAAACTCCTCCTGGCCGGTGATTTCAGCCACTCGCAGCAGCGCAAGCGCGGCCAGGGCGTGGTGGTTGGTCAAGCGGCCCGACTCGCTGTTTTCGATGATCCACCGCGCCCGACGGCGAAACCAGGCGAGCAACTGCGTATCCTCCAGCCCGAGCAGCCGATAGGCGGCCGCCGAGGCCGAGAGTGAGAAGACGGCCGCGCCCAAGGCCCGTTCGAACGGGTAGTAGTCGTCGCACGAGCCGTCGGCGTGGCTGCTCCGCGCGGCGAAGCGGATGCCGGCGGCGGCCAACTGGCCCACGCGGCGGTTGCCGAACCATGGGTTGCCGGGCAATCGTGTCGCCCAGACGATGGCCAGCGGCACCGCGCCTTCCTGGTACATCCCGGAAGGGAAACTGCTCGTGCGATAGTGCCAGAACTGGCGGTCCAGGCAGCCGTAGGTCGGCCGGTACGGATTGCGGTCGATCGTGCCGAGCAAACGCGGGATGGCGGCCAAGGCCCGGTCGAGATAGGCCCGGCGGAGCACCGGATTGCGACGCCGCGCCGGGACGTGGGGCGAGTGGGCTTCGTGGGTCGGCTCGGGTGAGACGACGCGAAGCGTGGTGGGCACGCACGTGCCGGGCAGGAATAGCTCACCACCTGGTATTCGTAAGCCTCGTGCCATCGGTCGTCCCCTTTTTCCTCCTAGCGCCGGTGGTGGGCCACGATCACCTCGGCCAGCAGT
>CAZWWC010000538.1:0-2428 GCA_964637625.1 uncultured Planctomycetaceae bacterium
AAAACAGCCGTCAAGCGGGCCCTGGCGTGGCTGGCCGACAGACAGCACAACGACGGTTCGTTCGGCACCGGCAATCTACGCGGCAACGTCGCCGTCACGGCGCTGGCCGGCATGGCCTTCATGTCGGGCGGAAGCACGCCCAACCGCGGACCCTACGGGTCACAAGTCAATCGCGTGGTCGACTACCTGATGGAGCAAACCGAACAGAGTGGTTTCATCATCAACCGCAAAGCCGTCAGCCAGGGTCCGATGTACGGTCATGGCTTCGCCACCATGTTTCTGGCCGAGTGCTACGGCATGTCGCCCCGGGTGGAACTCCGCCAGAAGCTCGCGGCAGCCGTGAAGCTGATCGTCGACTCCCAGAACGACGAAGGAGGCTGGCGTTACTGGCCCGGCAAGCCCGACGCCGACGTCTCGGTAACCATCTGTCAAGTGATGGCGCTGCGGGCAGCGCGGAACGCCGGCCTGCACGTCCCCAAGGAAACCATCGACCGCTGTGTCAACTACGTCAAGAAGTGCCAGAATCCCGACGGCGGTTTCATGTACACCTTGCGAGGTCGAGAAAAGAGCCTTTTTCCCCGATCGGCCGCCGGTGTGGTCGCCCTGTACAGCGCGGGCGTGTACAAGGGACCCGAGATTGAAAAGGGGCTCGACTACCTGATGCAATTCATCCCGGGCAACCGGCAGGCTCGTCGGTCGGGTCACTACTACTATGGCCAGTATTACGCTGCGGTGGCGATGTGGCAGGCCGGCGGTGCCCGTTGGCGGAAGTGGTATCCGGCCGCACGCGATGATCTCCTGGCCCGACGTGTCACGGATGCGACCTACTGGACCTCCTCCCACACGGACGACTACGCCACGGCCATGGCGTGCATCGTCTTGCAGATGCCGTACGACTATTTGCCCATCTTCCAGCGCTAGGCTTCCGACGCCATGCATTCACCCTGCTCCACGCTACCGAGTCACTCGCGACTGCCTGCGCTGTTGGTCCTGGCGCTGGGCGGTCTGGCTGCCGCGGCGCCGGGCGGCCCGGTCGAAGCCGGTGGGGCCAAAACACTCTTGGGACGGGTCGTCCCGGTCGACAGTGAGCCTTTTGAAGCACGTCTTGTCGGAGCGGATGCAAAGTGGCAATGGACCTTCGCCGCCGGCGCGGCGCGACGCCGCTTGGGAGCCGACGCGCTGGTCCGCTGGGGCAAGCCGGCCGAGCCGGTCCGTGGGCCGGTGGTCGTGCTGGCCGACGGCGGGCTCCTTCCGGCCGAACCGCTACGGATCGACGCCGGGCGAGCGGTCCTCCAGAGCGACTCGCTGGGAAGGCTTCGCGTGCCCTTAGAGTCGCTCTCCGGCGTCATTCTCCACTGGCCGACGGACCATGCCGAGCGGGACCGGCTGACGGATCGGCTGCTTCGGGCCAAGGGCTCGCGGGACAGCATCCTGCTGGCCAACGGTGACCGGTTGGCCGGAGTCGTCACCAACGTCAATGATCGGACCGTTCAACTCGAACGTGACGGCCGTCGGACCGTCCTGGCACGAAACCTCCTGAGCGCCGTCGTGTTCAATCCGGCGCTGAGCAGCGAAGCATCCAAATCCTCGCTTCGCACCTGGGTCGGCCTGGCCGACGGGACCCTGTTGCTGGTCGACCGGCTCTGGCTCGACGGAGCGTTGCTCCGACTGGTGCCCGGGCTGGCCGGCCGCTCCTCGCCGCCATGGTCGACCGAAGCCGACCGGTGTGTTTTTCTTCAACCGCTCGGTGGCCGGGTCGTGTACCTCTCCGACCGGCCGGCCGACGACTATCGGCACGTGCCTTTCCTCGAATTGCCATGGCCCTACCGCAACGATCGCAACGTGCTCGGCCGGCGGCTCCGAGCGTCGGGCCGCACGCATCTCAAGGGGCTGGGGGTTCACAGTCGCTCACGGCTGACCTACCTTCTCGGCGAGCCGTTCGATCGATTCGAGGCGGCGTTGGCCCTGGACGACGCGACCGAAGGCGGCGGCAGCGTCCGCTGCCACGTGTTGGTCGACGGCCGGCGCCAATTCTCCAGCGAGCCGATCCGCGGCGGCCAGCGACCCGTGCCCGTCCGCGTCGACCTGACCGGCACGAAGCGGCTCGAGCTGGTCGTCGATTTCGGCGAGCGCGCCGACCAGCTCGACTACGCCAACTGGCTCGACGCGCGGCTCGTGCGCGGCAAGAAAGAAACCGCCAAGCCGCCAGAACCGGACGCGAAGGCCGCGAAACCCTGACGGCTGCTCATGTGCTGGGTGCCGTACTCACGCTTGTCGTCAGGGTGGCCGGGAAGCCGCTCCTCAGTAGCTCCACGTTCTTCTGCAACCCGACATTGTCATTCTGAGCGCAGCGAAGAATCTCCCTGGTTACCAAGATCCTTCGCTGCGCTCAGGATGACCTTCTATGGTATCAGCTCGGGTGCCATGG
>CAZWWC010000539.1:0-2427 GCA_964637625.1 uncultured Planctomycetaceae bacterium
TTACCAGATCATTTGAAATGCAGCCATCAATAAGAGGCACGGACTTCTTGTCGGTGCTCGATGCGCAGGGGCTTCGCGCACGGACAGACCACGACCAGCCGCGATCAAGACGCGGCTGGACCCCTAGCGAGGATGGGGGCACTTCGGCGGCGTCGGGGCCTCGATGTCGTCTCGATCCAGTGGATGCCAGAGCGGAAGTCCGTTGCGGACCCGCTCGGCCAGCACACTTAGTTTATCCTTGGTGCCGGGCATTGCCCCCGTGGCGCAGTAGTGATCACTATCGACTTCCGCCGGCTCAAATTCCCAGAGCCCTAGTTTAATTGCTTCCAACACGGACTTCGGCACAGTATCGCTCCTTCCTATGCACTTGACCCCGTATCGGTCGACGCATGGCTCCTTCAAGGTGGTCTTATAGCTGCGGATAAGCCCCGACCGTTGAGCCGTTTGATTACAACTAGAGGAAATAGTATTTAATTTCGAGCCCCGGTTGTCAAGTAATTTGCGTGCTATTACAGCCGATTACGCCCGATTTTCGAACATTCTCGTGACCTTGGTGCTCGTGCACCGGCGGCAAACTGGGAACTCGGGGGATTGTCGATGAATTGGTTCTGCCGGCCCTTGATTTTTCTCACCCAATCTTTTCTGCTGGGGGACTGTCGATTTAGCGATGCGGTCTCGGCTGGCGAGCGGCCCCTGTCAACCACGCCGAATACCCCACTGTCGCAGGAGCACCTGCACCCAAGAGAACTGCTATGGAAAACCACCACTCGCACGGCGGCTCGCAGGGGCCGTTGCTGGCCGCGATTGCGGTCGTCCTTACTGTCTATGGCATCTCTGCTGTATTCGATCTACCGCAGTCCGGCGCACGAATGATCGGTCAGGCCGAGCATGCTCACGGCCGCGTCGAAGAGGAAGTCGAAGGGGAACTGGACGTCGCCAAAGAGCCGCCGCCCTACTGGATGGTCACGCCGTTCGTCCTCTTGCTCGGGGCGATTGCCGTCCTTCCGCTGATTCCCGCCACCGAGCATTGGTGGGACAACAACAAGAACCGATTTCTCGTGGCGGCCGGCCTCGGAATCCTCACGCTCCTCTATTACCTCTTCCTGCATAATCACTGGATAGACGCCCATTGGCCCGTGCACAGCCAGGTTCATCCCTCTGCCGCCGCGCCACACTGGAACCTGGGGTTGACGGTCCTGGCCAATGGCATTCTGAACGAATACATCCCGTTCATCATGCTGCTGTTCAGCCTTTACACGATCAGCGGCGGCATTCGGATCATGGGCGACCTGAGGGCCCATCCTTTGACCAACACCGTGATCATCGCCATCGGCGGCGTGCTGGCCAGCTTCATCGGAACGACCGGGGCGGCGATGCTCTTGATTCGCCTTCTGTTGGAAACCAACCGCGAGCGAAAGCACGTCGTCCACACGGTGGTCTTCTTCATTTTCGTTGTCTGCAATTGTGGCGGTTGTCTGCTGCCGATCGGCGACCCGCCCTTGTTCCTCGGCTATCTGCGAGGCGTCCCATTCTTGTGGACCTTCTCGCTATGGATCCAGTGGCTCTTTGTCAACGGTTTGTTACTGCTGGCTTATTTTCTGATCGACCTGTTTTGGCACTATCCGAGGGAACTGCCCTTGGACGTGGCGCTGGACGAGACGCGCGTTACCGGACTGAGAATCTCAGGGCTCTGGCCTAACGCCCTGTTGCTTCTGGGCGTAGTACTGGCGGTTGGCCTGCTCGATCCGCACAAGATCATACCGGGAACCGACTTCCGGCCGTGGATGTACATGCGGGAAGTCGTCCAGTTGGCCCTGGTGGGTCTTTCGTTGCTGCTGGGTAGCCGGGCCGTTCGCCAGGCGAACCACTTCAACTACCACGCCATTATCGAAGTGGCCGCGCTGTTCTTTGGCATTTTCATCTGCATGCAGCCGGCCTTGGAGATCCTGGGTGTGAAGGGGCCGGAACTTGGCCTGACCCAACCGATGCAGTTTTTCTGGATGACCGGCTCGCTCTCCTCGGTCTTGGACAACGCACCGACGTACGTCGTCTTCTTCGAGACGGCCCAGTCGGTCGTCGGCCCCCACGAAAAGCTCTGGGTCGACCCACACCAATCCCTGCTGGTGGGCATCAGCCTGGGCGCCGTGTTCATGGGCGCGATGACCTACATCGGCAACGGTCCCAACTTCATGGTCAAGGCGATCGCCGAGAAGTCGGGCGTCAAGATGCCCAGCTTCTTCGGCTACATGGTCTACAGCGTCGTGATCTTGCTGCCGATCCTCGTGGTCACGACGTTGATTTTCTTCTAACGAAGGAACCACAGATCCCGGCGCGCCGGGACAGATACACACAGATGAATTGACGGATGTCAACCTCAGTAGTTCCAAGTTTGGCTGGCTGATACCGCAGCAGGTCATCCTGAGCGTA
>CAZWWC010000540.1:0-2418 GCA_964637625.1 uncultured Planctomycetaceae bacterium
CGACGTCCAAAACGGGCCTTTGACTTGTGTGTAACAACGAGGGCAACGCCCTGGGGACACGATGCGACAACGAATCATGCCTTCGGGCCAACGGCCCAAGCATTCCCCCGAACCGTTGGCCCGTTGGGCCGACTGGTGGGCAAAACCACCCCCATTCCCCAGGGCGTTGCCCTGGGCTGGACGAACGGGAGCGCCTTCGGGGCTGAAAATCCCACGTAACGAAATTGGACGATTCCAGTGGCGGGTCTGTAACATTTTCCACCCACAACCAAGACGCTCACACATGACAGACAACGTCGAGCCGCGTCTTGGTCTGCGATTCTCACGAGTGTCGGCCGCCGGGTCGAGAATCCGTGGCGTCTATCTAGCTGGGGAATGGAAAGCTATAGTTCCGTAAGGAGTCTGTTGACCTCTTTCGTCGACCGGTACATTATCGTGGATGAGTTGAGATACCAAGGTCTGGGTGCGGCCCAGGCCAGAGAATTGCGGGAAGCCTGCGGGCTTCCCGCTTTTTTTGTGTATCGCTGGGCCAAATAGGCGGCCACGGCAATCATGGATCGGGCATAGGCCATTCGGTGATCGACCGCTGAAAGTCGCGGAGAGAATCAAGGTCGCCGCCGTAGCCCACGCGCTCAAGCTCGTCGATTATCGTGGCCACCTCCGTGTCGAGCCTAGCCTGTTCTTCCCGCGTGAGACCATCGGCCATGTCCTCGCGGGCGCGTCGTTTGAAGTCAGCTATTCGCGCTTCCCATACTTGCTTCTGTGCTTTATAAGCCGCATCCCGAGTGTTCTGCGTTGGTTCAACGAGCCGCTTGAAGGCTTCCGTCACTTCAGAGTCAGCGTACACTGGTTCATCGTCCAGGAAGAGGAATATCAGGTGCCACCTGTCGTTGCCGCATGGTCTGAGTCCGCACTCAAAACGCGTTCGGACCATGGCTCCGAAAGCATTCTGTGCGTCGACCCAACCCGTGACCTTATAGGAACCGTTGCTGAAAAATTCGACATTGTCTTCGGCCTTTTGGTATTCACCAAACACACTACCGAAGCTCGCAGTACTCGGGCACTTGAGATGATCGCGAACAAACTGCTGCGCCATAGCTTGCGCGGAGACTTTATCTCCCCAATCGCCGCTTGCATACCGGGCCGCGCTCTGGCCACCATTCGGCGAAACCAGCAGACTCACCAAAAGACACCCAGCGATTAGAACTAAGGGTGTACCGATGCAAATCAGGCAGCCTATCCGCAACCCCTTGATGGCCTGATCCCCTTTCACCCTCCACCTTCCTTTCTACGCCCGCCCATGTCAACCTGCCGACCCGTCCAACACTGAAAATCCGTCCCTCCTCCAGCAAGCCCGGATTGGCCGATTTTCGTTCGTGCCGTGCCGCCTGTGACGATTCAAGGGTCTTCGCACGGTTGACAGTGCCGCGCGATCCATTAAACTACCAGATTCTATCATTATCGACCCCCTCGGCTTGTGTGTTCCCGCGGGCCGACCTACCGTTGCGATGGCTCGGGCTTCACGCTGGAAGGTCGGCTGTCGACGCTCCACCGGCGGCCACAGCCATCTCCCCTGCGTGGGGTGCCTTGCAAGAAGCACCGTTTTTCAGCAATTACCAAGAGGATCCACAATGAGATTCAGTCGCATTCTCCACAGCGCAGTTCGACGGCGGCGCGGCGCGGCGATGTTGGCCATGTTGGTGATACTGGCCTGTTGGGCCACTCCGGCCTGGGCCGAGGCGCCCGCGACGGTCGACCAGCCGGCCGTCGGGCCGACCGACCCCTGGGTGTTCGTCCTGGTTTGGGCCGTCGCGCTGGCCAGCGCGATTGCCGCACTCATCTTCGCAGTTTATTTCTTCTTCAAGATGAAGGCCGCCGACGAGGGCACCGAGGAGATGATCGAAATCGCCCAGCACGTCCGCACCGGCGCGAATGCCTATCTGTGGCAGCAATACAAGGTGGTGTTCCTCTTCTTCGTCATCATCTCGGCGCTGTTGGCCTACGCCGCCTTCAAACTGGAGGTGCAGAGCCACTGGGTACCGTTCGCCTTTCTCACCGGCGGATTCTTTTCCGGCCTGGCCGGCTGGTTCGGCATGAAGACGGCCACCTGGGCCAGCAACCGAACGACCGCCGGGGCCCAGAAATCGCTCAACGCGGGCCTCCAGGTCGCGTTCCGCTCCGGCGCCGTCATGGGCCTGACCGTCGTCGGTCTGGGGCTGCTGGACATCTGCCTTTGGTTCTTCATTCTCTATTGGTTTGTTCCTTGGCTGACCGGCGGCGAGGTCACAATCGGCCTGGTCGAAATCACCGTGACGATGCTCTGCTTCGGCATGGGCGCCAGTAGCCAGGCGCTGTTTGCCCGGGTCGGCGGCGGCATCTTCACCAAGGCGGCCGACGTCGGCGCCGACCTGGTCGGCA
>CAZWWC010000541.1:0-2418 GCA_964637625.1 uncultured Planctomycetaceae bacterium
CCGATCGGCTGGAGCTCGATAGCAATGGGGTTGGTGCACTGCTGCACCGGGCGCGAAAGCAATTGCGACGCCGGCTCGCTTCGCTGCGGCCTGGTGTCGACGTGGAAGCGAGAGGTGAATCATGAACGAACCCGATGCTTTCAATCATGACGACTTGCTCGATCGGGCGGTCCGGGCACTGTCTGAAATGCCGGTGCCTGCAGGCCCGCCACAAGAGGTTGTCCATCAATTGTTGGCCGCCCTGGAAACAGGGGCCGACAAACCATTGGGTAGCACAGGTTCTCGAACCTGTGCCGCGAAGCGGCAAGAGGTTTCTTCGCTAGGCTGTCCGTCTTCAGGGCCTCCCGCGTCCTCCGGACGCCCAGGTTCAAAAACCTGGGCCACCCAGTCAAAACCACCAACTCTCAAACAAAGGATATTCACGATGAAATCAATCATAAAAATGGCCGTTGCGGCCTGTGTCTTTCTGGCCTTGGGGCTGGGCATCTTCTGGATACTCTCCCAGAGCGGCCCGAAGCTGGCCTTTGCCGATGTGGCCGACGCCTTTCAGAACATCGAAACAGCAATCTGCAAGTTCACCGAAGTTCTGCCGGAAGTGCCAGACGCCCCCGGCGAGGTGAATATCGTGACGGGCAACATCATGTTCCTGGCTCCCTCGCGGGAACGTATCGAAATGGAGGGACATGTTTGCATCGTCGACTGTCAGGAGGGCAAGATACTCTCCTGGGGCCCCTCGACCAACAAGACGGCCATTTGGCAGAACATTCCGAAGAAGTACCGTTCGCGGCTGAATACCTTTCTGGAACTTCGTAAGACAGTTCTCGACGCACAACGTGGCCAGGAAGACGTTAAGGTCGAGCCACTCGGGCGGAAAACGATTGACGGCCGGACGGTGATCGGGTTTTTGCTCCGGCAAGACCTCGCGGATACGAAGATTTGGGCCGACCCAAAAACGGCCCTGCCTGTTCGCGTGGAGGTGACCGTGCGCGAACCGGCTCTCCATATTGTCATGACCGATTTCGAGACAGGCATGGAGCTCGATGAGTCGCTCTTCAGCCTCGAAGCTCCGAAAGGCTACACGACCCAGGATTGGTCGAGGGAGCCATGAAGGATGTCGCTGCGAAGAGGGGGAAAGGTGTCGTTACGACGGCGGGCAACTTCTATGATTTCGACGTGACCGTTGAGAAACCTGGCAAGGGGGTCAAGCTCGATACACCCGAGGTGCCCATCTTCTGGTACAAGCCGACCGACAGCGAGAAATACCAGGTCCTCTACGCCGACCTGAGCGTCAAGGAAGTGTCCAAGGACGAACTGCCCGAAGCCGAACCTCGCCCGTGAGAAAGTGGCCAAGCAAGAACCGAGTCGCGCCCGTTAGGAAGCGGTCAAGCAGCGGGGAAACACGTCCAGGAGCACCGGCAGACCCGGTGACTGAGTACAACGTGAGTTACCCATTCCCATCGTGACGCTTCTCTAACGTGTCCGATGGCCATAGCCGCCGCTCCGTTCCACCACCAGAGCGGACGGCGGCCTTTCTCTTGATCCCCACGGCCTCATTCGGGGCCACATGGGCCAAGCGGCAGGCCGCTTGACCGATCAGATCGGTTTCGCGCTCGCCCGAAAGAACTCCGCAACGGCCGACTTGGAGGTCTCCCCACGTACGACCGACAAGACCAGGTCCGCATAGACGTCCTGCTCGGCAGTGAGAAGAAGGTCGTTCAAGGCGAGAAACACATCGGCGGCTACCGCGCCCACCCGTTTGTTCCCGTCGACGAACGGATGGTTCTGGACAAGATGAAATAAGTAGGCCGCCGCCATTTCATACAAGTCTGGATGGAGGAAACGACCACCGAAGGCCGCAGCGGGCATGGCTACGGCCGACTGGAGCAAGGTCCAGTCTCGCACGCCCTCGGACCCGCCATATCGCGCGATCTGATCACGATGAACGGCCAGGATTTCGTGGAGGGAAAGGAACGTCGGTTCCACCGGTCTACTCCGCCAATCGCTTCAGGGCCTTGCCGTAGCGATGATTGGTGGAATGCAATGCTTCCTCAAACCGTTTGCGGTGTTCTTCGTCGCCGAGCGGCGCAATGACCAAAGCCTGCCCATCGGTCGAGACGTCCAGCGCGGTCTGTTCGTCGATTCCCAACAAATCGAGAATCGGCCGGTCAATGACCAGCGCCAGGCTGTTGCCATGCTTGCTTAGTCTTTTGATCATGTCCGAACCTTGCACTTGGGTAGTCGAAAGGACCCGGCTCACGTTATATCATTGTACTACCATTTGTGGACCGTGGCAAGGGCGAGCGACACTGATCCCACCAACGCTTGGAGCACGTTGGCCGTCAGCTGGGCACAAGGTCTCCGAGAATTGATTGTGCCACGCTGCCTCGCCGGAGACGGGGTGTCCGGAAATTGAATCCT
>CAZWWC010000542.1:0-2395 GCA_964637625.1 uncultured Planctomycetaceae bacterium
CCATTGGCTGATATGTCATTAATATGCCTTTGGCGAACGCGCAATTGCAATGGATAATATTCCGAAATATACCGTATATTCAATTTATGCGAGTTCTTCGCCCTTTCCGAGAAACAACCAATACACGGATTCTTCGCGAATACCCCTTTCTACGCGGGATCATTCGCCGCAGCAGTGCCCGTTTATTCCAGCTAACCAAGCTGCCGAATGCGGCTCACTGAGAGCATTTGGATAGAGTATTTGAGTCGGAACATCCGGAGTCTAATTACCGGCGGTTCAAATTGACAGGCGTCATTTTGCGAAATCGTAGCGATAATTTGCGTACACCACAAAGGGGGGATGCGTGTGCTCTTTGAGGGCTTAGCGTCGTTGTTCAATCCGTTTGAATAGCTATGCAAAGTGGAGATGGTTCGTCCGAATCACGCGTGCCGTTGCTTGCGGAACTGCCTGCTCTCGTTGAACTTGGGTGACGGCACGGCACTGCCGGAGACGTCTTCTGTTTGGGAGAGACGTAAAAAGCGCCGCCGGCGGTCTTCATCCCAAACCGAGCACCGAGAACTTCACTCGGTTGGCCCTTTGGTGAGCTGCTCGGTGTGCTGGTCGCACGGAAGCCCATTTGCTGCTACGCCCGCGGTTTCTCCATGAAGGACCTTGGGGAAGTCGCGGTCGTCTGGCGACGGGCGGGATGGTGGGTTTCTGGACGCGCGTTGGGCCAGCAGTCGGATCGAAGCTCCCCCCGTTGAGCCACAACACCCAGGGCGAAGGCACTCAGCGTGCCGGTTCCTCTCGGCGCAGTTGGCGGATCTGCTCGTTGGTTCTCATCGAACAAAACTTCGGACCGCACATGCTGCAATAAGGTACGCCGTTGACTTCCGTAAGCGTCTCCTGGCGCATCCGGCGCGCCGTATCGCCGTCCAGCGCCAAGCGGAATTGCTCTTCCCAATCGAATGCATACCGGGCACGGCTCAAGGCGTCGTCGCGCTGGCGCGCGCCGGGACGCCCTCGCGCGACGTCGGCGGCGTGCGCGGCGATTTTGTGGGCGATTACGCCCTGGCGGACGTCGTCCAGATCGGGCAGGCCCAGATGCTCCTTCGGCGTGACGTAGCAGAGCATCGACGCGCCGTACCAGGCGGCCATCGCTCCGCCGATTGCGCTGGTGATGTGGTCGTAGCCCGGCGCCACGTCGGTCACGACCGGCCCAAGCACGTAGAAGGGCGCCTCGCCGCACCACTCCTGCTGTCGGCGGACGTTCATTTCAATCTGATCCATGGGCACGTGGCCCGGCCCCTCGATCATCACCTGGCATCCCCGGTCCCGCGCCCGCGCGGCTAATTGGCCCATGACCCGCAGTTCGACGAACTGGGCCTCGTCGCTCGCATCGGCCAGACAGCCGGGCCGCAGCCCGTCGCCGAGGCTCCACGTGACGTCGTACTGGCGCATGATGTCGCACAACTGGTCAAAATGGGTGTAGAACGGGTTTTGCTGGCCGTGGAGGGTCATCCACCGGGCCACCAACGAGCCGCCGCGACTGACGATGCCCGTGGTGCGGCGCTCCGTCAGTGGAAGATGCTCGCGCAGCATGGCGCAGTGGATGGTCATGTAGTCGACGCCTTGCCGGGCCTGTTGCTCAACGACGTCGAGAAAGTCGACGGGCCGCATGTCGGCAATGTCGTCCAATCGGTCGGCCATTTGGTAGATGGGCACGGTGCCGACCGGCACGCTCGCGGCATCGATGATCCGCCGGCGAGTCACGTCGATCTGCTGGCCGGTGGAAAGGTCCATCACGGTGTCGGCACCGTAGCGGATCGCACAGGCCAATTTGCGTAGTTCGCATTGCGTATCGCTCGACAGCGGCGAAGTGCCCAGGTTGGCGTTGATCTTGGTCCGCGCCGCCGTGCCGATCCCGATCACCTCGAGCGTTTTGGCAAGATGGACGTGGTTGGCGGGAATCACCATCCGTCCTCGCGCAACCTCCTGGCAAACCTGTTGCGGATCAAGCTGCTCACTCTGGGCGACGACTTCCATTTCGGGGGTGATGGTGCCAGCCCGGGCTTGTTCGATCTGGGTCATCCGATGGGAAACCTCCGTAGGCCGAAAGCGCCGAGAAGAAACATTCGTGGCAATGTAATTCGTCATCCTAACGCGCGCCGGGCGCCTGTCAATTGCGTGATCCCCTCCTTGGAGGCAGACTGCCAGCGTGCTGGCTGTCAATTCCACACCTGTCACGCCGCTGCCAAACAGCTCAGCCAATCAGGTGAACGTGGTCTTGTCCGTCGCCGCACCAACAATCAGTAGCTCCAAGTTTGGCTGGCTGATACCGCAGCAGGTCATCCTGAGCGTAGCGAAGGATCTCGATCCCGGCGCGCCGGGAAGGAGATTCTTCGTTGCGCTCAGC
>CAZWWC010000543.1:0-2393 GCA_964637625.1 uncultured Planctomycetaceae bacterium
GTCTTGGTCTCCTTGTCAAAAGGGCCCGTTGGCATGAAAATCCGGATTACGCGACTTCCCACAAAAGAAGTGCGCGGGAAACAACGTGCCGCGACCAAGCCCGACGGGAATCCCTGTCCGATATAGAAATAGTCACTCCTGTTGCCGAACGAGCCCCCTCAAGCGGTGTGGTGCCCCATGAACGAGTCGACCGTCCTTCCGATTTCCTATGATCCTTCCGGCGCGGTGATCCGTGAGACGGGCATCAGCCAGGCGGATCTCGACTGGCTTGCTCCGCGACTGGTCGCCGCGCGAAACGAGGTGCTCGACGACCTGGCACTGCTGCACTCCGACGAGCCCGTGCCCAAGGAAAAGGAGCCGCTGGACGCCGGTTTCATCGACCTGCCCGAGCGACTGCTGGCCGATCATTCCAGCAAGGGCGAGCGGAGCCAATTGGCGCGGATCAAGCGCGCGGCCGATGCCTTGGCCGATCACGTCGATCGCGTCGTGATCCTCGGCATCGGGGGCTCGTACATGGGTGCCCGAGCACTGTTTGAGGCCTGTTGCCATCCCTATCACAATGAGCTCGGTCGCATCCAGCGGGGAAGACGGCCGCAGATCTTCTTCGAGGGCAACAACGTTGACAACGACGCGATGAGCGGACTGTTCGATCTGCTGCTGGGCGAGGGACCGCATCGCTTCGGCATCGTGGTGATCAGCAAGAGCGGGAGCACGCTGGAAACGGCCGTCGCGCTGCGCATCCTGTTGGAGCAATTGCGCGGCACGTGTGACGGCGATCTGGAGAAGGTCCGCGAGCTGGTCATTCCCATCACCGGCCTGAAGAGTCGACTTCGCTCCTTGTGCATGGAGTTGCAGTGTCCCGAAATCTTCCCCATTCCCGACGGTGTCGGCGGGCGGTTCTCCGTCCTGTCAGCCGTGGGTCTGGTGCCGGCCGCCGTCATGGGGCTGGACACCGTCAAACTGCTCGAAGGCGCCGCACTGACCAACCGCCGGTTCTGCAACTCCCAGCCCGGCGACAATCCGGTGCTCGACTACGTCGGCGTCTGCCATCTCATGGAGACCCGGCGCGGCGCCACGACCCGGGTGCTGTCGACCTGGGGCAAAGGGCTCGAAGCGGTGGGACTGTGGCACGACCAGCTTCTGGCCGAGAGCCTGGGCAAGAACGGGCAAGGGGCGTTGCCGCTGACCTGCGTTAACACGCGCGACCTGCACTCGCGCGGCCAGCAGCATCAAGAAGGCCGTCGCGACAAGATGATTACCAACCTCGTCGTTGAACGTCCGAAGTGCGAGCCGGTGGCCATCAAACCGAGCACGCTCAACCAGGACCAGCTCAACGATCTGGCCGGCAAGCCGCTGGCCGATGTTCTCTCGGCGGCGCTGGCCGGAACGAATCGCGCGTATGCCGACGACCGGCGGCCCACGGCCGATCTGCGGCTGCCGCGGCTGGACGAAATGTCGCTGGGCCAACTGTTCCAGATGTTCATGCTGGCGGTCGCGGTCGAGGGACGGCTCATCGGTATCAACCCTTACGGCCAACCGGGCGTGGAAGCCTATAAGCGACACATGAACGAGCTGTTGCGAAAGAAATAGGCTCTATTTGGCAAATGATTTTGGAACCACAGATGAACACGGATACACACAGATGAATTGGGCAGTTGAAGGATGAATGCAATCGCCCCGTTGCCCGAAACGAACTGCCGCTGACGGTCTGACGCTGGTAGACTCTTCTGAGCCGTGTCAGATCAAAGGGATCCGGAATACTGATCTTATCTGTGTATATCTGTGTTCATCTGTGGTTCCTTTCCTTCGTTCACGATTGGACAATAAATGGCTACTGAACTGACTTGGCTGGGCCACGGAAGCTGGGCGATCCGAAGCGGCCAGCACCGCATTCTGCTGGATCCCTTTCTGAGCGATTCGCCCACCGCGCCGGCGGTGGCCGAAAATGTCCAGGCCGAGTTCATCCTGATCTCGCACGGCCACGCCGACCACGTCGGCGATTGCGTCGCCATTGCCCGGCGAACCGGGGCGTTGGTCATCGCCAATTTCGAGATCTGCCAGTGGCTCGGCCGCCACGGCGTGGAGAATACCCACGCGATGAACCTCGGTGGGTCGTGCCGGCAGCCGTTCGGCACCGTCAAGATGACGCTGGCCCATCACTCGTCGATGCTGCCCGATGGGGCTTGCGGCGGCAACCCGTGCGGCTTTCTGCTCGGCCTGCCCGAGGGCAACGTCTATTTCGCCTGCGACACCGGTTTGTTCTACGACATGAAGCTCATCGGTGAGGCGGGCCTTGCGCTGGCCGTGCTGCCGATCGGCGACAACTTCACGATGGGACCCGACGACGCGATCCGCGCGGTCCAGTTACTGCAGCCCGAGCGGGTCGTGCCGGT
>CAZWWC010000544.1:0-2374 GCA_964637625.1 uncultured Planctomycetaceae bacterium
CCGGACCGCTCTGGCTGAGTTGGCACGCGGTGGGCGCGAATCTTCGCGGGCTGCGGGTCTCGCGGCGGATGCCCCAGGGCGTCTCGGCCGGCGACTTGCTGGTGGTCCATCTCGAACTGGCCAATTCACGTCGCCGAGGAAGCTGGGCCGTGGTGGTCGAAGAGCAAATCAGCCGGGTCGGCGGCGAGCCGATTCGTCCTCGTGTCTATTTTCCTTTTGTCGGCGCCGGCCGGCGGGCACAACAGGCTTATCGCGGCCGCTTGAGTGCCCGAGGCCGGTACCAGGTTGGCCCGCTGCGCCTTTTCACCCGGTTTCCCTTCGGGCTGTTGAAGCGTACGACGAGCGTGGGCGGCAGCGAGTCGTTGGTGGTGTTTCCGCGGCTGGGCCGGCTCACACAGGCCTGGGCCGCCCGACATCAGGAGGCTTTCGAGGGCGCACCGCAGCGTCGGCAGCGGTTTGCCCGTGTGGCGGGACAGTTCTACGGCGTGCGCTATTGGCGCAACGGGGACTCGCGCCGCTGGATCCATTGGCGAAGCTCGGCGCGGCACGGTCAGCTCGTGGTCCGTCAGTACGAACAGCCCCACAACGAGGAGATCGCCGTGCTGGTCGATCTTTGGCGGCCCAAGCGCTCCACCGAGACCGATCGCGATAACGTCGAGCTGGCGGTCAGTTTCGCGGCCACCGTCATCGCCGACCTTTGCCGCAGGGGTAACGCCCGAGTGACGCTGGCCACCACGGCGGCGTCTGAGGAGATCACCGAGGGTCCGACGTCCACGGCGCTGATGCACGAGAGCATGCGCCGGTTGGCCGTTGCCCAGGCCGACGACGAGGATCGCCTGCCCGAGCTGCTCGAGTCCGTCCTCGACCGAATCACCGGCGGCGGCGAGATCATCCTCATCAGCACGCGCCCGGTCGATTTGGACGACACGCGACGATTCGAGCGGCTCGGGCAAGACCCGGCCCGGGCGGCCGTGTTGCGCCGAATCCGCGTCGTCGACGTATCCGGCCCGGCGCTGGGGCGATATTTTCAGCTGCAGTAACACTTTGGCCGTTTGATACAAGTCGTTGTTAGCCGTCGAGCCTGCTCGACGTTTCGGAGGAGTGTTTTTTCGCCGTGCAGGCATGGCGGCTAACGGTTCTAGCGGTTGACGGTTCTAGTCGCCAGGCTCAAAGGCATGAAGATTGAACGAGCACTCCAGATCAACACGGCGACGTTGACCGTCACCAGCGCCTTGCTCTTGGGCATGGGTCAGCGCGACCAGCATTTGCCGGTGCTCGTGATGATCGCCGCGGCGGCCTCGATCTGGCTGACCGACGTGGCCGGCTGGTTCCGGCTCAACCGCGTCGTGGCGAGCGTGTTGGCCGTGGGGGCTTTCTTGATTGTCTTTCGAGAAATGTTCTCTCTGGACAAGGTCCTATCGATTCGGGCGATTGCGCAGATGCTGTTCTGCCTGCAGATCATCCTCCTCTTCCAGCGCAAGGATCGGCGCATTTATTGGCAGTTGATTGTCCTGAGCCTGTTGCTGGTGGTCGTGGCCACGGTCTTCAACCAGGGTGCCTTGTTCGGTTTGTTGATGGTCGCGTATCTGTTCATGGCCCTTTCGGCCATGGCGCTGGTGTTCCTGTATCACGAGGCCCGCTGCCATGCTCCCGCCGAAGCGACCGCGCCGGCGCGCACCGACTCGGCCGCGCCGCGGCGGTGGCCGCTGGGCGCCGAGGCGTCGTCCTTCAAGGGCTCTGTGGCCGGAGAGGGAGACGAGGAGGGTCGTCCCGGGCGCGATTTCCTCAGACAGCTGGTCCGCATGGGGCTCGGCGCGCTCGCTTTTACGGCCGTGGTTTTCTTCATTCTTCCCCGGTTCGGACAACCGGCCTGGCGAAGCCCGTTTTATAAGCAACAGCGCATGGTCGGCTATTCGGGCGAGGTTGAATTGGGCGAGTTGGGCCAGGTGATCGAGGATCCGACCGACGTGCTGAGAATCGAATTCACCGATCCCGCCACCGGGAGCATGGTTCCGGTAGCAGGGCCCGTCTACTTGCACGGCACCGTGCTGACCCGTTACGGCACCTACCACGGCAAGCATCGTTGGACGCTGGTGGATGCGAGGGACTTCTCTCACCCGTTGCGTGTTGCAAAGCGCGTGCCGCCGGGCGAAATCGTCGTGCAGACGGTCACCATCGAGCCGATGGATCGGCCCGAGGTGTTCTGCGTGCAGCCGTGCTTCACCGTCGAGGAGGATTCCGAGTTGCGGTTCGATCCGATTCGTCAATCGGTGCTGCGTCCCGCGGAGCGGTGCGGCAGCCGTTGGGTGTTTGATCTTCGAACCAATGCGTTTCGAGACGGCCGCCAGAGATCGTTGGTGCCCGCCGAGCGGAA
>CAZWWC010000545.1:0-2368 GCA_964637625.1 uncultured Planctomycetaceae bacterium
CGGCATGTTCTTCCGTGAATCGCCGATAGCGAATCGTCGTCACGTCGATGCCCGAGAGCCGGGCCAACTGCCGATCCAGCAGCACGGTTGGCGTCATCTCGATATTGCAGACGGCCACCCGAAGCGAAGGGGTCAGCCGTAAGGCATCGGTCACACATTGCATCGAGAAGGCTGTCTTGCCGACCCCGGGCGGTCCACCGATGAGCGTGACCAGGCCCGGCCCTATTTCGATGCGCCGCAGCTCACCTTCCCCGACGGGAAAAAGCGTTGGCGGTCCTCCGGTCAATACGTCGTCCCGCCAAGCGTCGAACACGTCGGCGACCGTTTGAAAACAGGCTTCGGTCTTCATACGTCGGCATCCACGACGCTGGTGGTATTGCCGCCGTCGAAGTTGGCCACGATGTCGGCGGCGAGCGGCCGTGTGCGCGACAAACCGACCAGCAGCCCCATCGCTAGCCCAATCACAATCGCACGCATCAGCAATACCTTCGTATTCGGGGACGCTGCCCTCCAGTCAGTATCCTCGAGGCCTCCGAACCGTGCAAGAAACTGTTTCGTCAAACAAGCTGGAGATTACGTCAGCTCAGCCCTCGCGGTAGCCGACCCGGCGCGATGCTCCCCTTTGAGCCAAGCTGGGCCGAGATTTGAAGTCGAACGTGTCGAGTGTCTTGTGCGAGGGGAACCGGGCCGCTTTCAGGCGCCAGTCGGCGGCCCGACGTTCCCGGTCGATCAACTCCAACTTGCACAACTGCAAGAGAAACGCCGGATGATCGAGGCTCTCCTTCCCGGCACGCGAGGCCACCTTCTTATCTTTGGCCAGCATCGTCGGCAGCTTGAGTTGCTTCAAGTGGTGCTTCAGCAGTACCGTGCTCTTCGTGTTTACCATCGCTCATTGATTCTCCGTCAGGAGGAACCGGTAGGCCGACCGGCGACCGACAAAGAGTCAGACTTGCTCAATGACCTGTGCGGGTCGGCTGCTCGGCGTGAGCCGTTTTGCTCTAAGGTGCGAAACGGTACCGGCGAATCGTCTCGGACCTGCTTTCTGGAAAGATCTTCTCGTCAGGGACAGTTTCTTGGCTATGCATGCATCCGTAGGGCCGGGCATCACCACTCACTGGGGTGCATGGCTCGGCAGGCCAAGAATTTGCTTGTTTTCCCCGGAGTCCGTCCTACCGTCGTTTTAGGGCGGCTCTTGGGAATTTGCCGATTTTGTGATTCCAGAAACGGCGCTCTGGGGCGGTTCCCTAATGGAGGTGTGTTTCCATTTCACTGTGATGGTGATGAGTATGCATGACATTGACCGTGTATCGGAGTTCGTGCAGCTACAGACGAAGCATCAGCAGCGGGTGTTCTCGTTCATCCTGACACTGGTGCCGCATTGGCCCGATGCGGAGGAGGTCCTCCAAGAAACCAATATGGTCCTTTGGAAGAAGAAGGAGCAATACGAGCCGGGGACGGACTTCGTGCGTTGGGCGAATCAGGTGGCGTATTTCGAAGTGCTCAAGCACCGCAAGCGGCAACGAGGACACATCCGGCAATTCAGCGAGGCCTTCATCGAGGAGGTTGCCGCAGAAACGCTTAGCCTGGACGGTCCGCTCCAGGCACAGCGCGAGGCGCTCGCCGCGTGTCTGGCGAAGCTTTCCGAAAAGGATCGGGCTCTGATTGCGCATCGGTACCTGGAAGGCGCGACGACCAAAACGGTCGCGGCGGCGGTCGGGCGCTCGATCGATGCCGTGTACAAATCGCTTCAGCGGATTCGCAGCGCCTTGCTGGCATGTATTCGGCGAGCCGTCGTTTCGGAGGAATGGGCATGAGCCAGTACGAGTCCGCCCGGGCTGAGATCGAAGCCCTCTGTAGCAAATTGGTGGAAGGGTCTGTCACCGACGAGGAAAGGGAACGCATCGAGCAACTCGTCCGAAGCGATTCGGCCGCGAAACGAGCCTATATCGAATATCTCAACCTTCACGCCGCGCTGTACCGTTATAACGCGGCGAGCATTGCACCGCTGTGCGCGACGGAGACGGCCCCAAGCGACACGCGATCGCCCGTCCTCGGTTTTCTCAGCGATGTTTTCCAGGCGGGAACCAACTTCTTCTCCCGGGGTCTTGTGGTCTCGCTCCTGTTGACCATTGGCCTGCCGGGAGCCTTGTTTCTCCTGTTGATCTTGCACGTTGCGCGTCAGCCAGTTCCATCCGGATCGGCGATGCCCGTGGCCAAGATCACGCAAATGCACGAATGCGTTTGGGGTGAAGGCAGTGCGCCCTTGCCGATCGGGGCAGATCTGTTTTCGGGCCAACAAATCCGGCTCAGTGAGGGCCTTGTCGAAATCGTCTTCGCCGACGGAACAAACGTGATCGTGCAAGGACCG
>CAZWWC010000546.1:0-2367 GCA_964637625.1 uncultured Planctomycetaceae bacterium
AGCCACCCGTTGCCATTGCCAGTAGTGGCAAACGTGCGATGGCCGGCGAAGCCACCCTCCGGTAGGTGGGTAACTGCCGCTCGCGAAACCGGCCGTCCACGCGGAAAGCTGAGCGAGCGGGGGTCGGATTTTCGAATATGCCGTTTTTCTCGATTTTTCGGTTCCCGCGGCCGATAACGATCGTGAGTGCCGCCTTCTCCAGGCCGCCGGCTGACGGTTTGCGAGCGGCCAAGCTCGGCCGGTGCTGGGCGGTTTTGAAGAGCACATAGGAAACCTCGGCGCAAAGATTTGGGGAAAACCATGAGACGGGTTCTGCTAGCCAGCCTTGTCATTGTCGTGGCCGTGATGAGTGGTGGCTGTTACGAGTTCAACGCGTTCGTCCACCGCCCCTTCGGCCCCGGCACGCTCTGCGATCCGACCCACTGCGGCAGCTGCGACCCTTGTGGCTATGATCGGTGTGGCCGTGGGCCTTGCGGCGTCGGTCCTTACTTTGGCACTTGGGGCTTCGGCCCGACCTGGGGCTATGGCCCGGCCGCCGGCTGCCGTCCGGGATACGATGCGCAGGCAGGTTGCGGCGATGGCAGCGGGCCAAGTTGTGGCCCGGCCTGTGGCGAGTGTGGCCCGGCGTGTGGTCCCTCTTGTGGCGGCGGTTGCACGTGCGGCTGCTGCGTCGGTGGTTGCACATGCGGCTGTGGCTGCGCCGGTTATGGTCCCGGCCCGATAATGTGCGTGCTGAGTCTCTTCCGGCCGGTCAAGTGGACGGGCTGTCACCATAGCGGTTGCGGCGAGATCTACTGGGGCGACTTCCACGGCGACCCGCCCGACTGCTGCGACCCGTGCGACCGGATGGGCAATTTCACCGGCTGCACCGACAGCCCGTCCTGCGACTGCGCCGGCCGGCCGCCGACCAGCGACGGGACGCCTTCCGTCGCGCCTTCGTCTCCGGAGAGGATCGACCCGGGCCGTGCCCAGCCGACCAAGGCCCCACCGAGAACGCCGCCGGGTTCCTTCCTCAGCCGGCGATACCACAAGACGCCGCGGCAGTGAGTTCGGCCAGAGCCTACTTCACCTCGGGCAGCCGGAAGACGAGGTCGCCCTGGGGCGCTTCCGGGTCGAGATTCCACTCGGATCGGGCCCCATCGTCCTTCCGGTCGGGTCCCACCGAGTAGACGACCGGCCGGCCGTCGACCGTGGTCATCCGAAACGGCCCGTCACCATAGGGATCCTTAGGTACATCCTTCATGCCGGCGGCGCGGCAGACCGTCTCGAGATCCGGCGGCGGCGTGCCCTTGTCCAACTGCCAGCGTCGCAAGGCCACCAGGCATAGGGTGCCGCGCCGAATCGCTTCGGTTCGGGCAATCGCGTGGGCGATTGCCTCATAGGCGGGCAGCATCGTTGCGATCAACCGCCGCTTCCGGACATATCCCTTGAGAATCTGCTCGGCCGTCTCGACTCGTTCCTTCCAGGAGGCGTTGGAGAGCCTGGCGATCGAACGGTACCACTCATTGAGTGTCGATACTTGCGAACGAGCTTTCTGGCGCGGCAGTTTCAAGAGAAAGTCAGTCCATCCCTTCTCGAAGAACCCGTCCAGTATCTGCCGAGTCGAGTCCTCTTTGCGGTCGATCGCTTGGGGATCGAACAGACCGGTGCGATGCTCCAGATCGTGAAGGAATGAGAGTGCGCACACGTATTCTCCGCGCAATGCCTCGAGATAAGCGTCGCCTGCCCGATCCTGTTCGATAAGCATGGTCGTCAGCTGATCGCAATGCGCCGGCGTGAGACGGGCCGAGGCGAGCAGCTCGGGTATCACCTCGCGGGAGACCTGCTGTTCGAGTGCCGCACTGATCAACAGGCAAACGGCCATCCCACGTCGGCGAACGTCGCGGCTGAGACGAAGCAGTGTGGCGAGGTTGTCCAAGGCCTGGTCGACGTTACCCCGCGCCAGATTTCGCGAGGACCGCATGGCGAGCACGTGACAAACAGTCCGGGCGGCCTGCCCGTAGGGCAGCAACGCCGCTATAGTGATGCCCGGTTGAAAGACACACTGCTTGCGCTGTTGGGCGAGGGCCAGTTTCTCGAAGCCCGTGTTGAACTCGCCCAGGATCGCATCGGTCTCGGCCGGGTCGACTGACTTCGGGTCTTTCTCCCACGCCCTGTAGATCCTGTCGAATCGTTTACTGCGCCGTTTGGCGACCGGGCTCCGGCGTGCCCGCTCCTCCTTAGAAAAGCAGTCTTCCATGTCGTCGGTGAATTCGTAGAACGCATCCAGGTACAATGGCGCGGCGTTTTCGTCCGGCGGCGGAGCACGGAAGTAGGCCGCCACGTCAAACGGCGCGTCTTTGACGAGCCACGCGGGCGGCTCGGTCA
>CAZWWC010000547.1:0-1206 GCA_964637625.1 uncultured Planctomycetaceae bacterium
GAACCAATGCGTTTCGAGACGGCCGCCAGAGATCGTTGGTGCCCGCCGAGCGGAAGCCCGAGGTGAAGCGACTCCTCCAGGTGCCCGAGAAGCAGTTGCCTACGTTGGTTGCCCTGGCCGATCGCTGGATGGCCGAGCCGGGGCTGCCCGAGGAGCGGCTCATCGAGCGGGCCCGCTATCTCGAGAAGAAACTGCGCGACTCGGAGAAGTTCCGCTACAGCCTGAGGGCCGAGCGGCAGGACTACGCGATTGACCCGATCGAGGATTTCCTGAAGAATAATCCAAGAGGCCATTGCGAATACTTCGCCACGACCTTGGCGCTGATGCTCCGCAGCCAACGTATTCCCGCGCGCATGGTTGTCGGTTACAAGTGCGACGAGTTCAATCCGCTGGGCAAGTTTTTTCAGGTCCGGCAGTTGCACGCGCACACCTGGGTCGAGGTCTATCTTGCGCCGCAACAGGTGCCGCCAGGTGAGGTCCGAGCCGGTGGCGGCCCACGCATTTGGACCGAGGGCGCCTGGCTCCGGTTGGATCCCACGCCCGGAACCGACGCCGACGAGCTGGGCGCGGCCGGAAGACTGCTGGCCGCGGCGGGGGCAGGGATCGACTGGCTCCAATACGTCTGGAACAACTACGTCATGGAAATGGACCGGAGCCGCCAGCGGCAGGCCATCTATCAACCGTTGGTCGACTGGGTCAAGGGAACCTACGACCGCGTGACCAGCCTCGATTGGTGGAAAGAGACGCTCCGGCAAATCCTCCACTTTTTCGATCCACGCCAGTGGAACGTCGACCGCTGGTTCAGTTGGCGCGGCGGGCTGATCGGCATGGGCATCTGCCTGGTGCTGGTCGGTTTCTATCGCGCGGCGCGGTACCTGGTCCGCCGGCTCGGGTGTTGGATTGCCGCGCGGCGTCGCCGGGCCGGCGGGGCTGCTCGGACCGACGTCGATTTCTATCGTCGGTTCCAAGTGATCCTCGGGCGTCGCGGGATGCGCCGTGCCGCCTGGCAAACGCAGCGCGAGTTCGCCCGAACGGTCGGCCGGCGCCTTGCCGAAGAGCCGGGAATCGACGAATTGACCCCGCTGCCGGAGCGGATAGCCGACGCATTCTACCAGGTCCGCTTCGGTGGGCGACCTCTGGACAAGACATACCGCCTGGCGGTAGAACATGCGATCAGGCGGCTCGAAGAAGCCTTGGGCCGTCACA
>CAZWWC010000547.1:1306-2364 GCA_964637625.1 uncultured Planctomycetaceae bacterium
GCAGTACCATGAAAATCGGTCTGGTCGGCTACCAGGGATCGGGCAAGAGCACGCTGCTGGAGTGGCTCACGGGCGTCGTGCCCGATCCCTCGCTCGCGCACGTGGGCCAGTCGGCCATGGCCGAAATTCGCGACGGGCGAATCGACCGGTTGGCCGAGATCTACCAGCCGAAGAAGGTCACCCGCGCCGCGCTGGAGATCGTCGACACGCCGGGCCTCAGTCGCGATCACCAGGGCAATGCCGCCCGGCTGGCCACGTTGCGCGAGGCCGAATGTCTCGTGCTGGTGGCCGCGGCCTTCGACGGCTCCGAGGCGCTGGCCGACGTGGCCGGTTTCGAGGAGGATCTCATCCTGGCCGACATGGAGATCGTCGCGGGCCGGTCACAGCGCGTCGCGCAGTCGCTCACCAAGCCTGTCCCGCGAGGTGAGCGTGAAAAGCTCGAGCACGAGCAGCAGACGCTCGCGGTCGTGCTCTCGGCGCTCGAGTCGGGCACGCCGCTGCGCGAGAGTCACATGAGCGACGAGCAGCGCGCGGTGACCCGGTCGTTTCGGTTGCTCAGCGAGAAGCCCCGCATGATCATCGTCAACACGGCCGACGACGAAGAGCGGCCCGAGCGGTTTACCGGGCGCTCGACCGAGCAGTTGCCGGTGGTGGCGTTGCCGGCCGGGTTGGAGTTGGAGTTGGCCCGAATGTCGCCCGAGGATCGTGCCGAGTTCGAGGCGGAAATGGGTGTGGGCGGCGCGGACCGTGACGGGCTCGTCCGGCAGATCCTCGACGCGTCGGGGCACATGGTCTTCTTCACGACCAACCAGCGAGAGGTCCGCAGTTGGCTTCTGCCCAAGGGCGCGACGGCCCTGGACGCGGCAGCCACGGTCCACACCGACCTGGCCCGCGGCTTCATCCGCGCCGAAGTGATGACCTGTGCCGACCTGGTTCGGCTGGGCAGCGAGCGCGAGCTCAAGGCTCAGCACCTCATCCGCCAAGAACCCAAGGACTATGTCGTGCAGGATGATGACATCCTGCTGATCCGTTTTAACGTGTGAGAACGTGTTTTGAAA
>CAZWWC010000548.1:0-2362 GCA_964637625.1 uncultured Planctomycetaceae bacterium
CGCTCGTCGCTCAGCGCCAGGCACGGGCCGGTCGTCCAAGGCGTGTCGGTCGAGTTGTGCAAGACCAGCGAGTGTTCCATCCGGCCCGGCGGCGACCAACGATAGATGTGCGAATACTTGATCTTCCGGGTGAACAGGGTAATGATCGCCTTCTCGCCGCGACGCAGCGTGACGTCTCTCTTGGTGTAGACCGTGTAGTCGGTGGCCGCCGCGCCGCCAAGCTGGGGCAGGTCGCCCAGTGCCTTGTTCAAATCGCCCGCGTCGACCGGAACCGGCGCTTCGACGACGTTGCCAGCCCCGAACTGGGGTGCCGTGCGCGCGTTGGAGACGATCGCTGCGCGGCTCATCACGGCTTGACTCATCACGACCCCCGGCATGTTGCCGGCGACGGCGGCGCCGATCGTGCGGATGACCTGGCCGATGGCGATCGGGGCCATGTACTGCGTATGTTTGAAATGGGGTACGCCCACGACCAGGTGCACGTCGGTGTGGACCAGGTGCTCGGCCTCGTTGACCAGCGTGCCGCGGAGGGTGAGTTCGGCCGTCTGATGGTCGAGCACCTTGAGCGTGTAGTCGGGAATCCACGTGATTCCCTTGCGGAGATAGGCCATGCCGAGCGTGGTTTTCTCGACGGACTTCGCATCGCTGCTGCGACTGCTTCTTTCTTGCGCGACGTGCAGCCTCAGCGGCAACTCGAGGATCTGCATCCGGCGAATGCCTTCGACCGGGACGGCCACGCTGTGCTTTCCGGTGTCCAGCACGGCGAACCGCGGCCCGATCGAGACAAGCCGCCCGGCCGCGGTCCGCTCTTCGCCCTTCTGCTTGTATTTCAACTCGATTTTCAGGTTCGTGGCGGCGGCAAGCCGTGTTCTTTTCGATTTCGCGTCGGTCGGCGCGTCGCGATCATCGAACTCGACCACTTCGCCCGGTCCAGCGCCGACGATGTCGACCACTTCATGCTCGTTCTTGGCATAAATGGCCAGAGTTCCGAACGCGGCCGGCGGGATCTGCCTGGCCATGCACCAGCCGTCGTGCATTTCCGCCTCGCCCTCGCGGACGAAGAATCCCAGCCCGTTCTTGAACACGGCGACCGACTTGGTCTTCGGGCGCCAGACGTAGGGGTTCTTGTCGTCGTCCTGCAAATCGGCCCGGGCCGATCCGACGTTCATGGCCGCGCCAACCACGATGCCGACGACCAAAACCAGCCCAAACCATCTTGTCTTGCAGAGTGCGTTCATGGATGCACCTCCTGAAGTGATCGCGCCGTCGGATGTTCCACCCCGGGCGGCTCTCGGGCGCGGAAGCGAACCGGCCGGTTGACTACTTACAGTCTAGCGGCGATGGGGCCGGCCGAGTGTAACGGGTTTGTAACGTTGCGCCGCTTTCCGTACGGAGAAACCGAGCCGCGCCCGTAAGGAAGCGGTCTAGGGAAGAAGAACTTGGGATGCGACAGACCATCAAACCCTATACTTTTACCGCCACTGGAGCAGAATTTCACCTTTGGATACAATGACCCTTGTGGCAAATGCAAGATCAGATGAGATTTGAGGGGGAAGACATGCAAGTGAACTTTATGGAAGAACTCGCAGCCGAGTGGTTCGAATACCTCGGCTACATCGTGAAGCGAAATGAGCATGTCGGACCGTTGTCAGGAGGTGGATATGAAGGAGAATTGGATATCGTGGCGTTCAATCCCAAGAAAAATCACCTGGTACACATCGAGACCTCGGCTGACGCTGACTCATGGACGACTCGTGAACGGAGGTTTTCTAAGAAATTCGAGTCTGGAGCCAAATACATTGGGACTCTATTTGAGGGTCTGACAATTCCAGATGAAGTCGAGAGAAGGGCCATTTTTGTCTTTGGCAGCGATAAGAACCATAAGGCAGTTGGTGGCGGAAGAGTGCAATTGGCCAAGGATCTTATCTTGGAAATCTTGAACAAACTCAAGGGTATTACGTCCTCGTCGCGTGCGGTACCTGAGAAATATCCGATTCTTCGTGTCTTACAGATGATCACGGACCATAGGAAGAAAATTGTTCAGGAGTTAGGCAAGAAATGATCTGCAAGCCGGGTGCCATGGCCACGCGTGGTACGTATTTAGCCCGAAGGGCTTTCGTTGTACAGCCCAGGGTTGCCGCGCAAGCGGCTACCCTGGGTAACCGATCTCATCCCACATGTGTACCCCAACGGGGTTTCGTAGACTTTTCTGCCTCCGAAACCCCGTTGGGGTTTTACGTGTTTTCCGCCGCTAGCCCAGGGTAGCGGCTGCGCCGCAACCCTGGGCTAATCTAGGAAAGCCCCTTCGGGCAACGCCGTGAAGGACTTTTTTTCTGGAATATTGGGGTTTCCATAGATCGCA
>CAZWWC010000549.1:0-2361 GCA_964637625.1 uncultured Planctomycetaceae bacterium
CGTCGATCGTCGAGCAGGCCCGTCGGGCACACGCCTTTTCGATCATGTCCAAACCAGTCACGCGACGCGAGATCACCGCCGTGGTGGGCCGTGCGCTTCGTGTGACGTACAACTGGCCGGGCCGGTTCAATCTGCGCGTGACCAGGCGCAACCACCCTGGCGAGGGGAATGCGGAAGAGCCTGGAAGAAACCGCGACTAGCGCCAATTTCTGCCCTTGAATTATACTATTGAATGGTATAATTTATGAAGCTCCGTGATGGAGCCGCCGATAACTGATTCAGTTGTACGGAGGCAATTGACCGCGGTTGTCCACACTCTCGTTTACCCCAAGCATCTGGTGAAGCCGGAAGACCTACTGAACTTCGTCGAACTGGACTGGTTCGTCAACCATTGGGAAGACCTGGCGCTCGACGACGAAGCACTCGCGGCCTTGCAGATCCTGATAATGTGCAATCCGCGGGCCGGGGACGTCGTGCCTGGAACAGGTGGCCTGAGAAAGATGCGGTTTTCTCCACCTGGCTCGGAACGTGGTAAGCGTGGCGGCTTGCGAGTCTGTTACGTCTACTATGAGAAGTATGGCATTGTGCTGTTGTTGATTGTCTACGCGAAGAGCGAACAGGACGACCTCTCGCCGAAAGAAAAACGGATCGTCAAAGGAATTATTGCACGAGTTGAGAAACAGTTGAAGAAACGGTTCGGCTTTTGAACAACGAGAAGACGAAGCGTGCCATTCGTGGAGGACGACAGGGTGACCAAGAAGCCTAGTATTGCTGAGAAGATCATCGAGGGACTTGAGAGCTTTGCCGATGCGTTGGAGCGAGGCGAAGACATCAACAAGCGATTTACTTGTCGCAAGGTAGTGCTCAACCTCGAGCCGACAAGCTATAATTCCGACTTAGTGAAAAAAACGCGGGATGTCTTGAATGTGAGTCAAGCACTCTTCGCGCGGTTTCTAGGCGTTGCTACCAATACGGTTTGCGCTTGGGAACGTGGGGATAACTCACCGAATGACATGGCTTGCCGCTTCATGGATGAGATCCGCCACGATCCTGATTACTGGCGGCAACGCCTCCTGGATGTGGTCACCGAGAAGACCGCCTCCTAGGCAACCTCGGTCCGCCGTCGGTTAGGTAGCGCGTGACTCTCACGAGCCCGCCGCGCCCGAGTCGGGTGGGCCGTATGTGTCCTCCCGGCTGTCTTGCGACGCGTCGCCATCGGCAGACTTGCGAGGGACACTTCCTTTCGTGCCGGGGGCCAAGGTAGGGCCGGAAGTCGTCGCCTCGACGATCTCCTCCAGTTCGGCCGTGTCGACCACCTCCTTTTCGATCAGCCGGTCGGCCAGCGCCGCCAGCGTCTCGCGACGCACCTCCAGGATGAGCCGCACCTTCTCCATCAACTGGTCGATGATCCGCTTGATTTCCTGGTCGATTTCCCGGGCCGTCTGCTCGCTGTGATAGCGCGACGGAATTATGTCGGCCGCCTCGCCCAGCATCGTGTGCTGCATGCCTTCGCGATAGTTGACTCGGCCCAATTGGCTCATGCCGAAATCCATGACCATGCTTCGGGCGATCTCGGTGGCCCGTTGCAGGTCGTTCTGCGCGCCGGTCGAGACATCGTCGAAAATCATCTCCTCGGCCACCGTGCCGGCCAGGAGAACCTGGATCCGGCTCTCCAACTCGCTTTGGGTCATCAGATAGCGGTCGCCCTCGGGCCGTTGGAGCGTGTAGCCCAGCGCGGCCAGGCCGCGCGGGATGATCGACACTTTGTGCACCGGATCGGTGTTCGGTAGGCTATGGGCAACCAGGGCGTGGGCCGACTCGTGATAGGCCACCCGAACCTTCTCCTCCTCCTGCATGATCCGCTGACGCTTCTCCAGCCCGGCCGTGACCCGCTCCACACCCTCGTTGAATTCGTCCATGCTCACACCCAACTTGCTCTTTCGGGCGGCCAGCAGGGCCGCCTCGTTGACCAGGTTGGCCAGATCGGCTCCGACGAAACCGGAGGTGATCGCGGCCACTTTCCTCACCTCGACCGAGTCGTCGACCTTCACGCTCTTCAGATGAACCTTGAGAATCTCCTCCCGACCACGGATATCCGGCCGGTCGACCAGCACGTGGCGGTCGAACCGTCCCGGGCGCAACAGCGCCGGATCGAGCGTCTCGGGCCGGTTGGTGGCGGCCATCACGATCACGCCGCTATTGGAGCGGAACCCGTCCATCTCGACCAACAGCGCGTTGAGCGTCTGTTCGCGCTCGTCGTGCCCGCCGACCACGCTCGTGCCCCGGGTCTTGCCCAGCGCGTCCAACTCGTCGATGAAAACGATGCAGGGCGAGCGGCCTACCGCCTGCTGGAACATGTCG
>CAZWWC010000550.1:0-2347 GCA_964637625.1 uncultured Planctomycetaceae bacterium
CCCCGCGAGCAATACGATGTCCATGGATTCAGCGCGCGGCGAGAGTTCCTGATCGCTTGGGAGGACCGCGACGCGTTTGCCGTCGAAATCCTCGGCGAGGCGGCGCAGCACGGAGGCAGCTTCTGGACGAACTACCCGGGCAAAGCGTCCGTATTCGCCGTGAGCATTCAATATGAACCGGTCGACGTGGATCAGCCCGACCAACAGGAACTCTCCAGCTTGACCGAGGGGCTCAACAGCTACGGCAACGGCTTCGCCAAGGCGATCGTCAAGTACGAGACGATCAATGAGCAGGATCGCGACGACGGGCCGGACAACGAGGACGGTACCCAGATCAGCTATCGCATGCGATTCTCGGCCGAGTATCAGGAGATCGGCCCGGGCGGATGGTCCTGGCTGGACACGTCGGATCCCCTGCCCTCCGATCAGCCCTTGGCCAAGTGGATCCCCATGACCGAGCACCATCTCACGTGGCGTAAGGTCGTCAATCCGCCCTGGGAAACCATCCACGCGCTGCAAGGCACGATCAACCAGAGCGAGTTTCTAAGCTGTCCGGCCGGCACGCTCCTGTTCGAGGGGGCCGATGCCAACAAGCTCTACGCGGGCGATTTCGAGTCGGGTGCTTCGCCCTTCTGTTGGGAAATCAAATACCTGTTCCGCGAGCGCTCGGTCAAGCACGGCGGAAGCGTTTACGGCTGGAACCACTTCTATCGCGAGAATCCGGCCGGTTGGGTCGAAGTGACCAACGGTTCGGACAAGATGTACGATGAGGCCGATTTCAACACGCTCTTCGAGTCGGCCAGTGGCGGATGACTTCCCGGTTCTGCGGACTGTCCCGTTTTAGTTCCAGGTTTGGCTGGCTGACACCGCAGCAGGTCATCCTGAGCGCAGCGAAGGATCTCGATCCCGGCGCGCCGGGAAGGAGATTCTTCGCTACGCTCAGAATGACAATGCCGGGTCTCAATGGACCTTGGAACTACCGAGGATCAATAAAACCGTCAGCCCGGGCTCGTTCGATCGCAATTCTCAAGCGGTTTCTCACAACGGCGCGCCGCGGCCGGGCTTACTTGCCGGTATATTACCTCGACGATACCGCGGATCGTTTCGGCCTGAGAGCTTTCCAGCAGCAGGGCCAGTTGCTCGTGGACCTGGCGGTTGCGGTTCATCCGGCGCGCGATCGCCAAGGTGCCCTCGACGGTGAGTGCTCCCCCCTGGCCGAATCGGCTGTGCAGCTCCTCGAAATCCATTTCGCTCCAACCGTCGAACAGATCGGGATGGCGATCGACCACCTCGCGGACGATTGGATTGGTCTGGGCATCGAATCGGCGATAGAGCAGTTGGCCGGGATTGACGAACAGTTCGCTGGGCGAGACCCCAAGCCCGGCCGCCAGCCGGTGAATCGTACGCGAGTGAGGTCGGTTCGAGCCGTCGAGAATGGCCGAGACGGTCCGCCGGTCGAGGCCCGTGTTTCCGACGACCTGGCCCAGCGAAAGCCCTTGCTCGGCCATGATGCGGCGTAGGTTCTCTCCTGTATGCTCATTCATGCCGTGGCCCCTCGATGAGTCAACAGGTGATCCAAAATTCTGTCAGGGAACGTCTTGACAGGGTAATGTACAGCTGTATACTATATGTCGGTCCGGTTTGTCAAGGGGCAAACCGAGAGGTTCGCAAGACAAATAGTGCACTGGCCCGCTTATCTCACTGCCTGAGTACGCTCAGAGAGGGTGTACCACCCCGGCGCGCCGGGGACGCAGTGCAGAATCACGATTGCACGGACGCTGCTTGCCGCAAGGGCAAGCAGTGGTGGCACACGGCGTCGAGAGATTCGGGCGAGAGACGTGACCGGTGGGGAGCGGAGCCATGCAGCCCAAGCGAGGACGACAGGTTGACTATCGAGTCTGGCTCGCCCGGTGTGAAGCGTGGCGGCCTTCCCATCCGCAGGACATTCCGCCGCGCGCCGTGGCGATCCGGCCGGCTGAGTCGGGGACCTATTCAAGACGCCAGGCTGCCCGATACGTCGAAGCGTTCAACCGTGCGGTGCTGAGCCGAGGGCAGCTCAGGATTTGGGCCGTGGCCGTTCCGGTGACGATCGTCTACCAGGGGGACCCGCGACCAGGGGAGGTTATGGATCACAACGGTTGATAGGAACTGCGTTTCGGTGTGGTCGCACCGCTGGGGAAAAGACGCTTGACTAGGGCGATTCTCACGACACTGTAGCGGCTATCACACAGGGTGCCACGGGCATCTTGCCCGTGCAGAAGCACTGGCGAGACGCCAGTGGCACCCTACCCATCTAGCCCTTAACCAAGCGAACCTTTCAGGCTGATTGCATAGAAAAACTCGAAAT
>CAZWWC010000551.1:0-2311 GCA_964637625.1 uncultured Planctomycetaceae bacterium
TAGCATTCTGTAGAATCTCGGCCACGCGAGCCGGGTCGTGGGGGTTTTTCCCTTGGCTTTCCCATTTGGATCAATTACGCTAAGTATTTGTGACCATGGTCAAGCGGTGCGGCCAGACGCCCGCGGATACCGAATCGAAACAGAGGATTGCTTTGGAGGACAGTAAGATGGCGAGGACCGGCGGAACTTGGCGCGGGTCGTGGCTGGCCCTGGCGGTGGTCGTGGTGTTGCTTCCGACGCTGGCCGTGGCCGCCGAGCGACAGCGCAAGCTGAAGGTGGGCCAGTACAATCCGGCGGACCAGACGGTCGAGATGTTCAAGGCGATGAAAGCCGGGGACATCGAAGTGAAGCTGATCCCGAAGGACTCGACCCAATCGCGCGTGCTGATCAAGAACAAGACGAAACAGCCGCTCAACGTGAAGCTGCCGGAGGCGTTCGCGGGAGTTCCCGTCTTGGCCCAACAAATCGGTGGCGGCGGCGGTGGGTTCGACGCCGGCGGCGGTCGCAACCGACGCGACGGCGGCGGCGGCGGCGCCTCACAGGGCATGGGCGGGGGCATGGGCGGCATGGGCATGGGCGGCATGGGCGGCATGGGCGGCGGCATGTTCAACGTCAAGCCCGAGGTGGTCGGCAATTTCAAGGTGCCCACCGTATGTCTCGAGCACGGCAAGAGAGAGCCGCGCCCGAAGATCCCTTACGTCATCAAGCCGATCGAGCAGTTCACCAAAAAGGCCGAGATTCGTGAACTGTGCCAGATGCTGGGCAAGGGACGACTCAATCAGCGTGCGGCCCAGGCGGCCGCGTGGCATTTCTCCGACGGCATGAGCTGGCCGCAGTTGGCCACCAAGCAGTTGCGTTTCGCCAACGGCGCACGCCGAGCGTACTTCAGTCCGATCGAGATCCGGCAGGCCATGCAAATCGCGTCGACCGCCACCCGGCTGGCCCGAGAGCGACAGAAGAAGTCGACCGGCAAGCGCGATTCGCTCAGCCAGCATTAGGCCGCCCCGCGACAGCCAGTCCTGGGGAAGCTCCCGCGAAAATCGAGCTTCCCCCTGGGGACGAACGCACACGACCCTTCGCAGCCCACTTTCTTCGGAAGGTGGGTTGTTTTGGTTTCTTGACTTGCCGGGCTCTTATTCCGGCGTCGGGTCAGAAATGCTTGCTTTTGGGCGAGAAAACGGTTACCCTGCGCATAGGTGGAACGCTGAGAACGTCTTTTGAAATGGGTGCCACTGCTGGCTTGCCCAGCAGTGCGAAGGAAATTCCCGGGGAAAGACACTGCTGGACAAGCCAGCAGTGGCACCCTTCGAAGGGCTACAATCATTTGCGAAACACGTTCTGAGTGCGGAACCGATTCCAGGAAAAGAGAGGAGGTGTTGCTCATGTGGTGGGATCATGAAGTGCGCGCTGCGCTAGTGGTGGCCCTGATGGTGTGGGTCGGGTCGGCTGCGGGCGTGGTGGCCGGGGGGCGTACCCCGGGTGTTTCTCGATTGGGTAAGCCCAACCCGAAGGACGAAACGGTCGAGCTGTTTGCGGCCATCCGAAGCGGCAAGATCCAAGTCCGCTTAATTCCCCACGATTCGAAGCGCTCTCGGGCGTTTGTCGAGAACAAGACCGATCGCCCGATCAACGTGCGGTTTCCCCACGCGTTTGCCGGCGTGCCCGTGCTGGCTCAACTTCTGGACGGTCCCCAGCGCGATCCGGATCGCCGGCCTGGCCGTGAGCCACAGAACATCGGCGGGCCCATGAACAATCCGTTCGGGCAGAATCCGCCGGGGCACAACCCGATGAACCCGGCGGGTCCCCAAGGGCTTCTTCAACCGCCGGGCGGGCCGGGCCCGTTGTTCAACGTCAAGCCGGAAATGGTCGGCCAGATCCAGCTGACGACGGTCTGTTTGGACTACGGCAAGCCGAATCCGCGGCCGCGGATGAGGTACGCGATTCGGCCCATCGAGAGCGTTGCTACCGACCCGGCCGTCTGCGAACTCTGCCGGCTGATGGGCCGAGCCGACGTGGATCGCGCGGCGGCCCAGGCGGCGGCCTGGCACCTGGGCAGCGGCAAGACGTGGGAAGAGTTGGCCAGGATGAAAACCAGCCGGCGGTTTCCCGGCGACCCGGTTTTCAGCCGGAAACAAATCGAGGAAGCCAAGAAACTGGTCAAAGAATCAAGACGATTGGCCCAGGAGCGGAAGAAGCCCGGGCCGAAAAAGACCGCTTTGCTTGGCCGAAGATGAAACACCGCTACCCGGTTCACGCGCAGGCCTTGGCTGCTTCCAGTTCCTCTCGCAGCTGGTGGATTTCCTGCTGGTAG
>CAZWWC010000552.1:0-2311 GCA_964637625.1 uncultured Planctomycetaceae bacterium
GTTTTTGATGGACGCATGGAAGACTTCCGGATCTACGACAACGCGTTGACCGACGAGGAGATCGCCGTCCTGGCCGGCGTGGTGGACGATCCACCCCCCGGCGACGCCACGCGCGATGGCAAAGTTGACGACGCGGATGCCCAAGTCTTGGCGGCCAACTGGGGCAGTGGTACCGAGCTCGACCCGGCAGCTTGGGCCGAAGGCAATTTCGACGACGACTGGATCGTCGGTCCGAGCGACGCGGCGATCCTGGCCGCCCACTGGGGCACGGGTGTCAGCGAGGCGAGCAGCAGCGTGCCCGAGCCGGGCGCGTTGATCCTGATGGGGATCGGTGCACTGATGTTGCTGCCACTTCGGCGGCGAAGCCGGGGATAGCCGTTGACAGCCGGGCGGGGCCGAAAACAGACACCGCGTATCCGGTTTCGGTTCGATAGCCGGACGCGCCGCAAGCGAGGCAATGGTGTGGATAATCGGAGAACCCGCGAAAAGCCGATTCGCGGTAATACATAACGATGGGTTTGCCCCGAGCACGAATCGGCCTGGGGGGAAGTGCGCTGCCGATTCGTGCTCGGGACCCAAAACCCTGTCGCAGCATGAGGTTCCAGAGTGCCCGTAGCGCAGCGGTGGCCCGGCGCATGAAGAACTGGGCCTTCGCTGCGCTTAGAACGTGTTTTGAAAATGGTTGTAGCTCTTCCAAGGGTGCCACTGCTGGCTCGTCCAGCAGTGTTTTTCCCGGGAAATTCGCTTCGCACTGCTGGACAAGCCAGCAGTCCCGGCGCGCCGGGATTTCAAAACACGTTCTTAGACGCCGGGCACCCGATACAAACAATCGATTTTGAGAGAGTCTTTAAGTGTGGGTCGCCCATCGATCGGAGAACGGAAGGATGAAGCTAAGTTTTAGTCGTCCCCCCAAGGGATTCACGTTGGTCGAGTTGCTCGTCGTCATTGCCATCATCGGCGTCCTCATCGCCCTGCTGCTGCCCGCGGTCCAGGCGGTTCGCGAGGCAGCCCGACGCATGCAGTGCGCGAACAACATGCGCCAGCTCGCCCTGGCCGTGCTGCAGTATGAGGACGCCAACGGCGTGTTTCCGCCGGCGTTGGTTAACACGGGTTCAAAGCGGCATCACCTCTGGGTCTTCCTGTTCCCGTACATCGAGCAGAACGATCTCTATGAGCGATACGATTTCGACTACTCATGGGATTACAGCGCTTCGACTGGCTCCGGTGTTTGCCACAACAGAGACGTTTCCCGCACCAGCATTGCGACGCTCCTCTGCCCGAGCTCACCTGGGCCCAAGAAGGCGGAGTATCCCAGCGCCCACGGCGGCGGGACGTACGGCGTGGGCGACTACGCCACCGCCTGGTCGCTCCCTTCAGGAGGCAAGGCCTACAAATACCTGGTCAATCAGGGAATCATTCCATCCGGCGCGCCCGATCCGCGCAGCGTCCTGCGGGGAGCCGACTTGCACGTCAGGCACTCCGACGTCATCGACGGCACGTCGATGACCATGATCTTCTTCGAGGTCGCCGGCCGGCCCGAGTTCTATGCGGTGGACGATACCGTCCCCAACAAGGTTTCCAGCAGTTCGCAACCCGTTGCCGGGGCTGCCTGGGCCGACCTGCTGGCGCAGATCTCCATTCACTCCGAGTGCTCCGGCCGGTTCTTCAATTGCGAAAACGACAACGACATCTGGTCGTTCCACCCGGACGGCATGAACGTTCCCTTCGTCGACGGCTCGGTCCATTTCTTGTTGAACGAGCTGCCCGCCAGGGTCTTCCTTGCGCTGTACACACCGGATGGACAGGAAGTGGTTGATCCAAACGAATATTGAGATCGTGCCGCTTCCGCCATCGAGTTCACGCCGGCAGGCGTGCCGCTGCGCTGTGGAGAACTTCCAAGTAAGCGTAGGGCATAGCGCGACGGTGTCCCCGTCAATGACGTCAGGCCCAGCCTGACTGCCTGCTGCCCGCTGCCTACTGCGTACTGCCCTCTGCCGGCTCATTGCGTCGATCGGCCGTTCGCGTCGGGTTTTCCATCGGCCTGGTGGTATCCGGCATGGGTCGGGCAATCATGGTCCTCGGCGCGTCGGAGCCCGGTCGATAGAAATGCGTGGTCTCCTCGCCCACCAGTTTCGTCCCCAACGGGCGGCAGTAGACCTCGGCGCGGAACATGTGGTTGCCGGGCGCCTGGGCTTTGGCCGTGATCTTCAGAACGACTTCCTTGCCGGCCGGCACGACGCCGATTGCGTCGAAGAGGACCTGGCCCGGCCGGATCGTGTAGCGGCCGCCTTCGGCCGACAGCGGCTCGATG
>CAZWWC010000553.1:0-2309 GCA_964637625.1 uncultured Planctomycetaceae bacterium
CCATGATTCCCATCGACAAACCCGATCTGGGCGAGGAGGAGGCCCGGGCAGCCGCCCGGGTGATCCGCGGCGGCTGGGTCACTCAGGGGCCCGAGGTCGAGCGATTCGAGCACGCCGTGGCCGACTATTGCGGCGCAGCCGAAGCCGTGGCCACCAGCAGCGGCACGACGGCGCTGCATCTGAGCCTGTTGGCCTTGGAGATCGGTCCCGGCGACGAGGTGATTTGCCCTTCGCTCTCCTTCATCGCCACGGCGGGCGCCATTTGCCACGCCGGTGCCGAGCCCGTCTTTGCGGAGGTCGACCCGCGTACCTACAATCTCGACCCCGAGGCGGCCGAAGACGCCATCACGCCCCGGACCCGGGCGATTTTGGTGGTCCATCAGATGGGCCTTCCGGCCGATGTCGATCGGCTGTTGGCCATCGGCCGCGGACACAACGTGACGATCCTCGAGGATGCCGCCTGTGCGCTGGGCAGCCGCTATCGGGACAAGCCCGTCGGCGGTCACGCCGAGTTGACCGTCTTCAGCTTCCATCCTCGCAAGGTCATCACCACCGGCGAAGGCGGCATGGTCGTGACCAACAACCGGCCCCTGGCCGACCGCTTGCGACGCCTGCGCAACCACGGGATCGTGCTTGATCGGTCGGGTCCCACTGCTGGCTTGCCGGGTGCCACTGCTGGCTCGCCCAGCAGTGCCAAAAACATGATGGGACAACCCAACCGTGGCACCCGACAGAACCAAGGTCCCAGCCCACTTGTCCCCCGCTGCGAGCAGTTGGGCTACAACTTCCGCATGAGCGACGTTCACGCGGCAATCGGCCTGGCGCAGATGGCGAAGCTCGACGGGCTCCTCCGACGTCGCCGCGAGCTGGCCGCTCGATATGCCGCGGCGCTGGCCGAGCACCCTTACGTTCGGCCGCCCTGGACGCCCGACTATGCCCGGCCGAACTTTCAGAGCTACGCAGTCAGTCTGACCGACGACGCGCCGCTTTGCCGCGACGAGTTGGTCCGCTCTTTGCGCGAGCGAGGCGTCGGGGCCACACCGGGCATCATGTTGGCCCATCGACAGCCGCCCCACTCCCGGCGGGCCGGCGCGAGCCGACTCCCGCGAAGCGAGGCGGCCCACCAACGCTCGTTGCTTCTGCCCCTATATCCCCAGTTGACCGAACCGCAACAGGACCGCATCGTCGAGTTGCTCTGGAAAGCCTTCTCGCTCGTGCCCGGGAGTGTCGCTCATGGCCGGTGAGTCATTGAACGTGATCATTCTCGGCGCGGCGGGCACGGGCCTCATGATGGCCGAGACGATCCGGCGCACCGACGGCCTGACCTTCGCCGGACTGCTCGACGACGACCCGGCCAAACGGGCCGACGGCTACGGCGGCCATAAGGTGCTCGGACCACTGGACTCCTGGCCCGAACTGCCTGATGAGTGCGCGTTCCTCTCGTCGCTCTACGGGCCGAAACGGAACGTCGATTTCTCGATGATCATTGAGCGGCTGCAAATCCCGGCGGCGCGCTGGGCCACGGTGGTCGACCCCAGCGCGGTCGTCTCGTCCTCGGCCGCTCTGGCCCGGGGCGTCTTCGTGGGACCCTTGTGCGTCGTCGAGCCGGAGGCCCGACTGGGGCCCTGGAGTGTCCTGTTGGGCAGCGTACACCTGGCCCATCACGTGCGATTGGCCTCCTACGCGGCGTGCGGCAATCGTGTGTCGCTCTCGGGCGGCGTGCAAATCGGCCAGGCCGCTTTCATCGGCGCCGCGGCCTGTGTCCGCCAGTACGTCCGCGTGGGCGACCATGCGGTGATCGGCATGGGCAGCGTCGTGCTCGACGACGTGGCCCGTGGTCAAACGGTCGCCGGCAACCCGGCCCGGCTGTTGACAATCTGATCGCAAATCATGAACAGGAAGGGAACCACAGATGCACACAGATAAACACAGATTTAGGATCGTGAAGCTTCCGCCGAGTGGCATGGATTTCAGTTAACTGCCGAGATGAGCCCGTCATTTCTTGCCGGTATTGCTGCAGAGGAATTCATTTGCCTACGCTCAGTAGTTCCAAGTTTGGCTGGCTGATACCGCAGCAGGTCATCCTGAGCGTAGCGAAGGATCTCGATGGCCAAGAAGATTCTTCGCTGCGCTCAGCAGTGACAATGCCAGGTGTCAATAGAATTTGGAACTACTGACGCTTCTTATCTGTGTCCATCTGTGTTCATCTGTGGTTCCAGAAGAATTGTGGTCTTGGACATGAAAATCCTCCACCTGCCGACGAACGTCGCCTCGCAGATTTCGACCACGGTGCGTGCGCTTAGGCAGCT
>CAZWWC010000554.1:0-2303 GCA_964637625.1 uncultured Planctomycetaceae bacterium
CCGCGACGGCCGCTTGCTTGACGTTCTTCATAGTCCCGCAGTTTTCGTTCGTATTTTTCACGTTCGGCCGCGGCTTTCGCTTCGGCCCGGGCTTTCAGGTTCGCTTGTGCCTGCTCCATCTTTTCGAGCAGGCACTCCCGTCGGGCGATTTCCTCGGGCAACGTCTGCCCGTCGTCGCTTTCGTCGTGGTCGGCTTCCTCCGCCTGGCGAACCAACTCGTCGATGTCCAGCCGAAGCTGCTGCTCCAACTGCGCGGCCCGGTCGTACCGGACGTTCTTCGACTTCGACGCGTTGGCGTCGAGGTGCGTTCCATCCACACTGACCGTGCCGACCTTCAAAACACCCATCTCCCGGGCCAGCTTCAGGATGTGCAGAAACGCCTTGCAAAAGGCCTCCTGGTTCCTGCGGCGGAAGGTGCAAATCGTGTCGTGGTCGGGATGGGTATCGGCCGTCAGATAGCGAACGGCAATGTCGCGGTACGTGGCCCGCTCGATGCGGCGGCTCGAAAAAATCCCGTTGGCGTAGCAGTATACCAACAGGGCGAGCATCATCCGGGGCGAATACTGCGGCGACCCGGTGCCGCGATGGTTGACATAAAAGGCGTCGCGCGGCAACGGCATCCGCTCGACGGCCTCGATAATGAAATGGACGATGTCCTCCGCCGGCACCCACTCACGCAGATCCGGCGGAAGCAGCATCGGCATATCACGATGGACGGGGCGTATTTGAGCACTCATGCCTGAAATGTAACGATTTCAGTAGAAATAGACCAGACCTAAGTCCGACAGACTGTTAGCCGCCGAGCCTGCTCGGCGCGTCGCTCTCTCCCTAGGAGTCACCCGGCTTGGTCGTCTTGACCAGAAGCTCGGCGTTGCCGATCCAAAGTGCAAAATAGGGAACCTTCGCTTCCTTGCGCTGCAGCATGATCAAGAAGGGCTTATCCAGGACCATGATATGCAGTGGCGAGGGTGGCGACGATTTCATAAGACTGATACGAGACTTGGAGCGCAGGCGCACCCCCTTCTCGTCGACCTGGAACCTGACGTTCTGCAGGGCGCTGAGCATCAGCAGATCCTTGGCGATCGTTGGATTGGCGACCGTCAGGCTGCGTCCTTCTAGTTCGCGGTACTCGCGGGTAATGTCGAAATTGAGTTTGGGGACCTTCAGGACATCGCCCACCTTTGGCCGTTGAGGCTTCGAATCCGCGATGCGCTTTTGGACAATCTCAATGGTTTCGGCGAGGGTTGCCTTGGGTCGGATCTTGGCCAGCACAAAGCGATCATTGGTGCTCTTGGTCTTCAGTTCGATGACGAAGTCGTCTTCGTCTTGGTAATCCCATATGACGAGTTGCTCAAGCATCCTGACGTGTTTGGATTTGCGTTCTTCCGCGACCCCGAAGCAAGGCACTCTCCTCGTGCCAAACACAATGGGCTGCGCGATTCGCTCGAACGGTACCTCGAACGCGAGATTCTTGAACAAATACGCATAGGCAACGATATCTTGCGGCCGTGGGGTCAGGTGTCTCGGAGGAACATAGCGAGGTGTGGCACGACCTGCGAATTTGTCCTCCAGTTGCCGGGCAATCTGCCCATGGACGTCGTTACTGATGAAATCGGCCACGGCAACATAAGACGGTTCGTCGATGTGTTGGCTCGTGAATGACTTCTTGTTCAGAAGGGCCACCATGGCAGGCTCTTTGCGACGGAAATGCAGGTCCTCGCCGACGAGACGGCAAGCCTCGTTCCAAGCCAGTTGGAAACTTCCACACCATAGGACGTTCTGGTCCTCTGCTATTGGCGTGTCCAAGTGTGGCGTGACTTCGGTGCGTTTCAAGTCCGCGGCGTTTGCCTCTAAGAGCCCCTGCTCGGTGAAGGCATCGTCGTGTGTTGGCTGCACGCAATTCACGCCGCTGCACGCAATCGCCAGCAGCAACAGGATGAGAACCGCGGTCTTTCTAACGGCCTTCATTGTGGTTTCCTTTTGAAATCCCGATCTTCACCCGGCTTCGCGCGGCACGGTCAGATATGTCGTGGCTCTGTTGAAAAGCTTGATTTGCCTAGGGGGTGGCTGGCGGCTGAGCGCAGCGAAGCCCCAGTTTTCGGCCCTCTGGGGCACCGCTTCGCTATGCCCCAGCCACCCATTTTCCAGGTTCAGTAGTTCCAAATTCTATTGAGACCCGGCATTGTCATTCTGAGCGCAGCGAAGAATCTCCTCGGCCATCGAGATCCTTCGCTACGCTCAGGATGACCTGCTGCGGCGTCAGCCAGCCAAACTTGGAACTACTGAGGTTTTCAACAGAGCCA
>CAZWWC010000555.1:0-2300 GCA_964637625.1 uncultured Planctomycetaceae bacterium
CGCTCAGAGCATGTCCAACGGATCGACGTCGACGAGGCACCGGACGTCCTCGGGCGGTTTCACGTCGGTGGTTGCCTCGCGCACGGCCTGACGGAGCCGATGTCGGTTGGGTCCTTGAACGTGAATCGCAAAGCGATACTTACCCCGTAGTCTAGCCAGCGGCGCCGGCGCCGGTCCCAAGACCCGGCCCTCGGCCCCTTGTCTTTTGAGCGATTCTCGCAGCCGCTCGGCCAGATGCGCGGCAAAGTGGCCGGCCTGCTCCTGGGCCGGGCCGCGAATCACCAGCCGAATCATCCCGGCAAACGGCGGATAGAGCAACGTCCGGCGCAGCGGCAATTCGCCGGCGGCAAAAGCGGCGTAATCATGGCGGACCGCCGCACGGATGGCCGGATGCTCCGGGCTGAATGTTTGGACCAGCACGCGGCCCCCCTTCTCACCCCGGCCCGTGCGGCCGGCCACCTGGGTCACCAGATGGAACGTTCGCTCGGCCGCGCGGAAGTCGGGCAAATGCAGCGCCGTGTCGGCATTGATCACGCCGACCAGCGTGACGTTCGGGAAGTCGAGCCCCTTGGCGATCATTTGCGTGCCCAGCAGAATCTGGACCTTGCCCCGGCGAAACGCATCGAGCGCCCTCTGGTGGCTGCCGCGAGAGCGCATCGCGTCGGTGTCCATCCGCAGGCAGGCCACGTCGCGAAAACGTGCCCGCACTTCGGCCTCGAGCCGTTGCGTCCCCTGCCCGCTGTAACGAATACCGGCGAAACCACACTCGGGACACTCGCGCGGCGCGGGTATCTCATGGTCGCAGTAGTGACACAGCGCGGTTTCCTTAGTGCGGTGATGGGTCAAGGCAATGTCGCAATCGGGACACCGCACAACGTGGCCGCAGGAAGGACACTGGATGTGCGTGGAAAACCCTCGCCGATTCAGAAGCAGGATCACCTGCCCTCCGTCCTGCAGAGCCGTGTGGATGGCCGCGTGGAGCTGGCGGCTGATCATGCCGCGTGAATACCGGCCGTGGATCTGCTCGCGCAGGTCGATCGTGCCCACCACCGGGAGCCTGCGATCGAGCACGCGACGCGGCATCTCGATCAGCTTGAATTGACCGGTTTTGGCACGGTGCCAGCTCTCCAGCGACGGCGTGGCCGAACCGAGCACCAGCGGAATGCCTTCCATTTTGGCCCGGGCGACGGCCACCTCCCGAGCGTGATACCGAGGCACCGACTCTTGCTTGAACGTCGATTCGTGCTCCTCATCCATCACGATCAAGCCCAACTGCGGCGTAGGAGCAAAAACGGCGCTTCGGGCGCCGACGACCACCTGGACCCGGCCGTCGGCGATCTGCTGCCAATGCGCGTGTCGCTCCGCGTCGGTCAGGTGGCTGTGCAACACGGCCACCCGGTCGAACCGCGCGCGGAATCGGGCGAGCGTCTGCGGCGTCAGGCTGATCTCGGGCACCAGGACGATCGCCTGGCGGCCGAATCCGATTACCTCTTCGATCACCTGGATGTAAACCTCGGTCTTCCCGCTGCCGGTCACGCCGTGGATGAGGATCGTCTCGTGGCGAGCTTCGTTCAAGGCGGAAAGAACCGCGGAAAGTGCTCTTTGCTGGTCATCGTTGAGCTTCAGGCTCTGCTCGCGTGGGTGTGGCCGCTCGTCGAGCATCTCGGTGCGCACCCGATCGCGCCGGGCCACGATGAGGCCCTTCTTCCTCAGTGCGGTGATCGGCCCTTGCGTACAATCGGCCAACTTGGCCAACTGGCCCGGCGCAAGCGGCCGATCGGCGGCGGCCAGCGCCCGAAGTGCCGCAGCCTGCTTGGCCGGCAGTTCGAGCGCGTCGAGCTGCTCGGCGACCCGCGGCGGAACGCTCAGTATGACCGTGTTGCGCGTGCCCGCCTGATAACGCACCCCGGCCGGAAGCACGGCCTGGAGCACCTGGGCCCAAGGGCAAAGGTAATGCTCGGCGATCCAGTTGGTAAGCCGCATCATCGCCGGGCCGAGCAACGTCCGGCGGTCGACCACCTCGCGGATCGGCTTCAGGGGACGACCACCGACGCGCCGGTTTTCCAAACGAACGCAGTAGCCCACCACCGGCCGATTACCCCGCCCCAGCGGACAGCGGACCCGACGACCGACTTCCAGGCCGTCGACCAACGGCCCGGGCACCACGTAGTCGAACTCGCCCGGCGGCCCTTCGGCAAAGACGACCGTGGCCACAAGCCGCTCGGCCTGCTCGTCCTCTTCCCACGGGGTAGGCTCGTCGTCGAAGTCGAAAAGTCGTTTCTGCTCGAAAGGCACGGGTC
>CAZWWC010000556.1:0-2289 GCA_964637625.1 uncultured Planctomycetaceae bacterium
GTCGATGTGCTCCAACAAGATTCGCCGGACTTCGAGCACGGCCAGCGGATGGGCGTGGACCGTCGAGTGGTCCGCCTCGACCACGAGTTCCGACACGACGTCCTCCATGTGCGCGCTTTCGCGCGACACCACTCCATCGGTGCCGGCGGCCAGACGACCGAAAAGCCCTTGCTCAGGCACCAGTCCGATGATGTTGTGATAGCGCACCCAGGGAGCGCGGCGGGCGGCCATCATGGCCCCAAACATGGGCGAGCCGGGCGAAAGCGAATCAACGCTCGTCTTGATCTCCAACAGGTGCGTGTTGCGCAGCAGTCGCTTGTTCTCCCTGACCAGCCGCTCTTGGCCGCCGACGAGCTTCTCCGGCAGCGAAATCAGTTGGCCGATGAGCCATTGGGTCGCGTCGTTGGAGAACCGGCTGCCTCGGTGGGGTGTGCCGATGGTAATCACGCGCGCCACCGAGGGGTTCGGTCTGAAGAACAAGATCGACTGAAGCCTTCGCCGGGTTTCCGGCTCGGCGTTGAGTTCCACAAAGGGCCGATCGCTCAGAAGGTGCCAGAAATCGTCGCCGCTGTCGAGCGTTTGCAGTCGCGAGAGCAATCCGCCCATGCTGTGGCCGACCAGGACCATTTGATCGAGCGCGGGATGCTCGCGACGCGGATCCAAGACCGCCCGGGCCGCGGCCAAGTCGCGCCGCAGTTGGGCCGCCGAGAACCAGAACGGCTCGCCGGTCGGGTAGAGATAGAACCAGAACTGATAATACTGCCGAATCTCGGGCGAGTTGCGCAGATCGTTGAACATCTGGATCCAGGTGATCGGACTGGACCAAAGGCCGTGGACGAACAGGACCGGAATTTTGTCCGGCTCGTAGGGCTGCATCATGTAGAGGCCCGTGATCGGGTCCTTTCGACCGGGACGCAGTTGTTTAAGGAGCTTGTCCGGTTGCAGCAAGCCCACGGTGGCCCCCACCGTGGCCAACTGCTCCAGCTCGGGCTTCGAAAGATAATAGGCCAGCGGCGTGCTCAGGTCGCTTTCCAGCGGAACCCGCTGGTAGTTGATCGGAACATGGGAAATCGTCAACGGATCGTGGATCTCGAGCACGGCCCGACGGGGAACGTCCCCGGTTTGGCGATTCACGTTCAGACCGTCCTCGGGCCGAAGCAGCGCGGTGGCCGGGAAGCTCAAGCCGGCGGGATAGTATTTGGCCTGCTCGGGCTCGCCCGAGTAGCCGCCACGACGCACCGCGATCAGGGGAACCCCCAGCCCGTGGCTCCGATAGTGATTCTGCAGCCCTCGCATCTCGTAGTCGGAGACGAACTTGAAGTGGTCGAAGTCTTCGTTTTTCCAGTGTCCGCCTCGGATTTTGACTTCAATGTCCCAGGTTCCGCCGGCCGTCTTGATGGTTCTCGTCTGGCCGGGCTTGAGCCCCTGGCCGACGCAGATCAGGCGCAAAGCGGCTTCCAACGCACCGTTGTAGAGATCGCAAGCGCCCCGGAAATGGGGATCGTAGGGGTTCCACTCGGCGGCGAACCGTGTGTCGAAGAGATACTGATATGCACAAAGCACGGAGGCTCCGTAGAGGTCGAGGGCCTTCTTCGGATGGCTGTGCTCGATCCGCCGGGCGGCCTGATAACTCAACTCGGCCAGGGCGTACAACCTGTCGAGCGAAGGTTCCCGCTCGTTGAGTGCCTGGAGCTTCTTGAGCAGGTCGTTTGGATCGCCCTGCAGGTCCCGCTGGAGATCGTAGAGCCGTAGCAACTGCAGGGTTCGACCGCTGGGCTTGAGCGGCCCGCCGGGCTTCAGATCGAACCGTTCGATCAGAGGGTTCTTGGGCACGCTCCGCAGCGTGGCCCATTTCTGGCTCGCGCAGCCGCCGAGCCCCATCGCCACGATGACCGCCACGGAAGCAAGCCAGACAGCGCGGTACTTCCCCGACCGCGACGCTCCGGCGCGATACGGCTCGGTATTCGAACAGTCGGGGCTGATCATAACTGATATCGAGAATCGACCTTGGAGCAGATAGAGTATCAGTAGTTCCAAGTTCTATTGAGACCCAGCATTGTCATTCTGAGCGCAGCGAAGAATCTCCTTGATTATCGAGATCCTTCGCTGCGCTCAGGATGACCTGCCGCGGTATCAGCCAGCCGAACTTGGAACTGCTGAGTGTCCCGAAATAGGTGGGTACAATAGAGCCATCCCGGTCACGAGGTCAAGGGGGATTGGGGATTGGGGGGTGGCTGGGGCATAGCGCAGCGGTGCCCCAGATGGCCTGATCAGCCGTGCATCACCGCG
>CAZWWC010000557.1:0-2282 GCA_964637625.1 uncultured Planctomycetaceae bacterium
CAACGACTAAGAGCAGAAAAACTCGCCGCCTAGTGGACGGCGTTGGGTGCCATGCTCACGCTTGCGTGAGCATGTTTTTTGGGCCTCTCCGCATGGCCACGCGAGCGTGGCCATCGCACCCGAGCGTGGCCATGGCACCCGAGCAGTTCTTCGAGGGGTGCCACTGCTGGCTTGTCCAGCAGTGTTTTACCGGGGAATTCGCTTTGCACTGCTGGACAAGCCAGCAGTGGCACCCTTTTGAAAACACGTTCTACGACTGGCGAGCACGCCACCAAGGGGGGGTGATGTCGCCGCCGAACCGCCTCCAAAAATGAGAACGCGTTGCAATGGATCGTCGGCAACGTAAAAATGGGGCTTGCCAACCGAGAACATGGAGTCCCCCTGGTCGTGTCCAGTCAATCCCTTCAGCCGATTCTTGCCTTGCTGGGCCATCCGGTCGGCGGCAATCCCATCCAGTACATGACCGAGAAGGTGTTTGCCCATCACGGGCTCGACTGGCGCTACGTCTCCTTGGAAGTCAGCCCGGACGACCTGGTCGACGCCGTTCGCGGAATGAAGGTGATGGGTTTCTTGGGCGGCAATTGTGCCATGCCCCATAAGGAAATCATTGGGCCGCTTTTGGATGGGTTGGGCCGGACGGCCGAACTGACCGGCGTGGTCAACCTGATCCGCCGCGAGGAAGAGGAGCTGATCGGCGAAAACACCGAGGGCAAGGCGCTGGTCGAACTGCTCCGCAGGCGGAGCGATCCGGCCGGTCGGCGCGCCGTGTTGTTCGGGGCCGGCCGGATGGCCCGGGCGGTCGCCGTCGAGTTGGCCGCTGCCGGCGTGGCCGACATCACGGTCGTCAGCCGCACGCAGGTTCACGCGGCCGCACTGGCCGAGTTGATCGCCGGCAAGTTGCGGGTGACCACATCGCCCGTCCTCTGGGAAGGAGACTACCGCATCGGGCCGGAGACCGACGTGGTGATTCACGCCACCAGTGCGGCGCAGGGCAAGCCGGAGGCACGCGTGGCGGTGGAGCTTGAGAGTCTGCGGCCGCGCGTGACGGTGGTCGACACGACGATCGACCCGCCGGGGACGTGGCTTCTCGGCCAGGCGCGCCAGCGCGGCTGCACCTGCTTGGACGGGGTCGAAATATTCACGAACCAGGTCTTCTTGAACCTCCAGATGTGGACGGGAATGGAACCCGACATGAATCTGCTGCGAGAGGCCATCGAGGAATTCCTCGAACTCTAGGATCTCGGAGGGGGACAGTCCCATTTTTGCTGCGCAAAAATCGGGACAGTCCCCATGTGCGAAAATCGGGACAGTCCCCGATTGTTTTTCAAGGCAAACACGGGTGAACGATGCGCGACCAAACGCCCGGACTTTTCATCACCGGCACCGACACCGAGGTGGGTAAGACCTACGTGGCCGCGCTGATCGCGCGTGATCTTTGCGCGACAGGTTGCCGCGTGGGTGTCTACAAGCCGGCGGCCAGCGGCGCGCGACGGGTCGACGGCCGGCTCGTCTCGGACGACGCGCTTCGGTTGTGGGAAGCGGCCGGCCGCCCGGGGCGACTCGAACAGGTCTGCCCACAGGTGTTCGAGGCGCCCCTGGCACCCCACCTGGCCGCACGGGCCGAAGGTAAACAGCTCGATGCCGACTTGCTGCGATCGGGCATCGAAGCGTGGCGCGGAAGCGCCGATTTCGTGTTGGTCGAAGGCGCCGGCGGGCTGGTGTCGCCGCTGGGTGATGATCTCTACGTGGCCGACCTGGCCATGGAGTTCGGCTATCCGTTGGTCGTCGTCACCCGAAACGTTTTGGGCACGATCAACCAAACGCTACAGACCCTGCTGGCGGCGGCCCATTTCCGTGGGCGCTTGAGCGTGTCGGGAATCGTGCTGAACAACCCGGCACGCTGCTGCGGCGACGTCAGCACCGAGACCAACCGCGAGCAGTTGATCCATCATTGCCGCTCACCCCTGTTGGCCGAAGTCGGCCACGGAGCCACGCGGTTCGACCGCCCGGTCGACTGGCGGGCGCTGGCTCGGCCGGCGCCGGCGTGAATTCCGGCCGGCAGATGCGCAAGTGCCTTTTGAGCGGCCGCCATACTATTGATGTTTGCATTGTCATTGAGCGGTCCGTCATAGCCGAATGCCTTGAAGCCGGGCTCCCGTTGGTCGCCCTCCGTTCATTCAATACGCAAGCGTCAATAAGAGACGATCCCAGAACTTTCTCCGGCAACGCATGTCATCCTGAGCGCAGCGAAGGATCTGGTTGACATTCAAGGGATTGAGATG
>CAZWWC010000558.1:0-2278 GCA_964637625.1 uncultured Planctomycetaceae bacterium
CACTTCCCGCCGGGAAGGGCAAAATGTCCGATCAGGATTCTCAAGCAGCGCGGCATTCGTCATAGCCGCGCCATATACCCAAAACCCCAACCCAAGCCCAGATCAATTCCCCCCTCTCCCCCGCCTTGGACGGGTTGGGCGAATGCTTACTTGAAGATTAGCCTGAAGTTCCGTTGACAGCGACGGCGGAACTCCTTTGGGTGATGGGGTTTATGTACTATCGCTGTGGTTGGGTTCTGGCTACAGGTCCAGGAGTTTGAAGGCTTCGGCTTGCAGAGGAGTCATTTCCGTGACTTGTTGAAAGCTGTGCGAAGCGTCGCACGCCAGCACGTGGGTGTTGCGGCAACGGGTGCCTAGCTCGTTGAGCAGGGTGTCCAAACTGTGCACGGGCAGGTGGTGGATCGTTTGGCGAGTCGTTTTCTTCCGCTTGGTTTCCGGGGAGGGCTCGGCCGGAGCGACCGGGTCGCGACAGCGGCGGTCGTTTTCCAAGTCTTCCTCTTCGAATAACAGCGGCGCCCAGGCCCGTTTCAGGTGCCATTGCAGATAGTAAGCCAGAAGGCAGATCAAGATGTGTGCCCGCACGCGGCCGTCGATCCGATGGCGGATGGGCCGCACCTCCAGTTGGCTTTTCAGGCTGCGGAACGCCTGTTCCACGTTGGTCAGACGCTTGTAATTACGGACGCTGTCTTCGGCCGAGAGGCGTTTCTCCGGCTCACTGGTGCGAATCACGTAGATCCCGTCGAGTTGGGTCTCCCGGTCGATCGACACGTGGTCTCGGTTCCAGGCGAAGCTCCCGTCCTCGATCGTCAAGCGGAAGTGTTTGGCCACCTTGAAACGATTGATGAACTTGCCCGCGGCCAGGGCGATCTCTTTCTTGCCCAGCGGCTTCTTTGTGCGTCGGGCGACCTGCCGGGCCAGTTTCCGCAGTTCCTTTTCCGTTGCCTCCAGCAACTCTTCCCGGCAACGGCTCCGCTGCTCGGCCAAGAGCGGATTGTAGCAGGCCACCAGCCGCTCGCCGGGGAAGTCGGGCGAGTGGATCTCGGCCAGATCGACTTCGTCGAACAAGGACCTATCGAGCGCGCCCTTGTCGATCAACTGCCGAATCCCCCGGCTCCTGAGGGCGGAAATCCAGCCCAACTCGGGATGCGTCTTGAGCGCGTCGATCTGCGTCTGGGTAAGCATCCCGCGGTCGCCGGCCAATACCACCCGCAACAAACCGAATCGCACTCGCAACTTTTCGACCTGATCGGGCACGGTAGTGGGATCACCCGTATTACCCGGATACACCTCCACGGCCACCGGCCGTCCCTCGGCATCGGCGAGCAGACCGTAGACGATGATCGGATACGCCTTCTTGCCGTCGCGATCGTGACCGCGCCGGGCCAGCGGGCAGGTTCGCCCCGTGTAATAACTGCTGGAGACATCGTACAGCACCAGCCCCCCTTCGCTCAGGTGACGCTCGGCCAGCTTCCGCTCGAGCGACTTCTGCCGCGACAAGAGCCAATCCATCGCCGAGTACAGCGCATTCACATCGGCGTTCTCCACGCCCAACTCCTCGGCCAGCGTGGTCGTGTGCCAATCACGGGTGGCGGCCAGCTTGGAACAGGGAAAGATAATCCGCTGCACGATCATGGCCATCACCAAGTCGCGCTCCGGGCATCGCTTGCCGGCAATCAGTTTCTCCAGCCCCAACTCGCGGGCCATCTTCAGCACCGCCTCGACGTGGCCGTGGGGTAAGCTGCGGGTAGTGCGAAATGCCTCCCCGGCGGAAACGAACTCCTCTCCCCGCAAGCTGCGTCGGATGATGTCGATGAGACGGTCGGGCAGGTGCGAGATATTGCCCAGCGTTTCGTGGAGTACCTTCTTGCCGTCCCGGTAGCTGCGGCGGAGCAAGTAGGTGACGTACTGCTTATCGCGGTACCTCCGCACTATCTTGGCTACATGCACAGATCCGGTTCTTGCTGACATGCACTGATTATACGGACCTACTCGGACATGTCAACCCCATTCTCGAATCATTTACTGGCTACACTTTCTAGCCCGAAACCAACCTAACCCTTTGCGACGCTTGCACATCCGTCAAAAAGAGGTCGGAACTTCAGTTTAGCCATCTGAAGTGGCGATGAAGGTGGGGAAAATGGGAAAGGGGAGAAATGGGAAAACGGACAGATTCCTCTTGGACTGACGAGTCCAACTCTTTCCAACCATTCCCATTTTCCCTCTTTTCCCTTTTTTCCCATTTTTCCCAAAACTTCATTTTGTTAAAGTTTTATATTTT
>CAZWWC010000559.1:0-2252 GCA_964637625.1 uncultured Planctomycetaceae bacterium
GCGGCGTTCATCTATGGCCAGTGCATCGCCATATGGTGCTGGGGCAACGTCGGCTCGTTCACCTTCCTGATCTGGCTCTTCATCCCCTTCCTGCTCGCCTCCAGGGTCTTTACCATCCCGGAGTTCCTCGAGCGGCGATTCAACGGCACCTTGCGACAGGCCTTTGCATTGGTCACCGTGCTGAGCAACGTGCTGGCCTTCCTGGCCGCGGTGCTCTACGGCGGCGGTCTGGCGCTGAATAAGCTCTTTGGGTGGAATCTCTGGCTGGCGATCATCGCCCTGGGAGTTGTCGCGGGTACCTGGGCCATCTATGGCGGCCTTTCGTCGGTGGCTTGGACTGACTTGTTCACGGTTGTCGTCATGATCCTGGGCGGTGTGCTGGTCACGGTCGTTGGGCTTCAGACGCTCGCCGGGCCGTCTGGATCGCTCGTTGATGGTGTTGCAGTGATGTTCCAGCGGAATCAAGCCCTCGACGGTCCCTGGAAAGAAGCAGTCCAAGCAACGGCCCAGAACATCGTCCACGCGGACCACTACAACCGCCTCTCGGTGATCCAGCCTGTTGCGCACCGACTCCTGCCTTGGCCGAACCTGATCTTCGGCATCTTCTCCATAAGTATCTGGTACAGCGTGCTTAATCAGTTCATGATTCAGCGCGTGTTGGGGGCGAAAAACACCTACCACGCGCGGATGGGCATTGTCCTGGCCGGTTTCGCGCAGGTGTTCTTGCCTGTGATCATTGTGGTGCCCGGCTTGATCCTCTTCGCGATGCATCCCGAAGTCCTGCTGCTGCCGTGGGACGACATCCCCGCAAAGGCCGACCAGACGTTCGTCAGCCTGGTCCAATCGCTGGTGCCCGTGGGACTGCGGGGGCTGGTTCTGGCCGGGCTGTTCGGGGCCATCCAATCGACCGTCAATTCCGTGCTCAATTCCACCGCGACGATCGTCACACTGGACATGTACCGACGGCTGTTTCGGCCGGACGCTTCCAGCCGTCACCTGGTGAGGGTGGGCATCGTCACGTCGGTGATCGTACTGCTGGTGTCGATCGTGCTGGCCGGATTCATCGGGCTGCTGGGGGAGAGCTTGTTCGTCTACATCCAAACACTCTATGCGTTCTTCGCCCCGCCGTTTTCGGCCGTCTTCTTGCTGGGCGTTCTCTGGCGGCGGATCAACGCGGCCGGAGCCACCGCCGCCGTGGTTTCCGGTTTTGCCTTGGCGCTGGCGATCAAAGCGTATGTTGCCCTGTGCCCCGACCACCCCTACTGGATTGCGCCCTTTGCCAACCAGGCGGCCATCAACTGGGTGTTCTGCACCGTGGTGTGCATTGCGGTCAGTCTGATGACGCCACGTCCGGCCCCGGAGCGGGTCTCTGACGCGATGGTCTTCAACTGGAGGACATTGAACATCTTCAAGGATTTGGGCGACCGATGGTACACGAGCGTGCTGACGTGGTGGCTCTTGTTCGCGGCCCTGGTTGCTGCGTTGATGTTGTACTTCTCCGGCCTGACGTTCCAATAGGCATCACTTCAGAGATGTCATGAACCACCAAGAAACGCAAAACAGCAAAGTCGATCCCCAGAGCGTCCGAGGGCGATTTGCACGGGCGCTGGCCGGTGAGGTTGTGGATCGGCCCGTCTACGCCGTCTACGATTGGTTCGTCCAGAACCGCCCGATCGATTGGCCGTCGCTGTTCGACCGGGGACTGGGGCAGATCAATCACGTCGACCTGGTCCGTGTCGAGCGGCCCCATTTGGAGGTGATCGAAACGACCGACGAGCTCGACGGTGAAATCCGCCGGGACGTCCGCTGGATCACCGATCGCGGCGAGCTACGCGAGTGGTGGCTCGGCGAGTGGCGGCAAGAGTTCATGATCAAAAAAGCGGAAGACTACCGCATACTGGCCCGGGCACTGGAAGATTCGCGTTTCACGGCCACCTCGGAGTTCTACGACAAGTCGGAAGAGGAGCTTGGTGAGCGAGGCATCACGCTGGGTCACCTTGGGTGGACGACCGTCAGGCGCTCTCCGCTGTTGGAGGTCCAGATCGAATTCGCCGGGCTCCAGCAGTGCGCCATGGACGTCGCCACCGAGACGCCGGAGCTGATGGAATTGCTCGAGTTGATATCGGAGCTGGAGCTTGAGAAGATGCGCGAGGCAGCCAAGGGACCGGCGCAGTACATCAAGCTCTGGGAGAATCTCTCGATCGACATCCTCGGACCGCACCGGTATCGAAAATACCTGGTGCCGTTCTACC
>CAZWWC010000560.1:0-2251 GCA_964637625.1 uncultured Planctomycetaceae bacterium
CGTCCGGCCGGACGACAAGGTCGTCATCGAGATGGTCCGCTTCCCTTCCGAATCCCGCCAGGGGGAGGCCGTCATCACCGAGGTGCTCGGGCCGCTGGGGGAGCCGGGCGTCGATACGCTCTCGATCATCCGCGAGTTCGGGCTGCCCGACGAGTTTCCCAAGGACGTGCTCGACGCGGCCCATCGGGCGGCCGCCGCCTTCGACGAGTCGGTGCCGGCCGATCGAATGGACCTGACCGACCGGACGATTATCACGATCGACCCGGCCGATGCGCGGGATTTCGACGACGCGATCTCCTTGGAGCGGCTGGACAATAGCCATTGGGTGCTGGGAGTCCACATTGCCGACGTGGCCCATTTCGTTCCGGCCAATAAACCCTTGGACCGCGAGGCGCGAGCGCGGGCTACCAGCGTGTACTTGCCCGACCGGGTCATTCCCATGTTGCCCGAGACGATCAGCAACAGCGTGGCCAGCCTCCAGCCGGATCGGGTCCGACTGACCAAGACCGCCCTGATCGAGTTTACGGCCGAAGGCCGGCGCGTCGGAACCGGCTTTCACGCCTCGGCGATCCGCAGCACAAGGCGGCTGGACTACGATGAGGTTGATTGCTTCCTGGCCGACCCGGCGGCCGGGCTTGCAGAATTTGGCCCCGACGTTCATCAACTGCTGGGCGATATGCACAAGTTGGCCATGATTTTGCGCCGGCGGCGACTGGAGCGCGGGGCCCTGGAACTGATCATGCCCGAGGTGAAAATCGAACTGGACGACGAGGGTCGCGTCAGTGGTGCCCACGTGGTCGAGAACACCGAGAGCCATCAGATCATCGAGGAGTTCATGTTGGCGGCCAACGAGGCGGTGGCCGAGCGGCTGGCCGAGGCGGAGGTCCATTTCCTTCGTCGCATCCATGCCGCCCCAACCCCGCGGAAACTCAAGCAGCTGACCGAGTTCGTCAACCAATTCGGCCTCAAGGTGAAGAGTCTCGAAAGCCGCTTTGAACTTCAGCGGGTCCTCGACGCGGTGGCCGACCGGCCCGAGCGACATGCCATTCATTACGCCGTGTTGCGTTCGATGCAAAGGGCCGTGTACGGGCCACAAGCCGAAGGGCACTATGCCCTGGCCAGCCAGTGTTACTGCCACTTCACCTCGCCCATCCGCCGCTATCCCGATCTGACGGTTCACCGCCTGCTGGGCCAATTGCTCGAAGGTCGCAAGCCGCCCGACGACTTCGCCGAGTTGGTCGTGCTGGGCGAGCACTGCTCCGAGCGCGAACAAAGGGCCGAGGCGGCCGAGCGGGAATTGGTCAAATCGAAGCTGCTCAGCTATCTCAGTGAGCGGATCGGTGAGGAAATGGACGCGGTGGTGACGGGCGTCGAGCGGTTCGGGCTCTTTGTCGAGGGCCTCGACCTGCCGGCCGAAGGGCTGATCCACGTCGACTCGCTGGCCGACGATCATTACTACTTCGACCGGACTGCCCATACGCTTTCGGGCCATCGGTCGGGGAACACCTTCCGGCTGGGTGATCGGCTTCGGGTGGCGGTTGCCCGGGTCGATCTCGAACGTCGGGAGCTCGATTTTCGGCTCGTCGGCTAACCGCCAGGCTCGACGGCCGGCGTCTCCCCCCTGACAGACCGGCGATCATTGACTAGAATAGTCGTTTTATCGTTGCCCTTCAGAAGGAGGTAAGCAGTGAACCCGGAAGAACTTCTCTATGCGAAGACCCACGAATGGGTCCACGTTGCGGTGGACGCCTCCGGTTCCAAGATGGTCACCGTTGGGCTTTCGAGCTTCGCCTTGGAGGCGTTGACTGACTTGGTTTTTCTCGACCTGCCCGACGTGGGCCGCCCCGTCGAGGCCGAGGAGCCGCTCGGCGAGATCGAATCGGTCAAGGCGGTCAGTGACATCTACAGCCCGGTCGACGGCGAAATCGTCGAGGTGAATGCCGAATTGATCGACAAACTGGAGAGCCTGGCGGGAGACCCTTATGGAATCGGCTGGCTGGTCAAGATCAAGGTGACCGGCGAGTCGGGTCTGGCCGCGCTGATGGACTATCCGACCTATAAGAAGCAGTGCGAGGAAGAAGCCGAGCACTAGCATCTGACGTCTGTGGATACCTATTGAGCCTTGCATAGCCAATGAACGGAGGGCGACCAACGGGAGTTCGGTTTCAAGGCATTTGGCCATAACCAACTGTTCACTGAAAATGCAAACATCAATAGAAAGCCAGTAGTACCAGATTTCGGCGAGACCTAG
>CAZWWC010000561.1:0-2236 GCA_964637625.1 uncultured Planctomycetaceae bacterium
TGCTGTGGATCTACATTGCCAGTTGCATCTTCTTCTTCGCGGCCGAATACGTTCGAGTCATCCAGCGCGACGCGGCCGAATCTCGTAGATCAGGCCGTGTCTGACGCTCCAAACTTCCCGGGTGGCACCGATGATTTCGCGGACTTCGCGCTACGTTCCTCGTCGCGTGGACCGCGAAATCGTCGGTGTCGCGCAAGCGACAAGAGGCTTCCTCCAGAATGGGCTACTACCTCTTGTTGCCTTTGGCAACACCGACGATTCTCCGAAAGGATCGAACGCATCAGGGAGCGTTGGTCGCGGAGAATCATCGGTGCTACCCGTTCGCTGTTCTTGACCTTTTTTGCCCACCGCTTGGGCACGACGTCGTCGGCCGGCTGGTCGGACCGTTTCAATCGCGCCGACTTACCCTATCGACGGCCGGCTCACGTCGCGGCACGAACTGACCGATGTTAAACCCTGCCGCTTGCGGAAGCTGGGCAGTGTGCGTAGAGAGAGAATGTCCGGGAAGATCGTGGCCTGGTATCGATTGTAGCGATTCTGCTGCCGCCGGACTCAACTGACTAGGAGGAAAAAGGGGACAGGTCCAATTTGCCGCCTGCGGCCCGAAGGGTGCTACGCACAAATTGGACCTGTCCCCTTTTTCCCCAAGTGTGACAGCGTGGTCAAGACCCGTAACGACTACCTGAAAGTGTATACCGACGAGACGCCCGAGGTGGTTCCTCCCGAGCCGGAGGCCATCGAGAGCCTTCCTGGACTGCTGACGGCCTTCAAGGAAGCCACGGGCTGGACGCTTGAGCACATCCCCGATCCGAAGCCGAACCGCCGCAAGAGCCTGACGTGGTCCACCCCGGAAAACCCGGGCGTCGGAGCAACTCTTGGACACCTCAGCCTGGCGCGGAGCGGTTCGGCTTCGGAGGCTCCGCCCGTCGAGCAAGACGCGGCCGCGCGTCTGGCGGCGGCCGTCGATGGGATGTTCCAGGAGTTGGCCGAGACGGAGTTGGCCCTGTGCCGGCGCGAGGCCGAGTTGGCCACCGACGTTCCTCCCGTCCGGGCCGAAGACCAGAGCTGTCATTTGGCCGAGCGTCTCGAAGCGGCCCTGGCCGGCGGTGCCGAGGCGGTCGGCGCCACGGCCGCCGCGCTGTACCTGCTCGATGACGAGACCCGGGAGTTGAAGCTCCGCTCGTGCTGGGGACTGCCGCGGAGCCGGCTGAGAAAACCGGCCCGACCGTTGGCCGGCGCGCTGGCCGACCTGGAAGCCATGTTGGGCCACGCCGTGGTGTTGGAAGACACGAGCATCATGCAGCGTTGGAACGTGCCGGAGGATTTCGCTGCGGCCGTTTGCGTGCCGGTTTCCTCGCCGACGACCATCTTGGGCACGCTCTGGATCTTCAGTCGCCAGAAGCGCGACTTCAACGACCAGCAGACCAACGTCATCGAGTTGGTCGCCGGCCGGCTGGCGGCCGATCTCGAGCGCGAGATGCTGCTGGGTGGAGGGGTCGGCGAACCCTACTGGAAACACCAACTCGCCGCGGCCGAGCGAGCGCAGCGCGGCTCGCTGCCGACCGTTTCGCCGTTGCTGCGTGGCTGGGCGGCGGCCGGTTGGGCTGCCCAGGCCGACCGGCTCGGCGGCGACTTCTTCGACTGGTTCTGTCTGCCCGACGGGCTGATGGTCGTCGCGCTGGGCGACGCGGCGCCGCGCGGCGTCGAGGGTGCCCTATCGGCCAGCGCCGTCAAAGCGGCCGTCCGCGCCCATGCCCAGTATCAACGCGATCCCGAACGTCTGCTGGGCCAGGTCAACATGACCCTTTGGACCGGCTCGGCGGGCGACCAGTCGGCCAATCTCTTCTGCGGTTTCATCGAAACGGTCGACGGAGCGGCCCATTTCGCCACCGCCGGTCATCTCGACGCGATGGTGATCCGACCCGACGGCTGGGAGTCGCTCAGCCAACCGTCGGTCCCGCTGGGGATCAGTCCCGAGACGGAGTACCAGCCGCAGCACTACGAATTGCAGCCGGGCGAGACGCTGGTCATCTGCAGCGACGGATTTCGCGAGGCTCTGGACGGAAAGGGTCGGCCGCTGGGTGAAGCCGGCCTGGCCGAAAAGCTGGTCCCGCACGCCGGCGCATCAGCCGACGAGCTTGTCCAGCTCGCCCGGCAATGTCTCGACGCGCACGCCGTCGCCCCCGAGAAGATGGACCGAGCCATTCTCATCCTGAAGCGGACCCCCTCTTGACGC
>CAZWWC010000562.1:0-2219 GCA_964637625.1 uncultured Planctomycetaceae bacterium
TAGACGACGACGTCCTTTTCGAGCGAGGCGAACGAAAAGTCTTGCGTCACCTTGCCGCCGAATCGCTTCAGGGTCCCGGTCACCGCGAAGCGGTTCGGTTCGATCTGGTGGTTCAGATCAACCACCGTGGCCTTCTTCCGCCGCGAGGCGTCCTTGCCGTTGACCAGTCCAAGATAGGAGGCGTAGTGTGGCCAGACGACCCAGTTGCCGCCGCGGGGCAGGGCCAGGGCCATCCGGTTGCTACCCCAGGCCAGCGAGGCGAACTTCGTCGGTGTGCGATGCAAGATTGCCTGACCGTGCTCGAGATGCCGCACGCCGGTGATATGCCTGTCCAACTCTGGCTGTGAGACGGGCTCCGCGCCCAGACCACGCTGGGCAAAGACCAGGTAGCAGAAAATCAGACGCGAAGCGACGTGCCCGTTGTGCTCTGGGTCTTTTCTGACGCTATAGCAGCCTTCGTACTGCCGTTGAATTCGGCGGAGCCAGTCGAAGGAGGTCGCGGCAACGCGGGCGGCCCGGGCGTCTCGAAGCAGAACACCGCCCAGCGCGAAGCTGATCACATCACTGCATTGGGTATGAACCATCTTCCAGTCATTACCGCCGAAGTAGATCGGCGCACCTTCCCAGGCAATGCACGTTAGCAGGACATCGAAGACGCCCTCCACGTGGTGTCGGCAGGCCTTGGGCACCTGGCGGCCGGTCATCGCGTAGGGCACAGCCCCTTCGAGCATCATTGCGTGCGCGTTCTTCAAATAGCCCACGTGAACCAGGCCGTGGTTTTCCACGGTCAAGTCGGGATGGGCGTTCACGGTGGTGACCCACTCTTGAACCCGGCGGCCGTCGTCGCCGATCGACGTGTCCTGCTTGTCCGCGGCGATCGAAAAGGTGTTATACAGGTATCGCTTCGCGGCCTGGTCCCATTGCTGGGCATGCGGGTGGTTGGGCATCATGCAACACGCTAACGCGACCAAGCCGGCGTTCCAGGCATTTTCCTCCGCGCCCGTATCGTATTTCAACCTGCTTTTGGGCTGCTTCTGAACGAAGCGATCAGCCTCGAACTCGACGACTCGGGCAATGCCCAGGCGGGTCGGCCGATCCAGCTTTTCCCAGAGCAGCCAGGCACCCAAGCCCAACGATCTGGCCCACATGGCCGACTGCCACTGATTACCCCACGGCTGGCCGCCCAGGCAGGTGCCGCCGCCCGAGCGGTGTGCCTGCGCAAGATAGCGCATCGTGGCGATAGCCTGAGAACGGAATTGCGCGCGCTCGGACTCCTTCATCCGACCCGAGGGTGGTTGAATCTCGGCGAGAAACGCGTTCACACACGCCGCGTAGCAAATAGGGCGGACTGAGTTCTCGCGGTGATCTCCGTCGCCGTAGTAACCCCAATTGGGATGGCTGGGGACGACTACGAACTGCCGTCCCAGGACTCGACCCCAGTCGAGGATAGAATCGTAGTATTCCTGGAGGATCTTCCGCGTGCGATCGTCGCGGCGCCGGGCATCAAATGACTCCAGCGCAAGCGGCACAACCGACCCAAGCAGGCGGTCGTCGTCAACCCGGGCAGTCGCCGTTGCCGCTTTCGGCGTGGAGCCCTCGCCGACAACCGCAGCGGCGCTCAGGAGCATCACTACGCCAACGACGCAGACCGTCACACGACGGCATGGAACCACTCGCGTCATTCTCACTGCTCCCGAAGCATGCCATGAGCACAAAAGACGAGGCTGATCGACGCAGGTCGTCGATCAGCCTCCCAGGCGACTCTATTATAGTCTCGCTCCCCCAGCATGCCAACCGTCAATGCCGACCGGGACAAGGATGATTAAGTTGCGACCGGCGCCGCACGCAGGCCGCCAAGGTCAACCCAGCTAGAACCAACAAGGCCCAGGTCGAGGGTTCGGGCACTTGCGTCATGGTGAGCACGAAATCTTGATCGGCCGTTGTGAGCGAAGCATCGAGATACGGGGAATAGGTACGCACGTGGACCGTCCGCCCGTCGGGCAAAAACTCCAACAGCCGCATATATCCGTTCCCGCCATTTGTATAAAATTGGTAGTTTGCCAGGATCTGGTGGACGACATTGCCCTCGTCGGCCGTGTTGGCCAGGTAGCCGGTCCCGTCGCCGAGCACATGCCCGCTAAAGATAAATTGCAGGTTTCGGTTATCTTTCAGTTGCTGCCATATCTCCTCGCCGTCGTTGATAGTGCCAAGTGCATCGG
>CAZWWC010000563.1:0-2218 GCA_964637625.1 uncultured Planctomycetaceae bacterium
CCGCTTCGAGCCAGCGACCCAGGATGGCCATGGCGAAGCTCGGGTGGTCGACGTAGGCGTCGCCGGTGACGAAAACCACGTCGACGGCGTCCCAGCCGCGCGCAGCCACTTCGGCAGGCGTCATCGGCAGCGGCGGTGAAGTCTTGACGGCATCACGCTGTTGGGCCATCAAACATCCTGTCGAGCGAACAAACGGGCGAGAATCATACCATTTTAACCGCCCGAGCCGTGGGTGCCACCCGGCCACAACATCTATTGCGGAATCAGCACCGGCCCAGTATAATCTTCGGGCTTTTTGTCGGCTTCGGCGACCCAGGTGTCGCCCGATTGAACGGATTGCCCGACGAAATGATTATGCAGGAAGCACAATCTCCCCGAATACTCATCGTTCGCCTCAGCGCGATCGGCGACGTGGTCCACGGGTTGCCCGTGCTCTGCGCCCTGCGAGATCATTTCCCGGAGGCGCATCTCGGTTGGGTCGTCGAACGTCGTGCAGCCGCGATTCTGCGGGGACATCGGGCACTGGATGAACTCATTGAGTTGCCTCGCGGCTGGCTGAAATCGCCGGGCGAAGTGTGGCGTTTGAGGCGGCGTCTTCGAACGCTTCGACCCGGGATTGTCGTTGACTTGCAGGGTCTGGCCAAAAGCGCGGTCGTGGCGTGGCTTTCCGGCGCGCGGCGTCGGATCGGGTTCGGCGACGAAAAGGGCCGCGAGTTGAGCCGGTGGCTCAACAACGAACGGGTCGACGCCCCGGCGGCGCACGTGATCGACGCCAATCTCCAGTTGCTCGCGCCGGTGGGCATCGAGTCGCCGGCGGTGCGATTCGACATGCCCGAGACGGCCGCCGACGGTAAGACTATCGAGGCAATGATCAAACAGATGAGGCTTGTCGAGGGCTTTGCGCTGTTGAATCCCGGGGCGGGGTGGCCGTCGAAGCGCTGGCCGACCGAGCGGTTTGCCGTGGTGGCCGAGCACTTGGGCCGGCGCCGGGGCCTGCCGAGCATTGTCGTTTGGGCCGGCGACCGGGAACGCCAGTGGGCCGAGCTTATCATGACTTGCTCGCGCAGCCATGGGCGGTTGGCTCCGCCGACCTCGCTTACGGAGTTGGCGGCGCTGGCGCGCCGGGCCGCGCTGTTCGTCGGTTCGGATACGGGCCCGCTGCACATTGCCGCGGCGGTGGGCACGCCTTGTGTGGGACTCTACGGTCCGATGCCCGCGGCGCGCAACGGACCCTACGGTCCGCAGCACGTCGTGATTCAGAAGCGACTGTTCGAGGGGACCAGCCGCCAGCGGCGCGCCGCGCCGAGCGATCTGATGGAAGCGATCCAGGTTGACGACGTCTGCCGGGCGTGCGACGAAATCCTTCGACAGCAGGGGCTTGGCGCCGCGTGAGGGCGATTCTCTCTCGCCCCAACTCTCGGCGTGACAAGCGGTTTCGGCGAATGCCGCTCTCTTCAATGGCCATGGCCATATCCCCGGTTTGGCCGCCAGGAATTTCCCGAAAATCGGCAAGCCATCGCTTGACTTCCGCGTTGACCCCATGTAGACTACAGCGGTAGGCAGATTTAGGCTACAGGTGTAGGCCACGTTGGGCGACACGACGAATCCCTGGGAGAGAAACGATGCGGCAACCCAAGCTAGGACAAGAAGAATGGGGCATTCTGCGATACGTGGCCGAGCACGCGCCGGCGACCGTCCGGGAGGTGGCCGACCACGTCGCCCAGACCAAGGGTCTTGCACGGACCACGGTCTTGACGGTGATGGAGCGACTTCGGGCAAAGCGTGTTCTGCGGCGGCGCAAGAGTGGAGGCGTCTATCGATACTCGCCGCGGGTGCCGCTGCCCGAACTGGCCCAGGGCATGGTCGCGAGTTTTGTCGAGACGAGGCTCCAGGGCGTCATTTCGCCGTTTCTCGCCTACCTGTCCGACTCGGCGAACGTCTCCGACGAGGAGCTGAGCGAGTTGAAGCACCTCGTTCGCGACCTGGAACAACAACGGCGAGGTAAGTCATCATGAGCGCAGTATACCCGGGGTGGTACGAACTGGCCGAACATTGGCTCTCGGCGATGGGCCGTGCGTCGTTGTACGGAGCAGTCGTGCTTGGGTTGGTATGGGCCGCGTGCCGCTGCTTTTCGCGGCTGCCGTCGCGCTGGCGCTGCTGGTTGTCGCGGTGGGCGTTGTTGAATCGTTTCAAAACTCTCTTGCGAGGAGGCTTCGTG
>CAZWWC010000564.1:0-2209 GCA_964637625.1 uncultured Planctomycetaceae bacterium
CTGATGGTCGACGACAAGACAGCACGCGATGCCCAGCGGGCCGCCGAGATGGAGGCCGACATCGGTCGGGAACACATCGGCGCCATCTACGCCGAAGCCTTCTTGGCCACCGCCGAAGGCGTGCACGCAACCGAAGCGCTGGTCGAGGTCTTCGACACGGTCATGGCGACCGTTGTCGACCCCTTTCCCGAGTTCGAGAAAATCCTCGCGTCGCGCCTGGTTTCTGACGAGGAAAAGGTCGCCATCCTCGACCGCGTGTTGGGACCGCGCGTGCCTACGATCTTCCTCGACTTTCTCAAGGTCGTGTCCCGGCACGACCGCATGGATTGCCTTTGGGCGATCCACAACGAAGTCCACGTACTTTACGACAAGATGCGCGGACGCGTGCCCGTAGAACTGGTCACGCCCGTGCCGGTCGACGACGCGCTGGCCGATCGCCTGGGGGAACAACTCCGAGAGCTGCTCGGCGGCCAGCCGGTGCTCAGCCGTCGGGTCGATCCCGAATTGATCGGCGGAGCCGTGGTTCGCGTCGGCGATACGATCTACGACGGGTCGGTCGCCACTCAACTGAAAAACATGTGTCAGCAAATGATCGACAGGAGCGTTCATGAAATTCAAAGCCGACGAGATCGCTTCCGTTATCCAGCAGGAAATTGAACAGTATCAATCCGAGATCGACGTCCGTCAGGTCGGTCGAGTGCTGGAGGTGGGCGACGGAATTGCACGCGTCTACGGCCTGTCCGGCGTCATGTCCGGCGAAATGGTCGAGTTCCCCGGCGGGGTTCATGGCCTGGCGTTCAACCTCGAAGAAAACTCCGTCGGGGTGATCATCCTCGGCGACTTCCTCGATATCAACGAGGGTGACGAGGTCCGAAGCACCGGCCGGCTCCTGAGCGTGCCGGTCGGCGACGCCGTTCTGGGTCGCGTGATCGATCCGCTGGGCAATCCGCTGGACGGCAAGGGCCCGATCAACAGCACCGAGCGGCGACTGGTCGAGGAAATCGCCGTCGGCGTGGCCAAGCGCCAGCCGGTCAAGGAGCCGCTTCAGACGGGCATCAAGGCCATCGACTCGATGACCCCCATCGGCCGCGGCCAACGCGAATTGATCATCGGCGACCGCAAGACGGGCAAAACGGCCATCTGCATCGACACGATCATCAACCAGAAGAACACCGACGTGAAATGCTTCTACGTCGCAATCGGCCAGAAGGAGTCGACCGTCGCCGGCCTCATCGAAGTGTTTCGCAAAACCGGCGCCATGGACTACACCACGGTGATCGTCGCCGGCGCCGCCGACCCGGCGCCGCTGCAATACGTCGCCCCGTATGCCGGTTGCGCGATGGCCGAGTATTTCATGTTCAAGGGCGAACATGCCCTGATCGTCTACGACGACCTGTCGAAACAGGCGACCGCCTATCGCCAGCTCTCGCTCTTGATGCGGCGACCCCCGGGCCGCGAGGCCTATCCGGGCGACGTCTTCTACTGCCATAGCCGCCTGCTGGAACGGGCGGCCAAGCTCAGCGACGAGCTCGGCGGCGGGTCGCTCACCGCCCTGCCGATCGTCGAGACGCTCGAAGGCGAAGTCTCGGCCTACATCCCGACCAACGTGATCTCGATCACTGACGGACAGATCTACCTCCAGCCCGACTTGTTCTTCGCCGGTCAGCGTCCGGCCATGAACGTCGGCATTTCGGTCTCGCGCGTGGGCGGCAAGGCCCAGGTGCTCGCGATGAGGAAGGTGGCCGGCGGCCTGCGGCTCGACCTGGCCGCGTTTCGCGAGCTGGAGGCGTTTGCCCAGTTGGGGACCGACCTGGACGCGGCGACCCAGGCCCGACTCGACCGTGGCTACCGGATGACCGAGTTGCTCAAGCAAGGGCTCTACAACCCACTGCACGTGACCGACCAGATCATGGTGATCTTCGCCGGCACGCGAGGTTTTGTCGACCCGGTGCCGCTCCAGCGCGTTGCCGCCTGGGAGAAGGCGTTTCTGGAGTTCGTTCATACGCACAAGAAAGACTTCTGGAAGAAGCTGACCAACGAAGGGCAGATGACCGACGAGATTGCCGCCGCCTTGGAGCAGATTCTCGGCGAGTTCGAAGCGATCTTCCTGCCCGAGAATTCGAAAGAAGAGGAAACCGTTACCGCGTGATCCCAAATTCCTGAATCCAGTAGTTCCAAGTTTTGTTGAGACCTGGCATTGTCATTCTGA
>CAZWWC010000565.1:0-2202 GCA_964637625.1 uncultured Planctomycetaceae bacterium
GGTCATCCTGAGCGTAGCGAAGGATCTCGATGGCCGAGGAGATTCTTCGCTGCGCAGATCCTTCGCTTCGCTCAGGATGACAATGGCGGGTCTCAATAGAATTTGGAACTACTGGCGCGCTCAAGAAAGCTCGACCCGTTGTCCTTCGCGAAAGCTCCGCATGGCCTCCGCGACGATCAACAACGCGCAGTAGGCGTCGTCAAGATCCGAGTTTCGGCGAACCAGACTGGTGACCGCGTGATGGAATTGGGCGAGGAGCTGCTCGCCGACCGGTCGCTCACTTTCGAGGGTCTCCTGGTGGCGACCTGCCTCGTCGAACCAGACCAGCGTGGAGGGTAAGTCGACAAACGCGATGCCGTTTTCGCACGATACCTGCAATTCCGCCAACGGACGATAGTTGATGGCCTCTTGCCAGCGCGCCGGGATGTAGTGGCCGCAACTGATCTGCGCAACCGGCCCCGTGCCCGGACGTTCCCGGTCGGAGAAGTCCAGGCTGAACATTCGATAATCATCTTCCGCCGCGTCGGCCGGCCGCCGATGCGCGACGCCGGAGACGAAGTTCGGCCGTCGCCCGACGACGTAGCAGCACCAGTCGACCAGCTCGATCAGTTCGCGTTTGACCATGTCCTGGGGCGGTGCGCCGCCGGAGCCGTTGGGAGGGTTGCCCACGGAGAGTCGTTGGTGACAGAAGAGCAACTGGGGTGGGCCCAGGTCCGTGGCGATCAATTCCTTCAACCGGAGCGTGCCCGGGGCATGCCGGCGAGGAAACTCGGCCATGAAAGCCACGCCGGACTGTTCGACGCATCGACGAATCGCCTCGGCCTCGGTCAACTGCAGATCCAGCTCCGCTCCGCAATAGACCGCCTTCCCGGCGTCGCACGCAGCCAACAGCGGAAGGGGACCAAACCAGCCGGGCGAAAAAAGAAGAATCGCATCGACGTCTTCGCGAGCACTCAACGCATGATAACCGTCGACCACCAGCGCGCCGAATTCCCGCGCCGCCTGTTGGGCGCGGTGGCCCACCGGATCACACACGGCGCGCACCTCGAAGCGATCGGCCAGCGCGCGCAAAGCGGGCACATGCCGCTGCTGCCAGGCATCACCCAAGCCTACCAACCCAACGCGAATCTTCATGAAGGCTCCATGGTCAGAGTATCCCAAGTTGGGTGCCCGGCATCTGAGGGCAGCGAAGGCCCGGTTTCGGAAGCGCTGGGCCACCGCTGCGCTATGGCCCAGGCACCCTTCATCAGGATTTTCTACCTATTATGGCCTTTTACAGAGCAGCACTGTTTCCTGCCAACCAATCAAGTATATCCCATGGTGGCTCCCCTGCTCAATTCGTCGCGGGCCGAAAGCCGTCACGGGCGAACGACTTGGAGGCCGATTCGTCAAACGGGGGACGCGGCCCGACCCATGCCGTGGCGTCCATCTTCGCAAAAGGAAGCAGTCCACCCAGAATGCCAGCAAGCAAGAAGCTTGGAGAAACTTTCTACTTCCCGAAATCGGAAAAAACGCCTCCGGGACCCTTGTGCGCCGAGTTTGCCCCGCTATACTGACCCGTTAATTCTGCCGTCTCGCCGGCGCGGAAGCTCGAACGGTGACGGCAAATCAGACCCGCCTGGGACCATGGCGCCGCGGTTGGCCGAGCCACGGCGAGGTCTTTTGGGGCCCAGAACCTTCCCCACTTTCCCACCACGGAACAGCCGTACTGATTCGCATTCCACTTTGCGATAGCGTGTATTCCCATTGCGCAGGCCAGCGTGTTTTCCTGCAGGGTAAACACGCGGTGAAGCGATGTTTCCATCTGTTGATAGATATGAAAGGAGGCTTCTCGTGACCGGCTTGACGTTAGCTGCCGTGCTACAGGCGTCGATCCTCATGACCGGCGCCGATTCCTACGGCGCCGCGCACAAGGTAACCACGAAGACGGGCCGCCCGATGATCGTCTTGGTCGGGGCCGATTGGTGTCCCGCCTGTGTCGAAATGAAAAACAAGGTCGTCCCGAAGGTCAAACGTCGGGGGCTTCTCAGAAAGGTCGCCTTTGCCGTGGTCAATCTCGACCGCCAAAGAAAGCTGGGACGCCAACTGACCGGTGGCGGACCGATTCCTCAGCTTGTCATGTATCGCAAAACGTCCAACGGATGGCGCCGACGCAGGCTCGTCGGCGGTCAAAGCGTCAAGAACGTCTCGAAGTTCATTGAA
>CAZWWC010000566.1:0-2185 GCA_964637625.1 uncultured Planctomycetaceae bacterium
TTATTGATGTCTGCATATTCATTGAACGGTGGGCCATGGCCGAATGCCTTGAAACCGGGCTCCCATTGGTCGCCCTCCGCTGATTCAATATGCAAGGGGCAATAAGCCATGTGCGGGATTGTCGGATACGTCGGAAGCACCGAAGCCGTCGACTTCTTGATCACCGGCCTGCGACGTCTGGAGTACCGAGGCTACGACAGCGCGGGCGTCGCGACGATCACACCAGACAACGATTTGGTGATCGCCAAGAGCGTCGGGCGAATCGAGAGCCTCGAGCAACAGATGACCGAGACGCCCGCGCCGGGCAGGATCGGCATCGGTCACACGCGCTGGGCTACCCACGGTTCGCCTACGCTGGCCAACGCGCACCCCCACCTCGGCGGTGACGCAGTCGTTGCCGTGGCCCACAACGGCGTGATCGAGAACTTTCTTCCGTTGCGCAGTCGGCTCCAGAGCGAGGGCTTCACGTTCGTCTCCGACACGGACACCGAGGTCATCGCCCATCTCATTGCCGGCGCCCTGGCGAAGCAGCCGCCGGTCGAGGACATGGCGGCCGCCGGTTACGAACCTCTGGCCGTGGCCGTCCGGGCGGCCCTGTCCCAGCTTCAAGGCACCTATGGCCTGACCATTCTCTTCCGCGACTATCCCGACGTGATGATCGCCGCCCGATGCGGCAGCCCTTTGATCGTCGGCGTCGGTTGCGGCGAGCACTTCGTGGCCAGCGACACCTCGCCCCTGGCCGGACGGACGGACAAGATCGTCTTTCTGGCCGATCACGAGTTGGCCGTCATCACGGCCAACAGCCTCCGCGTGATCCATCGTGACCAGGGCCACGTCGCCCACAGCGTTCAAATCCTGGATCTTCAGGCCGACGACATCGAGTTGGGCCGGTTCAAGCACTACATGCTCAAGGAGATCTTCGAGCAACCCGAGTCGATCGCCAACGCCATGCGCGGACGCCTCGACTTCGACGCCGCCACCGCGAAGTTGGGCGGACTCAACCTGACCCCGCAGCAACTCCATCAGGTCGAGCGGATCCTCATGACGGCCTGCGGAACGAGCTGGCACGCGGCGCTGGTCGGCGAGTATCAGATCGAGGCCATGGCACGGCTGCCGGTGGACGTCGAGTATGCCAGCGAGCTGCGCTACCGCAATCCGCCGCTGGATCGCAATACGCTGCTATTCGCCATCACCCAAAGCGGCGAAACGGCCGACACGCTGGCCGCGCTGCACGAAATCCAACGAAAGGGTCATCCGGCCCTTTCGATCTGCAACGTCGTCGGCAGTTCGATTGCCAACGAAGCCGACGGCGGCATCTACCTGCACGCCGGCCCGGAAATCGGCGTCGCGTCGACCAAGGCCTTCACCTCGCAATGCGTCGTGTTGGCGCTTTTGGGGCTCTATTTCGGGCGCCTGCACCATTTGAGTTTCGAGGTGGGCATGCAAATCATCGGGCATTTGCAACGGTTGCCCGACCAGGTACGCGAGGCGTTGGCGGCCAATGATCGGGTCGTACCGATTGCCGAGAAGTATGCCGACTGCAACAACTTCCTCTATTTGGGACGGCAGTACAATTTCCCGACGGCGCTGGAAGGCGCCTTGAAGCTGAAGGAGATCAGCTACATTCACGCCGAGGGCTATCCGGCGGCCGAAATGAAACACGGCCCGATCGCGCTGGTCGACAAGAACACGCCGAGCGTCTTTCTTGTGCCGCGTGGCGCCGTCTATGAGAAGGTGATGGCCAACATGCAGGAGATCAAGGCCCGCGGCGGCCCGATCATCGCGGTGGTTGGCCAAGGCGACACGGAGGCCGCCGCGTTGGCCGACGACGTGGTCGAAGTGCCCGAGGTCGACGACTTCCTCCAACCGGTCGTCAGCATCATTCCGCTGCAACTGCTGGCCTATCACATCGCGGTGGCCCGCGGCTGTGACGTCGACAAGCCGCGCAACCTGGCTAAGAGCGTGACGGTGGAATGAGGCTTGCCACCAAGGTTCCGCTTGGCGAGAGTCGATCTGGCGGCTCCAGCGGGGAGGCTCGGAATTACGGGCGTCGTCGAGTGATCGAACGATCGGCGTGCATCGGTCGCATCCCGGTTGCCTCCTGAACTCAAATGCTCCATAATAATTGAAGCAGCGTTCATCATGGGCCCGTAGCTCAGCGGTTAGAGCAGGGGACTCATAATCC
>CAZWWC010000567.1:0-2182 GCA_964637625.1 uncultured Planctomycetaceae bacterium
ACGGCTCGTCCGTGTTCAGGATGGCACAGTCGAGTCGAAGGCTGGGAACCGACCGGTGGGCAGCGAGCGTCGCGAGGTTACGTTGGGCTACATGCCGGAAGGCTGGACATAGCCGGGGCAGGACGCGGCCGACTCGCATGCACTCATCGGTGCCGGCGTGGTGCACGGGCTGCACGGACTGCAGGGATTGCAGGGATCGGCAACCATCACGGGGGTTGCCGAGGTCGGGCAGGCGGCGCCACGCCACAGCCAATCGCAACAGCGGCAACCTGTCGCACTAGCCGTTAGCATTGCTACGGCCGTCAATAACAGAAGCCTCTTCATCATTCAATCTCCCAACAAGACCTTTCATGGAACCCAAGGTGGACGGTGACACTGCTGACCGGCAAGAACACGAAACTGGCGGATCGGCAGCGTCGGCACTGACCACCCGGAGACCAACAACATCCTTCTTTACACCGTCGCCGGCGCATACACCTCGCGCCGGCGACCCTCGGTAAGTTCAATTGCGGCCACATGCCGCGCCGGGTTGGATTCTTTCTGGGCAGGGCGGCCGCTGAAGACCAAGCTTTTCCATCTTCCCAGCGGCCGTACCGCAATCCTTTTCGGGCCATGGACGCGCCATGAGCCAGACAACTCTACACCACGGCTGGCTGATGTGCAAATGCAACAACCGTTTTTTTTCCGAAACAGGAGGTTGTTTTTCTGCCACCCTCGGCACAGAATATGGGCTACATTTGGGGAGACGAAACCCGCCAACCGGAAAAGTTTCACTCTTGGCTGGGTAACAGCATACCCATACTCGCTAGATCCAGGTTGTTGGTCATGACCCGATATCGCTCGATCCTCGCATGGGGTCTCATCTTGGGGTTCCTTGCGGTACAGGCGCCCGCGGAGCCGACCGCGACGCAAGCGCGCAAGCAGCACGAATTATGGATCATCAACACTCGGTGTGCTCCGTCGTGTGGCGCCGAGAGCGTCCGAGAGGCGGAGCTTGATTATCAGCGATTCGATCACCAAGAGGGCTGGATCGGCGTGGATAAGACGGCTTTCTTCGATACGGGCTCCGCCGACGTGCCGACGAGCTTCTACATCCACGGCAATCGGATGGACCCGTGCGGTGCGATCCGCGAGGGGCAAGGTGTCCACAGACTGTTGTGCTCGGCGGCGGAAGATCGATCCTTTCGGCTGGTGATTTGGTCTTGGCCGGCTACTCGCATCCGGGGTCGGATTCGCAACGACGTGCGCGTCAAGGCCGCTCGAAGCGACGTCGAGGCCTACTACTTGGCGCGATGCGTCGACCGGATGCGCTCCGACGTGCGCTTGGCGATGATGGGCCACAGCTTCGGCGCCCGGGTGATTACCGGCGCCTTGCACATGCTTGCAGGAGGCGAGCTGTCCGGTCTTGGGCTCCCGGAGCGAGCGGACCGCCCGCGGCGCGCCCTGCGCGCCGTGCTGGTTGCGGCGGCGGTTGATGACGGCTGGCTCTTGCCCGGCCGGCGCAACGGCCTTACCTTGCAGCAGGTCGACCGGATGCTCATTACCCAAAACACCAAGGATCGCGTCCTGCGGTGGTATCCGCGCATGTACGGTCGTGGCGGGCCAAGCGCGTTGGGGTTCACGGGCCCTGCTTGTCCTTGTCGATTGGGTGAGGATCGCGAGAAGCTCGAGGTGCTCGGCATGACTTGCCTGGTTGGGCGCGCTCACGGATGGTGGGAGTACATGTGTTCCCCGGCGTTGCGTTGTCGATTACCTTGGTATACATTCCTCGAACCGGCGGCCCGCTGCGAGAAGGCCGATGTTGCGGCAGCGCCGGCGACCACCGGGCCCGAATCACCGCCGCTGCCCGAGCCTACCGCCGCAACCGATTCGGCCAGCACAAACCGACAGCCCATTTGACACGGGCCTATTCGTAAGCTACTCGTTTCATAGAGGCGGATTGTATGCCGTCCTCGTGATGAGTGTCCTTCTCCTACTATATTGGGGCTCATTTCCGCTCATCCGTGCATATTCCGTAGACCGGTCCAGCTCGCTGGGAGGCCATGCAATAGGCCCCCCAACGGCCGGACTCGGTCTACTGTAGATGCCCGGATGCAGTGCCACAAACCGAAACGGCAAACCGATCGTAAGGTCGGGACGCAAAGCCATGGGACTCCTCGGGGAGTCTGCCAGGCTGCCGAAG
>CAZWWC010000568.1:0-2173 GCA_964637625.1 uncultured Planctomycetaceae bacterium
AGGAGCCAGTGAAGATCAGGAAGAGCCGAAAGCGTTTTGACGCCTTCGTCGGTGATCTTGGTGTGTGAAAGATTGAGAATCTTGATGCTCGGCATCTCAAGAAGGTGCTTCATTCCGGCGTCGGACACCAAGGTGCCTTTCAGATGGAGCGCAACGAGCTTTTTCAACCCCTCCAGATGGGGTAAGCCGGCATCCGTGATTGCCGTGTCGTTGAGTTGCAGGGAAGCCAACTCGGATAATCCGCCGAGATAGCGCAGCTGATCGTCCACGATGTTCGTATCGTTCAATTGTATCGAACTAAGCTGGTAGAGCGCGGGGAGGTGCTTGAGTTGCTCCTCGGTGAGTTGCATGCCGAGGAAATGGGCGCTGGTAACGTGCTTGGCCTCGGTCGTCGGGTCGGTGACGAGCAAGACCCCCTGCTCTTTGAGTGCGGCTTGGGCCAGGTCTTCCAACTGTTCCGCAGACGGCTTGGCCGGGGGCTTTGCCGGAGTCTCTGCCGGCGTTGTTGTCGGCGTTTCCACCGGCGCCTTGGGTAACGTTTTGGCTCCCTTCTTGGCCGGCGTTTCCACCGGTACTCCCTTCCCGACGTCCACGTTAGCTAGTTTCGGAAGCGCCTTCTTCAACGCCGTAACCGCCTCGGGCGAGACGTCGGTGTCGAGTATGGTCAGCCGTCCGAGACTCTTGGCGTTGGCGAGCGATTTCAGCGCTTCGTCGGTAATATCGGTGCCTGAGAGCAGGAGCCAATGGAGATTGGGAAGTGCAACAACCGTTTTGACGCCTTCGTCGGTGACCTTGGTATGTGAGACGTTAAGGATCTTGATGCTTGGGATTCTGGCGATATACTTCATTCCGGCGTCGGAAACCGACGTGCCTTTCAGATGGAGCGCAACGAGCTTTTTCAACCCCTCCAGATGGGGCAAGCCGGCATCCGTGATTGCCGTGTCGTTGAGTTGCAGGGAAGCCAACTTCGATAGTCCGCCGAGATAACGCAGTTGTTCGTCAACGATGTTGGTGTCGTTCAGTTGTATCGAACTCAGTCGGTACAACGCGGGAATGCGTTTGAGCTGTTCCTCGCTGAGTTCCACGCCGCCGAATTGGGCGCTGGTGCCGAAATGGGCGCTGGTAACGTGCTTGGCCTCGGTCGTCGGGTCGGTAACCAGCAAGACCCCCTGCTCTTTGAGAGCCGCTTGGGCCAGGTCTTCCGCCCTGTCCAGAGCATTCTCCCGAAGCTCGTCGACGAGCACGTACGCCCCGATGACGACACCGGCAATCGCAACCGCGACGACCACGAGCAGGAGCATTCGCAGAGGGCTGGTTCGCGCCGGTTGCCTGGGGGACGGTTTTCGTTGGGCCTGGTCGGGGACTTCCCGTGTTGAGTCGGATTGATCGATCATGATGGTCTTCGGTGTGTTGGTGTACAGGGAACAAGTCGAAAACAACAGCAGCGCGCGGTCGGAGCAAGCCGTGGTCCGGCCGTGACCTCTCCCCACCCGCCGTGAGAGAAGACCTATTGATGGTCACGAAAGGAGTGACCTGATGAGATCACGAGTTTCCTCGTGAATGCCGGGCTCCCGTTGGTCGCCCTGGGGTCACTACTTGTGCGAACCTCAATGAGATTTCACCACGTCGGCCACCCTGCTCTCTCGTTTCGGACCCGCGACCTTCTTCTCGGCCGGCGCGGAGGTATCCGTTTCGACGGGGCCCTCCAGAAACTCCCCGAGTCGACGAAACCGCTGGTAACGCGCGTCCAGGAGTTCCTTGGCCGGCTTGCCGATCAGGCTGCGCAATTGGCTGCGGAGATAGATTTTCAGCCGGCTTGCCATCAAGTGCGGGTTGCGGTGTGCTCCGCCCAAAGGCTCGTCAATAACACCATCGACCACGCCAAGCGACGGGAGATCCTTAGAGGTCAGCTTTAGCGCTTCGGCAGCTCGATCTTTGAACGTGTGGCTTCGCCACAGGATGCCTGCGCACCCCTCGGGGCTGATGACGGAGTAACAGGCATGTTCGAGCATGGCCACGTGGTCGCCCACGCCGATGGCCAAGGCACCGCCGGAGCCCCCTTCCCCGATCACGATGCAGATGATCGGTATCGGCAAGCGAGACATTTCGAACATCGAGCGGGCAATGACTTGGGCTTGTCCCCGCTCCTCGGCTCCAATGCCCGGATACGCCC
>CAZWWC010000569.1:0-2169 GCA_964637625.1 uncultured Planctomycetaceae bacterium
GCTCGAGAGCGTCTCGTCGCCGATGCCGCGCCGCGGATGGCTGCGCTGGCGCGCGGAGATCGCCTCTTCGTAGTAGGCGGCCGATTGGCGATAGAGATGGTTGTCCAGGCAGCTCCAGGCCAGCTTGCCCATGATGTCCTCGGTCCAGCGGTTGCCCTTGTGGAAACGGGCGTCCGTTTCTTCGAGCAGGCTCAACAACGCCTCGGGCTGCTTGGTCCGGTGGTAGGCCCGCATTAACTCAAACCGGTAGTGGAAACTGTTCGGCCGCTTCTTAACGAGTGGTTCAAGGATCGGGATCGCCTCGCCGTAGCGATTCCTCCGATGGAAGTAGTCGGTCAACTGCCGCTGGCCGCCTTCGTCGAGGATCTTGCGGCGATGGGCGTCCAGCAAGACCTCGATCGCCCGATCGTATCGGTCCAGACCGTGATAGAGGTAGTCGGCGATGTACTTGACCGAGGCGCCGGAATGCTTCCTTTCGGCGAGCACCTCCTCGGCGACTCGGGCAAACGCGTCGGTCTGTTCCTTCCAGAATTCGTTATGTCTGCGGTGGTAAATGGTGCGGTTGCGCGAGCTGCGCGATCGGAGATCTCGCCGGAGTTCGGTGGTGACGATTGCCAAAAGCCGCGGCTGGAGCTCACCCAGCTTGCCGGCCTCGCTCCGCCACTTGGCCAACTGCCAGCCGAAATGGCTCCAGGCGTCGTGTCGTTGGTATCGCCACCACGAAGGCTGATTCTCGATCCGCTCGATCAGCAACGCCAGGCCTTCGCGCGGACCCAGCAGGTCGCGCAACGTGCTGGACACGTGCTGGATGATCGATTCCGGGCTGTTTGTATGCCACCGAAGCAACTCGGGAAGCGTCGAGAAGGCCAGCTTGCGAAGGTCCTTGCGGAACTCGTTGATCTTCTCGTCTCTGGCCACGTGGAACAGGCTGCACAGCCGCTCGATAAGTCGCCGCCGATGCCCCTGGTCCTTGGTTTTCAACTCGGCCACGAAACGGTCTCGCAGTGCGCGGTACAAGGTAACTCCTTGCCCGAGCGACACCTGTCCACCGTCGTGCAGCGCTGATATGTACGTCCTGTAGAGTCTCTCTGTGAGCCAGTTTCTCTGCTTCTCGTTCGTTGGGTGCCGCAATTGCTCGAGCAAGACCTTCTCGGCCGCGGCATAATGACGCTGATCCTCGTGGTAAGAAATCAGGGTTTCCAGCGGACCGTTGGCCGCCTCGGGCAATATCCCACCTCGGGCCTTTTCGTGTTCGGCCAGCTCGAAGCTCAGCATATCGACCGCCGGTTCCCCTTGGGAGGTGTTCCAGATCGTTTGCGCCCGGCGCCACGCGATGTGCAGCCGATCGGCCGAGCCGGGTTTGGCCCGCTCATGCAGTAGGGCCAATTCGGCGAGTTGCTCCTCGGCCAAGGGGGCGTGCGAGATGTGGCCCAAGCCGTGCAGGAAATCGGCCATCAGCCGCGGCTCGCCCGGGGACCACTCGCGCCGGAAGGCGCGTTGCATGGCCACCAGCGCCCGCTTGGCGTGGGGGCCCGGCTGGTTGGCCAGCTCGGCCGCGCGTCGCTCGACCAACAACTCCACGAGATCGAGAGCCCGGTGATCGACCGGCGTTTTCGCCCGGCGGCGAACCTTCTGGAGATGCTCGATCAACGCATCGACCGTGGCCTCCTCGCGGATTTCGCCTAACACGCCGCCCATTCTCTGCAGTACGGGATAAATCTTGCCGGACGTGTGGCCGATCACCGCATCGGCCAGGCCCGAGAGCAGGCGGAAATCGCGCGAGCCCCTGTAGAACTGCTGCAACTCGGGGAGGTAATTGGCCGGATTGCCCGACTTCGCAAACACGGTGGCAAACACCAGCGGCACGTTCTTGTCCAGTTCGGTCGGCATCTGACGACCGCGCCGCTGCCAGGGACGCAGTTGCTGGTGGAGCCATCGGCACAACTGTCCCTCGGGGGCCGTCTTGAACGACTCGACGACGGCCCGCTGGTGCGCCTCGGCTTGATCGACCGCCATGTACCACCGGGCCAGCACCCGATAGTCGGCCGAGGTTAGCTCGTCGGCGGCCTCGATTTTTTCGAGCATCGCGATTGCCTCGGGCAGCTTGCCCTGCTCGGCCAACAGATAGGCCAGCACGCGGCGCCAGTGCGAATCGGCCGACTCGGGCCG
>CAZWWC010000570.1:0-2167 GCA_964637625.1 uncultured Planctomycetaceae bacterium
GGGGGGCATGCCGGATTCTTGGAGGATTGGCCTCGCTCGGCGGGTCCTCGCTCGGCAAAAAATGCCATGGTTGAGTTGGATGGCGTCGGATCGTCCCACTCGCACCGCATTGCCTGTTGCCCATGTGCCCGCTCTCGCTCCGTCAAATCGAATCGGCCGGCGGGCTCCGCGCTTCGGCCGCGGCGTGGGATGATTTGTGGCGCCGCAGCGAAACGACCATTCCGACCGCCCGGGCGGAGCTGGTCGCACTCTGGCTTGAGCACTTTGCACCGAACGATCCGTTTCGGGCGATGGTCGTCGAAGAGGACGGCCGCATGCTCGCCGCGCTGCCGCTGGTGGAGAGGAAGACCTGCGGGCTGATTCCGTGTGGGCGTCTGACGTCGAACTACTGGTCACCCAATGGCGATCTGTTGCTCGATCCGGACATCGATCCACAGACCGTGCTGGACCTTCTGGTCGACGGTATCGACCGGCTCCGCCTGCCGCTATTCTGGTTCGACATGGTTCCGATCGGCGCTCGGCATTGGCAGGCCTTGGTCGACGCGCTTCGTCGGCGCGGGCTCGACGTTGACGTGCATCATCGGTGGGACGTGGGACAAGTTGCCCTGGACGGCGACGTCGAGGCGTATCTCGGTTCTCGTTCGAAGCATCTGCGGCGCAGCCTCCGCAAGGACGCGCGCCGCCTGGAAGAGAAGGCGCCGTTGGAATTCTGCCTGGAACAGCGGTTCACCCCCGAGCTGGTCCAGCAGCGCCTTCGCGAAATCTTCACCATCGAGGATCGCGGCTGGAAGGGAGCCGCCGGCGGCTCGGTGCTGCGGCAAGGGACCATGTTCGAGTTCTATCGGCAGCAGGCCCTTCGGTTGGCCGACTGGGGAGAGCTTCGCCTGGCCAGACTCAGACACGCCGGGCGGACGATCGCGTTCGATCTGGGTTGGATGGGCAAAGGTGTCTACCACTCCTACAAGGTCAGCTATGATCCCGACTATCGCCGGTTCGGGCCCGGCCATCTGCTGCACGAGCGGCTGGTCCGGGCGTTGGCCGACCAAGGCGATCTCCGCGCGATCGACTTCCAAGGTCCACAGACCGAGGCCCTGGCCGCCTGGTCGACCCACAGCTACCCGATCGCGCGGCTGGTCGTCGCGCCGCGGCGCCACGGCGGGCGGGCCCTGTGGGTTGCCTACCACGTGTTGGCCAGGGCCGTGCGACTTTGGCGAAAGGTTCCGCGGTGCTGGTGAAAGTCGGCCCGTCGTGTTATTCTGATCGGTTCTCTTTCCTGGAGAAAATGAGTTTCAGTAGTCCCAAGTTTGGCTGGCTGACACCGCAGCAGGTCATCCTGAGCGTAGCGAAGGATCTCGATTGTCCAAGGAGATTCTTCGCTGCGCAGATCCTTCGCTACGCTCAGGATGACAATGCCGGGTCTCAATAGAACTTGGAGCTACTCAGTTTGCCAATTCGCCGCCCCTGACCTTCCGAGCGTCGATCATGCCCCTGCGTGCTGTTGCCTTCGACATGGACGGTCTGATGTTCAACTCCGAGGACGTTTATACGGAGGTGGGCCACGAGTTGCTGCGGCGCCGCGGCCGTGCGTTCACCAAGGAGTTGAAGGACGCCATGATGGGGCTTACGCCGCGGCACGCGTTCGAGGTGATGATCGAGTCGTGCTCGTTGGACGACACGGCCGAGGCGTTGATCCCCGAGTCGGAAGAGATCTTCATCTCGCTCTTGGAAGATCATCTTGCCCCGATGCCCGGCTTGCTCGATCTGCTGGCGTCGTTGGAGAAGGCCGAGATACCCAAGGCAGTCGTGACAAGCACGAGCCGACGGCTGACCGTCGCGGTACTGTCGAGTTTCGACCTGTCGGAGCGTTTCGATTTCATTCTCACCAGCGAAGACATCACCCATGGAAAGCCCGACCCTGAGGTGTATCGCCTGGCCGCGGAGCGTTTCGGGCTCCCGGCCGGCGAGATGCTTGTGCTGGAGGACAGCCATTTCGGCTCTCGGGCGGCGGCCGGAGCCGGGGCCTTCGCGGTGGCGATTCCCAACCACCACACGGTCGACCACGATTTCAGCATGGCCCGCTTCGTTGCCAAGAGCCTTGAAGACCGGCGCATCTACGAGGTTCTGGGTCTGACGCCTTGCTCCTAGCACGATAAGGTCAGACTATTGA
>CAZWWC010000571.1:0-2163 GCA_964637625.1 uncultured Planctomycetaceae bacterium
GCCGTCTTCAGCGAACTCTCTTCGTAATCCCGCGATTGATGCTGGGGCAACGCCTGACTGTAAGATGCGTCCGCGTGTACGCCGGCGCTAACCCAAGTCCTCCAGCTCGTGTACTTGGGGTTCTGGAGCTTCAGCGCCATCAAGGGATTGTGCTTGGGGCGAACCGGACGTCGGACCAGGCTCATGTGCGCCTCGCGCGGCGTGCGTCCCCCTTTCTTGATGTTGCATTTCATGCACGCACAAACCATGTTCTCCCACGTGCTCATCCCGCCATGGCTGCGGGGAATCACGTGATCGAGGCTCAACTGGCCCGCGGGATAACGACGACCACAGTATTGGCAACTATTACCATCGCGGGCAAAGATGGCCTGACGACTCAACCGAATCGTGCGACGAGGCATCCGGTCGTAGAAAAGCAGTCGAAGGACGCGGGGAACTTGAATCTCGAAATTGACGGCCTTGATCCAATCCTCTTCCGGGAGTTTCTCCATAACGCGCAGTTCACTGATCTCCCGCCAACTCTCGAAATTATAATTGGCGAAGGTGCCTTCCTCGTCATGGATCACCTCGGCCAGCTCGCCGAGCAACAGACCAAAGGCACGACGTACGCCCACTATGTTGACCGCCATGTAATGGCGATTGAGCACCAAGACGCTGGCCGTTAGGGCTTCGGATCTGCCCGTCGTCGCCATAAGCTGGGCCTCCTAGACGTCTTTCGCACACAACCGGCCCTTCGGGCGCGGCCCAAGTGGCCAGGACGGACCCCCCAGAGAGGATGTCCGTGCCATGGAGTCTGACCATCGAAGCACCGATCTTTCCGAAAAAGCCGGCGCGTCCGATCCGATCCTGGATGGTCAACTATTCTACAACATCCCGCCATCGGGTGCCAGTACCGCCGGAATCACGGGTTCGCCGCCGGTGGTTTCCCACCCAATTGCTGCTCGTAACACGCCGTGGGACCGAGACCGGAATCGGCTCTCCTACCGAGTCTTTCGGGACCGGACGAAGAAAAATCTTCCAGGACACCTTGTCTCGTTCCGCTGCTTTTCATTAGTATGAAGTTATTGCTGGTCGACGGATCGCGCAACGGCCAACTCCAACCGCGTGATGGGCCGGGGGGTTGGGACACTTCGGGGCCCTTTTGTCTCGTCGGCCCTGCAAGAGACGATTGAAAGGATTCTTCGGAGGATCTAAACAGGTTCGATCAGAATCAAGACAGCCATTTGTGGAAATGATTGCGGTCGGTGGTCCATTCTCCGGTCGCAGCACCACTCTGGGTTTTTTGCGATCTTGTTTGAAGGCCTGTTGGGATAAACATTCATAAACAGATTTTCTTCTTCATGGGGAGTGGGCCAATGATTCGATATTGTTGTGATCTGTGCCATCGAGAACTCGATCCGGAAGAAGACCTTCGCTACGTCGTCAAAATGGAAGTCTACGCGGCCTTCGATCCCATGGTCGCCGACGAGGAGAGTGACGAACGGAACCACTTGCAGGAAATCCAGGATATCCTCGAACAACTCGAGGAGGCAGACAGCGATCAGATCGGCGCCGACGTGTACCGGCAGTTGCGATTCGACTTGTGTCCCGAATGCCACAAGAAGTTCGTAAAAAATCCCCTGGGACGCGAAAGCGCCAAGCTGTTCAATTTCAGCCAGAACTGAACGCTCTTTTCACTCGTGCCGCTGAGAGCTCAGTCAGGACACGAAGTTCCCTGCCTGTTCGACAGCGGCCCGTCACACGGGTCTTCTGTATGGCCGGCATTCGACTAGCCGGTGCTCTTCCCGTGTGACCGCCTTGTCATCCCGCCGCTTCCTCCAACGTATCGAACAGCCCAGCGACCCTCGAAAAATGGCCCGACGCACCGGCCGCCGCTACCGCCGTCCGATCCTGCCAAACTCGCCTCTTGGCGTTTTGGTTATCCTTCTGCTCGTTGCGCTGTCCGCTTGGCGAGTCTGGCAAGCACGGAACGAGCCAGAACCGCCGGCGGCCCTGGCCGAGGGAGTCTACGAGGTCGAGCGTGTCGTTGATGGGGATACGTTGGTGCTGACCAACGGCGCGCGTGTCCGGTTGATCGGCGCCGATACGCCCGAGACGGTCAAACCCAACCATCCGGTCGAGCCTTGGGGCCCGGAGGCCACCGAGTTCACCAAGCGATTTGTC
>CAZWWC010000572.1:0-2157 GCA_964637625.1 uncultured Planctomycetaceae bacterium
AATTTGTTGCATGGGCGGCTTGCCCGCCCTTGCCGGAGTCTCGTTTTGCAGCGGCAGACAAGCTGCCGCTGGCACCCAATCATCGAATCACCACACATGACAATAAAGGATAGACGAACCACTATGCGGCTATTCTTCCACCGGCACGTCGATTTGCCCGTCGGCGTCGAAGTCGAGCCCGCCGCGTCCTCGGGCGAAGGACATCACGGCTTCGACGATCAGCCAGACGGACATGATCAACACGATCGACGTGACCGCGACCAGCGGCCAGTTTTCGGCTTCCCAGAATCCCTCGAGTTGTTCGGTGAGCGCCCAACCGGCCAGTGCGAGCATGATGGCCATGGGAATGAGCGTGTAGCGAAACGGCCGGCGCAACTTGAAGAGAAACACGCTCACCGTCAGCAGTGCCAATCCGGCTAGCAACTGGTTGGTGCTGCCGAAGAGCACCCAGAGCGCGGTTCCCGCCTTCGAAAGCCCGAAGAAAGCGATTCCGCCGACGGCCACCAGCGAAGCCACGTAGCGGTTGGCCAGCCATTTCTGACGCAACGACCGGCCCATCTCCTCGACGTTGAATCGCAGCAGTCGCGTGGCCGAGTCGAGCGTGGTCAGGGCAAAGGCCACGATGGTTACGGCCAGCACGGCCCGACCGTAATGAACCGGGATGCCAAGCTGGCGGAGGAAATTGCCTCCCCCGTGGACCACCGCGTTGAGCTTCGCGGCCAGCCCGGCGGTGCCTTCCCAGCTTCCATAGGTGCCGCCCGACTGCCAGGCCCCCGCACCAAGCCCCGCCACGCACGCCATGATCACGAGGATGGCCAACACGCCCTCGGTCAACATGGCTCCGTAGCCGATCGGCAGTGCGTCGGTTTCTCGCTTGAGTTGCTTGACCGTCGTGCCGCTTGAGACGAGTGAGTGAAACCCGCTGACCGCGCCGCAGGCGATCGTCACGAACAGCAGAGGCAGCCACGAGGGCGCCTTGGGAGCCGTTTCAAAGCTTTGACCGGCCGCGAGTGGTGCCTGCAACACCTCAGGTCGGAAGGTCGGCGCGTCGATATGACTCTCCGCGGCACCGCTTGCGGCCGCGATGATCAGGCCGATCGTCATCGTCGCCAGTGCGAAGTACAACTGGAAGCTGTTGATGTAATCGCGCGGCTGCAGCAGCAGCCACACCGGCAGTACCGACGCAACGAATCCATAGAGCAGTAGCACGCCGATCCAAGTGTATTTGGCGTTTTCGACGGCCCTGCTGACGTGGCTCACTGTTTCTGTCTCTCCGCGGGCCGAAAAATGGTCTATCGCGCCGGCCGCTCCATAGGGTGCTTCGAACGTGGGCACGTCTTCGGCGATGATCGCCTCCCGGGCATCTTGCAGCGCCAGCCGGGTCTCGGCCGGCGTGAACCAATGATAGGTCGGGATCGGCTGTTTGACACCCCAGACGATCAGTCCGGCGAAGACCAGCAGTCCGGCGGCCGTGGTCAGGCCCAAGCTCAGTCGGAGCTTGTAGACCGACACGCCGATGACCATGGCCACCGCCATCAGGCCCAGCGACGGAATGATCGCATCGGGACGAAAGCTGATGAACAAGCTGGAAATGACGTTGACGAAGAGACCCATGGCCACCGCCATCAGGAAGTAGATGATCAGAAGCGCCAAGAAGCGAGCGCGCCGGCCGATCAGGTCGCCGCAGACGTCGCCGATCGAGCGGCCCTTGTAACGCAGGCTGACGCACAGCGCGCCGAGGTCGTGCACCGCGCCGATGAAGATCGACCCGAGCACCACCCAGAGCACGGCCGGCACCCAGCCCCAGACGACGGCAATGGCCGGGCCCAGGATTGGACCGAGCCCGGCGATCGAGGCGAAATGATGGCCAAAGAGCACGGGCACCCTGGTCGGGACGTAGTCGAGTCCGTCCTCGAGCTCGTTGGCCGGCGTGACGCGGTTCGGGTCGAGCCGAAACACCCGATAGGCGATGAACCGGCCGTAGGTCCTGTAAGCCACGATGAAGGCCGCGAAAGCCAGCAGCGTGACCAGCGCAGCGTTGTCAAACATGTGCGATTCCTTGCTCCCGGGCGATACAAGAGCCAACGTCGGCGATCTTTCGGCCCCAACCACCTATTTTTACACAAGATCGGCCGTGTCGGCCATACGGCTTTCCCC
>CAZWWC010000573.1:0-2155 GCA_964637625.1 uncultured Planctomycetaceae bacterium
CTACGCTCAGCAGTGACAATGCCAGGTCTCGATGGAATTTGGAACTACTGAGAGTTTTTATTCCTCTAATCCATTTACCATCCTGCTGATGCCGTCTTTCATGAGGGCTTCGCCAAAATTGAGCAGATAGCCCAGCTTGCACCCCGTCAAACGCAGATAAGTATTGCCCTGCTTCTTATGGGCCGGCACGACTTTCTCGACGGATTTCAACTCGAGCACTACCTTTCCTTCAACAATGACATCTGCTTTGAATCCTTCGTCGAACTTCTTTCCTCGAAACTCGACAGGGACCGGTACTTGTCTTTCAACGCGGAGCCCCCGCTGCCTGAGCGCGTCGACCAAAATGATCTCGTAGACGCTCTCCAAGAGTCCCGGCCCCAACTCCCTGTGAATGCCGATACTTTCTTCAACAACCATCGTATCGCTCTGCGAGGAATCGTATTTGCGATCTTGGAAACCGCAATTCCATGAGCTGCCTTCGCTTGGTGCCACTCGACACTCTTTTTATGATCTCAACCTTACTTCCCTGCGTCTCCGCGCCTGTTCATTTGGAGAGAGCATTCGCCAGGCGCTGGGACGCACTTACGACGCGGCGAGACTCATCCAGTTCCGCCAGAGGTTGCGCAAACGTTCCAAGTAGTATAGCCGGCCCTCATGCCGAACAGCAAGGTGTCGGAGGTCGGCTGGGGGCACTGATGCAGCCGCCAACGTCGCGCCCAACGGTAGATCAGAGGTGCTTCTAGCCACAGAGTCGACCATGGGCCGTGGAGCCAAGTAAGTCGAGCCAGTGACTTGCCATTGCCGATTCGAGCAGAGCATCCAGCCGTGAACCGGATTTCTGAGATTGCCGCGTCACTGTGACCATGCGGTCCGGGGCCTCTTCCCACGAGTGCAGGGCGTAGAGACATCCTATTTCCGCGACCTTGACCGACCCTACATGCACTCTTGCGGCGATCGTCATCGTGACGGGGCACCACCACCCTCAGCGTCGATGATCTCGACGAACGGTTTGCCGCCGTCCCAGGTCAGCTCGATTACGAGCGAATCGGTGGGGCCGTCGATCGTGGCCGTCAGCCCCGAAGTCCGCTCATCGGCATACTTCTTCGGCGCAAACCATTTGACCTTCGTGGGACTGAGCAGTTCGGTGGCACGAACCACCACGGGGTGGGTCCCGAGCACGGCCCCGTCGTCCGACTCGAACGTCGCCAGCGTAAATCGCCCATCGGGGCCGATTCGGGCCGACGCCGGGCGGGCATTCTCCGGAGCCAGGCGTATGAAACCCAACGTCAACGGCTTGCCGTCGATGAGCACTTGTCCGGAAACCTGGACCCGCTTGGGCCGACCGTCGCCGCAGCCGGGCAGCGCGACGAGCGCCGCGGCCAGCAGGAGGATTATTCCGGCGGGGATGGAGGGATGGCGTCTATTCATCGCGCTGGATTACCTCGCCCCCGGCTCGCGTGGAAAGCCACTGGTACACGCTAAGCGAGATGTTCTCTTCGAGAAACTCGACGTGGCCGTCGCCGAACGCGAAGTTGGCCCCGCCGGGATGCCGGCTGGCAAAGGCGCCGTTGAAGGAGTAGGCACCGAAGTCCATGGTCCAACCCTCGCCCGGCGGCGTGTTCAGCGGATTCGAGGTCGAGCGGTGGACGTCCATCTCGCGGGCCGCACGGCTCCAGACGTTCGTCGACTCGTACGTGTGGCTTTCGATCACCTCGCCGGCGAACATCGTACTGCTGAGCCCATCGGTCACGTCGCTCCAGCAGATGTCGGAGGCGTAGAAGAACACGCCGTTGTTCTCGTGCTTCATCACCATATACGGGGCAAGGAGCGACGAACCTATCGAACCGGCCACCAGCGCGTAACTGCCGGTGGCCAGCTTCGCGTCCGCCGGCAGCCCGAAGGTCCCTTCCTTGTAGAACGGCTCGGAGTCGTCACTGGGGCAGACGTAGACCGAGGGTCGCTCGGCAACCGCTGCTCGATGTTTTGGGTAGTCTGTATACCACCTGCTATGATAGATGTTCCAGACCTCCGCCTCGAAATCAAACAAGTCATAGAGCTGCTGTTGCTCGACAAACGGCAGGATCGCCACCAACCCACTGTTCCCGATGCACTGATATTCCTCAGAGCAATACTCATTCGGCTTGCCGTCGCAACC
>CAZWWC010000574.1:0-2152 GCA_964637625.1 uncultured Planctomycetaceae bacterium
GGGGGCTGCCGCGTTCTTCAAGAGCGCGGCTCGGGTTGGCCAGTCCTTCTCCGGTTTGGAGTGTTCCTACCTCCACAAAGACGGTTCGCATGTCGTGATCGAAACGAGCGGTACCCCGATCCTTGACGAGGAAGGCATGCCGCTTGGCTATCGCTGTATCAACAGCGACATTACCCAGCGGAAGCAGGCCGAGGAAGCGCTCACCGAAAGTGAACACAAGTTTCGCGCTCTCTACGAACTTTCCAGCGACGCGGTCATGCTCCTGGACGAGACGAATTTCTTCGATTGCAACGAAGCGACGCTGCGGCTCTTTGGTGTCATGTCCAAGGAGGAATTCTGCAGTAAGCACCCCGCCGACTTCTCGCCGCCCACGCAACCCGGCGGCGAGGACTCTCGCACCTTGGCGAACGAACGTATTGCAGAAGCCATGGAGAAAGGCACCATTCGCTTCGAGTGGATGCACCAGCACGCCGACGGCAGCGAGTTGCCCGCCGACGTGATTCTCAATACGATGGAAATGAACGGCAAAAAGGTCATCCAGGCGGTGGTGCGGGACATCACCGAGCACAAACGGGACGAGCGCGACCTGCGAGACTACGTCGACGCGCTGGCCGCGGCAAACAAAACGCTCGAGCGGCTCAACGAGGCGGCCCAGGCGGCAAGCCGCGCCAAGAGCGAATTCCTCGCCAACATGAGCCACGAGATCCGAACGCCCATGACGTCGATCCTCGGTTTTTCCGACGTCCTGTTGGGCAATCTCGAAAAAGAGGATGACTTGTCGGCCGCCGCCACGATCAAACGCAACGGGGAGTATCTGCTCGAACTCATCAATGACATTCTCGATCTCTCCAAAGTCGAGGCCGGCAAGCTCGAAGTGGAACGAACCGCCTGTTCGCCGACCAGGCTGCTGGCCGACGTGGCGTCGCTGATGCGCGTGCGCGCGGAGGCAAAGAACCTGGAATTGAAGACCGAGTTCGCCGGCCCGATTCCCGATTCCATCCAATGCGATCTCAATCGACTGCGCCAGATCCTCATCAATCTCGTCGGCAATGCGATCAAGTTCACCGAGACCGGTGAAATCCGATTGGTCACGCAGCTCGTTGAAGAAAAGCCCAAGTCGACGCTATTGCAGATCGACGTGATCGACACCGGGATCGGAATACCGCAAGATCAAGTCGACAGGTTGTTCCAGCCGTTCACGCAGCTCGATTCCTCAACCAGCCGGAAATTCGGCGGCACGGGCCTGGGACTGGCCATCAGCAAGCGGCTGGCGAAAATGCTCGGCGGGGATATCACGGCCACCAGCAAGCCGGAACAGGGAAGCACGTTCAGACTCACGGTCGATACGGGCTCCCTGAGCGGAGTCCCACTCCTGAAAGGCGTGAGTGAAACGTTTGCGAAGAGTCACCGGCAGTCGCCCGCGGCCGCCGCTGCCGAAGTCCGATTGGACGGCCGCATTCTCCTGGCGGAAGACGGTCCCGATAATCAGCGGCTCATCTCCTTCCTCCTGAAGAAGGCGGGAGCGGAAGTCACCCTGGCCGAAAACGGCCAGATCGCCTGCGAAGAAGCGTTGGCGGCCCAAGAGCGAGGCAATCCGTTCGACGTCGTCCTGATGGACATGCAGATGCCCGTCATGCACGGTTACGAAGCCACCCAGCGACTTCGGCAGGCCGGATACACCGGCCCCATCATCGCCTTGACGGCCAATGCCATGCTCGGCGACAGCCAGAAGTGCCATGAGGTCGGCTGTGACGCCTATCTGTCCAAACCCATCGATCGCGAGAAGTTCCTGCCGGCCATCGCGCAATATGTCCAGAAAACCGAGCCAGCCGGCTCCGGCGATGGAAATGCGTAGCAGCCCGTCGAGAGACAGCTCAGGGTAGCTCACCCCGGCGCGCCGGGGCAGCAGTGGCCCAGAACCTTTGTTCTCCGAAACACCACTGCGCCGTGTGCCGTGGGCGGACTTCGACGAACTCCGTCAAGTCACTTATCCGCCCTTGCCGACCACGGTGTTCTTTACACAGAACACCAATCGTGGTACCCTCTATGTATTAGAGTTGCGCCGTCGGCGCCGTCACCCGCTGACGAAGGAGGATGTCATGCATGTTGCTCGAACGGGGCTTACGCTGGCCATCGTCCCGTGGGCTGCCAT
>CAZWWC010000575.1:0-2150 GCA_964637625.1 uncultured Planctomycetaceae bacterium
CTGGGGCATAGCGAAGCGGTGCCCCAGACGGTCACAAACTGGGGCTTCGCTGCGCTCAGCCACCAGCCACCCTCCGTGCAATACAGGGTTTTCTACACAGCGATCACACCCCCTTTGACGGACCGGCTAGTTGGACGCAATAATAGATGTTCTCGTTCGAGACGTCTCGGCGTCCGGCGAGAGGCCCTCACAATGGGGACCTGCGAACCTGGTCAGGGTCGAAAGACAGCAGCCATAAGCAGTCATCTTCATGTGTGCAGGGTCTCTCGTCGGGCGCCGATGTGCCGCCCTTTGGCCCTTTCTCCGCTGGCCGAGCCATGTCCGACGACGCCGTCCAACCCGCCGAGTCGTCTCCACCGCCGCGCGATTACGTCGTCGTGGCGCGTCGATATCGGCCTCAGGTATTCGACGAGCTGATCGGGCAAGAGCACGTTGCCCAAGCGCTCTCGGGCGCGATCACGACAAATCGGGTGGGCCATGCTTATCTCTTCACCGGCGCGCGCGGCGTCGGCAAGACCTCGGCCGCAAGGATCTTCGCCAAGGCGCTGGAGTGCGTCGAAGGGCCCGCCCCGGTGCCCTGCAACCGGTGCGAGATATGCGAAAGCATCAGCTCCGGGGACGACGTCGACGTGCTGGAAATCGACGGGGCCAGCAACCGCGGCATTGACGAGATCCGCCAGCTTCGCCAGAACGTCAACGTGCGGCCCAGCCGTGCACGGCTGAAAATCTACATCATCGACGAAGTGCACATGCTGACGCGAGAGGCCTTCAACGCGCTGTTGAAAACACTCGAAGAGCCGCCCCGGCACGTCAAGTTCATCTTCTGCACGACCGATCCGAACAAGATTCCGGTCACGATTCTCTCGCGGTGCCAGCGTTTCGATTTTGCGGGCATCCCCGCGGCCTCGATCGCCAAGCGTCTTGCGCAGATCGCCGAGGCCGAGGGAGTCGACGCCGAGCCGGACGCCCTGGAGATGCTCGCGCGGCGCGCGGCCGGCTCGATGCGAGACGGCCAGTCGTTGCTCGAGCAGCTCCTGGCCTTTGTGCCCGAGCGAATCACGCTGGCCGACGTGCACGGGATGTTGGGCACGGCGGCCGACCGTCGACTTGACGAGCTGGTCGATTGCCTGGTGGCGCACGACGCCGCCGGTGCGCTGGCCGGCTTCGATGCGGCGCTGGCCGAGGGCGTCGATCCGGGGCTCTTGCTGGAGCAACTCTTCGGCTACCTCCGCGATTGCATGGCCGCGACCGTCGGATGCTCGTCGGACGTGTTCATCTGCGCCTCGCCGAGCAGTGGCCCGCGTCTGTCCGAGCTGGGGGGCCGGCTGGGCGTGCATACGATCCTTGCGGCGATGCAGATTGTCGACCAGGCGCTCGGGCGACTGCGTCAGAGCACGCAGGCCCGGATCCTCGCCGAGTTGGCCCTGGTTCGGATTGCGCGGTTGGACGAGTTGGACGATCTGGCCTCGGTGGTGGCGCAGTTGCGCGGCGGCGCGGAGTCGACGGCGCGAAGTGTCCAGCCGTCAAAAAAAAACGTGCCACGGGCCGTCGCCCAGGCAGTAGCCCCCCGGAGTGAGCGTGGGCTGTTCGGGTCGACGTCTTCCGGCGGCGGCGCTGCGGCCGATTCGTCGGCGGGGCCGGAGGAAGTGTCCTACGAGCGGCTGACCGACGAAAACGCGACCGAAATCTGGGGTCGAGCGGTCGCGCGGTGCTCGGGCCTGCTGGCCGAAAACGCACGCCAATTCGACCGCGTTGCAATTTCCGCGCCAAATCGGCTGGTCGTCGTTTTCAAGGCGGGGTATACTTTGGCAAAGTCGGCGTGTGGGCGGCCGGAAAACGCCGCTCGGTTCCGACAGGCATTGGCCGAGCTGACCGGCCAGCACGTGGAAATCGAGTTTGCGATTGACCAAAGCTCGATGGTCCCCGGTCCGCTCGAGAAGGGTTCGCCGCGGGGAGCGTCGTCCCGGCAACGGGTTGCCGAAATCGCCAGCCACCCGCTGGTGCAGCGGGCCGCCGAGCTCTTCGGTGCCGAAGCGACCCACGTGGAACCGCCGAAGAAGCCGAAGTAGCCGTGCCGAGTGCCATGCCGGGTGGCATGCCCATCCCGGCGCGCCGGGATCGTGGGCATGTAAAGAATTCCTCGTAGCACG
>CAZWWC010000576.1:0-2144 GCA_964637625.1 uncultured Planctomycetaceae bacterium
GCGACGCCTACTCTCGCACTTTTGGCACTCTCAATCGGCTCTGCAAGCTTAACTACCGTGTTCGGGATGGAAATATGACTATCGACCGTGTTTCCCGCGCCGTCGCCAGGTATAGGCAAGTAGACTGACGGCGCCGGCGCCTAGGAGGATGAAGGAGGAGGGTTCGGGGATCACTGGGTTTCCGACACGCAAAACGGTGTACGCGTAGACTTCGCTAAACTCGATCAAGCCATACTTCCCCGCAGCGCTGCCACGCCAGGTAGTCCAATTCACCACATAGTCCGTCGCCTCCGGGCCATACACTCCCTCCGGATCATTCCAGTAGCCGAATCCGAGGATGGAATGTCCAGGAATGCCCACGTGTACCGGATAGCCGGCATCGATCTCGCTCGTGTACTCGCCCCAGGTTTCGGACCAGTCCGTCCAGGCCGTGGCCTCGTACGACTCGCTGGCGGTCGTTTCCGGATCGTCCCAAGCGGCGAAGTCGATAAAGCCCTGGGCCATATTGCTGCGAGACGTGCCGCCGTCTTCGGTGCGCATGAAATCTGCCAGGCAGTTCCATTGGGCTCGGTCGGTTTCGTCGACGACATGGTTGCCGTTTCGGTCCCAAGAGCCATAGGCCATGCCCAAAGCCTGGCCGGCCTGGAAGTGTTCCCAAGAGGCCACCATGCTGTGTGTCGCTCGCGTCGGATCGACGCCGTTGCGGCCGTAATCGTCCTGGTCGCCCCAGTTCATGTGTAGCATGTCCCAATAGGTCGAGTCGCCGTCGTGGAACGTGTAGAGGTTGCTCTTGCCCAAGTGGGTATCCCAGTAGGCAAACAACATGCCGGCGGCCGTCGGCGAGGGACCCAGCCACCAGTGATATTCGGGAACCGCATGGGGAAGAAGGACCGCGCTATTCCAGCCAGACGGTGGATTGACGGGGTCCACATATTTCATCGTCCAATCCACACCATCTGCCTGGCTGATGAAAACGAGTACAGCCGATCCCAACATGGCGACAGCCAACAAATCTTTAACATTCATTCTGCAGAACATCGCTTTCGTCCTCTGATAGATTTGAAAAAGGTTTCGACGATCATTGTGCATGCAATATCCGCTCGCTCAAAATGCAAGGTGAGAAGAAAGCCCAACCGAAGGCCGTGAGAGCATCAATCATCACGATCTGGCCCTCTGCCCAAAGGAAGCGTTTGCCCAGCCCCTAGGGCAGCAAATTCCCACACGTTGTCAAGTTTTGGGTGCGGCCAATGTAAAAAGCCCCCGGGATCTTTCGAACCCGAGGGCTTTTATTGGACTAAATCCGGCGACGCCTACTCTCGCACTTGCAGTACTCTCAATCGGCTCTGCAAGCCAGTCAACCTCTGCACAGTCAGTGACCGGAGGGCGAACAACGGGAGCCCGGCCCCCAAAGCATTTCACGTTGCCCCGCCAGATCGCTCGAAATACGGCCACCAAGAGATACCGTGTTCGGGATGGGAACGGGTGTGGGAAAGAAGGTTCCTGAGACACCCTTTCTTTTCTCGTTGTTCACCGTCAGGTAGTTTCGCACCACGGTCGAATTGCACCGCCCTGCTACTGGCGAGGTTGTGGCGCGGCGGTTGGGCTTGTGGGAAGTGGCTCGTCGGCAATGGTTTGCGGCGGGTGTTTGTCGTCGGGTGAATCGTCGATCGTTTCGGTTCGTGGTGCAAAACCCCTATCGGTCGAGGGGGATAACCCGGATTTCTCACCACGAAGAACACGAAGGGCACGAAGATTGTCAAAAATGGCTTGATGGATGGTTCTACCCAAGACACCATGTCAATGAATGGGTACCTTGAATTGATTCATCCCTCTTGTTTCTTCGTGTTCTTCGTGACCTTCGTGGTAGATCTCTGGTAAGAAATGCGGGCTCGCTATTTGGGGCGCAGTGAGTCTGCCGAGGGCTGCTGGGCCGGGGCGAGCGATTTGAGCAGCGCCAGCGCGCGGGGCTCCTGGTGGAACAGGTCGATCATCTGGTTGAGGTGTTCGAGGAATTGATCGAAGGTGGCGTCGGGCAGTTTTTCGATCCAGGGATTCAGGATCGCCAGAAGCACCTGGGCGATTTGTTCTTCGTTGATCGCCAACGCTGGGCGGGGCGCGAAGTCGCGGGCGTTTTTTCGTTCGAC
>CAZWWC010000577.1:0-2136 GCA_964637625.1 uncultured Planctomycetaceae bacterium
CGCACCTGGAAGGGTTGGGCAACAAGGCCGAGATGACCAGCGGCACCTGGTCGGTGGCCGCCTACAACTTCGCCTTCGTCCAAGCCACCGCCGGCGCTACCGGCCCCAACACGAAGACCATCGGCGTGATCGACTACGTACTGTCGACCGTCGGCAACTGGACCGACATCTAGGCCTTGTCGGCGGAAGAGAAGAAGTTGAAGGGGTCGCCCATAACCGCCGGCGTGTCAAGGCCCCGTTTTCCTGGAATTCAAAACACCGCAGCGGAGAGAGGCTAGCCGGGGTCCAGGGGCGGCAATGAGTGCCCTCACTCGGCGGACGGAGCCGCCAAAACGTGCCGGCATGGATGCCCGACTCGCCAATTCCCGTAAATCGCGCATGCAGTAGTCACCCATTCGTGCCGTCCGAGCCGAGGCTCGTCGCATATTGTATTGTTCACCGATCACCGTGCCCAATCAGGAGGACAGTGTAGACTTGCGTCTCACGAGGCCCTTTGGCGGGCCAACGGCGACGGCACTCGTGCGCGATATCGTGGCAGAACGCAGAAATACCTAGAATCGCGGTCACAACAACTATCCTACCATCTCGCATCTCGCCCCGCCACGTCCCGCCACCTACGGCAGCAGCCTTTCGTTGGCATTGTCCTTTGCCACGACCACGGTATAGGTGGGGCACGGAATGCGTCGCGCGCCGCTTGGCACGTTAGTCCATCACCGGCAGTAGTCCTCGACGTTTGAGAAAACGCAAGACTGCCTCGGCAGCGCAGCGATGTCCCTCTGCATTGGGATGATAGAGGTCGCGGGCGATGGCCGATAGCGGGCCGCGCCGGCGCAATTCCGGCAGAAGATCGAGGCTTTCCACCCCAATCTCGTCCAACACGCCTTTCGCGTAAGCCACTTCCGCTTGCGAATTGCCATCGTCCAGTAGCGGGAAAATAACGACGAAAAACGGCGTCCGGCGGTTGCGCGACATATCGCGAAACCAAACGAGCGCGGTGCGTTGCTCGTCGCTGCCGGGCAACTGAACGTAGCCGTCAAGAGTATCCTGCGGCTCAGAGCAGCGATCACGCAATAGCCAGAGAAGCCTCGACTGAAGAAAGCCAGCTTCGCCACGGGAAAAATCCGGTCGCCCAGCTCTCGTTCCCACGATCTCGTACTGCGGCCACTCATTGTCGGGACAAGGCTCGTTCGGACTTCTTTTCTTAAGCAACATCACGTCGGCATCATTCACGCAGTACTGCAGGATGAGCACGTCCGTCTCGAGGCCCTGGTAGCTTCCGCGATAGAAATGCATCTCCTGCCACGTGTTGTACCCGCCCACGCCCAGCGGTAGCACCTCGATCTTCCGACCGGGCAGTTCCCTCTCCAGCGCGGTCTGCAAGAAATCCGTGTAGTTGGTGAACCCGGGTATGTTCCACTCTTCTGTCAGTGAATCGCCCATTGCCACGACTCGAAAAGTGCCGGCAGGCTTGCGGAAAGAGAACTTCCGCAGCCGATCGTCGGGGTAATGCACGGCCACGTAGCTTTTTCCGTCCGTCTCGATTCCCCGATAGGTGTAGAAAAGCGGCGAATCGTCGTTCAGAGTAGGGCTGAAGTAAGCGGAGTTTCGTTGGATCGTGTAGCGGATAATACGTTTCGGCTTGAAGAAAACCCGCAGCCCAATCTCGGCGGCCAAAAGCGCGCACAGCGCGCCTGCCAATACGAGGAAGAGCCGTTTCTTGAGCTTGCGCGTGTTCATCCTTGACAGGATTCTCGGGCGTGCCGCTCCAAGGCCAGGAGTCTGATTCCTTCGGAAAATCGCACCGGACGGCATTCTACATCACCGCAGGGGCGATTGTCATGAGGTTCTCCCTGGCATAGTTGAAAAAGATGGCGGTTCCTCCCTCCGGAGAGTACGCTCTGGAAGTCATTTCCAGAAAAGGAGAAACCGCCATAACCAGCAGGTACTCGAAGTGTGTGCTGCAAAGTAAGCGGGGACCGAGGCCAGGGCCGGCGCACCAAATCAGTGTCCGAAGTCTCCGGAAGAGTCAAAGGGAAGAGTCAAAGGGGACATTCTGGTTTTCTGAAAAAGTAGAATGTCCCCTTTAGCGAGGCCCGCCCTCTACCGTGGCGTTGGCACGGCTCTCCGTCACAACTA
>CAZWWC010000578.1:0-2121 GCA_964637625.1 uncultured Planctomycetaceae bacterium
CCACCGCCGGCCGATTGCAGCCGCAGTCGCGCGGCCCAAAGCACGGCACGGCGCTGGGCCGGTGAGAGTCGCTCGGGCAGACGCCCTTCGGGAGTCTGAAAGATCGATTCGAACCACTCGGCCGCACCCGTGGCCATCGCTTTGGGCACGGGCTCGGTCGGCGGCGGTCGGCTCGATCGAAGTTCGGTCAGTCGGGCCTCGTAGCACTGGCCCAGAGCATCGACCGCGTCGGCAAATCGCTCGTCGGCCGACGGGATGGCCCGATAGGCGGCAATCGCTCGGTCCCAATCCCGCTGGTGTCGACGCACGCCGGCCAGCCACCACCGCACCTGGCCGACGGTCGATGCGCCGGGCCACCGCCGGAGATGTTCTTCCAACAGCGCCACGTAGGAATCGAGCGTGGTGTCCGGTTCGCGCTTGGTCAGTTCGGCCATGTTGCGGATCGCCTCGAGGTGAACTTCCGCCGCCCCCGGCTCGGCGACCATCGCCAGGGCCAGCCGTCGGCAACGATCGGCGGCCTGTCGGTGGTGTCCCTGCTTCTGCAAGATCATCGCGGCCAGGTGGCCCAAGTCGAGTGCCCGGGCACGCTGGCCCTGCTTTGCAGCCAGCGCCGCGGCTTTGTCGTAGGCAGCCAGCGCGTCGTCGAGCTGACCGGCGAGATAGATGCACTTGGCCGCGCGGATGAGTGTGTCGAGATCGTCGGAGTGGCGGAAGTAGCTCACCAGCAGCATTTCGGCCCGGCGCGTCCAATAGGTTCCGTGGCTCTCTTCGAAGCGACGGACCAGCCGGCCGCAGCGAGCCTCCCACCCGTCGGCCGCTGCCGAGTCGCCTCGTCGGCCGGCTGCTTGCCAGGCCGCCAGAGAAGCTTCGAGCCGGGCGAGGTCCCAGTCGGCCCGGTCGGCCCCGGCGAGTTCCTTGGGTGTTTGCAGCAGAACGACGGCACGGTCGACCTGGTTCTGGTCCAGGGCCAAGCGGACCGCCTCGGCCCGAGCACCCAGGGCCACGGCCGGCGGTGGCTTTTGCCGCTGGATCTCGGCAAGCGCCCGCTGGGCCGAGGCGTAGTCGGACAACAGCCGATGACAGGTCGCTCGAGCCAGGCGACTCTTCCAGACCAAGGGATCGCCCTGGGGCAGGCCCGAGAGTTCGTCGAGCAATTTGGCCGCCTGGACCAGGCCGTGGGCACGATCGGCGCTTGGCTTCTCGTAGCACCGCGCCTGGCTCATCCATGCCCGGGCCAACTGGTATCGCACGTTGCGTCCCAGCGAAATCAACTCGTCGGCCGAGAGCGTCCTGGGCGAGTCGTCGCGCGACCTGTCGAAAGGTCGCTGCGGGGCAGCCCGTTGGGCCGCAACGAGCAATCGGTCGACTTCGGCGATCAACGCTCGCAAGCGGCTGATCGCGTCGCGCAGGTGGCCCTGGGCCTTGGCGAGCCACGGCTCGCGCCCGACCGCCACCTGAGCCTGCTGCCGGGCAAGCTCGCCGGCGGTCAGAGCAACCATGGCTCGTTGCATCGCGACGGGCGGCCGCCAGGGGCTCTCGGGCTGCGCGGCAAGCCACCGGTCGAGTACTTCTCCCGCCTGCTGCCAGAGCGCGGCCTGTTGCCGCGGCGGTGCGCCGGCGGCGTGCTCGGACAGGACTTGCGCCCATTGGATGGTCAGTTCGGCCCGATCGTGGTCCGACAAGCTGTTCTCGGCCAGTCGTCCCCGGCAGTACGTTTCGGCCAACTCGAACAGTTCGCGACGCCGCAGACCATCGAGAAACCGCACGTCGGTCGAGACGTCGGCGGCGTGGCTGATCGACGTGGCCAGAACTAGGGCTATCAACACGATGGCAAGTCGGGTGGCTGGGACATAGCGAAGCGGTGTCCCAGTGAGGCACCAGTTGGCTGACAAAGCGTGTTCGGGCATAGCCGTCGAGGTTTTTAGGCCCAAATGGGTGCCACTGCTTGCCCCTTGGGCAAGCAGTGCTCGTACCGTAGTTGTTCTGCACTGCTTCTGCGAAGCAGTGGCACACTCGATTTCCACGCACTGGCTGACAGGCAGCCAGTGGCACCCGGCGTCGCTTCGGGGTGCCACGGGCATCTTGCCCGTGCTGCCGTGCGACAAGCACTGGCGAGACGCC
>CAZWWC010000579.1:0-2119 GCA_964637625.1 uncultured Planctomycetaceae bacterium
GAGCGCCGTCGAAATGCTCCTTGATGTCTTCAAGCCGGAATCGCGAGGTGGCTGCTTCGGCACGGTTGTCCGAACCGTCGTTGTAAGAAAGCAGAAACCCTATCAGGAGCAGCACAGCGGCCGCCAGTGCGGCCAGGAGGACCCCTCGGCGAAGGGGTCGCCGACGTGACATGTTCGCTTCTGCTCGGCTCATGATACTTTATTCTACCCCGCCAACCGGGTCCGTGCCTATCCCAGGCGAACGCTTTCAAAGTACTTAAATCCTCGCCACCGACGGCTCGGCCGCACTACGGCCTCTCGGCGCGGTCCGCTCTTGACGCCAAGGTCGAAAACGTCTACCGTCTTGCCCGTTTCCGTGTACTGCTTCCCGGCCCGTAGGGGGCCGACTTCGGAGATCCGCCATGAAAACGATCAACCTCGGCGCCGGCACGCCCCGACCCACTTCCGATTCACCCCAAGGAGTCCCGCTGCTCGATCTGGCCGCGCAACACGGGCCCCTGATGGAAGAGATCGTCGAGGCGCTCTCGCGCGTGTGTCGCTCGGGCGCGTTCGTTCTGGGACCGGAAGTGACCAGGCTCGAAGGGCTACTGGCCGACTATTGCCAGGTGGAACACGCGATCGGCTGCGCCTCGGGCAGCGATGCCTTGTTGTTGGCGCTGATGGCCTGCGACGTCGGACCGGGCGACGAGGTGATTCTGCCGAGCTTCACCTTTTTCGCCACCGCCGGCGCCGTCGCTCGGCTGGGCGCCACGCCCGTGCTGGCCGACATCGACCCGCGCACGTTCAATATCTCCCCGGCCGCCGTCGAAGCGCTTGTCGGTCCGGCCACCAAGGCCATCCTGCCGGTCCATCTGTTTGGCCAGTGCGCCGACATGGACGCCATCAATGCCATCGCCCGGCTCTCGGGCGGCATACCGGTCATCGAAGACGCCGCCCAAGCCCTCGGGGCTGAATGGGTAGGTCGTCGGGCCGGCTCGATGGGCCAGATCGGCTGCTTCAGCTTCTACCCGACCAAGAATCTCGGCGGCGCCGGCGACGGCGGCATGCTCACCACCAACGACGACGCGCTGGCCGACCGCTTGCGGCTGCTGCGGGTCCACGGTATGCGTCCGCGGTACTTCCACTCGATCGTCGGCATCAACAGCCGGCTCGATTCCTTTCAAGCGGCCATGCTCAACGTGAAGATGCCGCACCTGGACCGCTACACCCAGCGGCGCCAGGTCAATGCGGCCCGCTACGGCCGGCTGTTTGCCGAGGCCGGTTTGGATCGACTGCTTGGGTTGCCCTCCGACGGTCCAAAGCGTCGCCACGTCTGGAACCAATACGTGGTCCGCGTGCCGGAGGGAAAGCGCGACGCGTTGCGCGAGCACCTTACGGCCGCTCGAATCGGCTCGGAGATCTACTATCCGCTGGGCCTGCACGATCAGGAGTGCTTCGCCGAGTTGGGCTACGAGAAGGGTGACCTGCCCGAGACGGATCGCGCCGCCGCGGAAGTTTTGGCGCTACCGATCTTTCCGGAACTTTCGGCCGAGCAGCAGCGGCTGGTGGTGGAACAGATCGCCGGGTTCTACGGCGTCGTCGGCGGAGCGAAGGGCGCCGCAGCGGCCTGAGCAGGATGCGTCACGGCCGGCCTACGTAACAAGCTTGCGCCGCGGCGCTAGTTTTTGGTGTTCAGAGCCTCGTACTTCTGAGGTCTGGCCCGATCCGTACGTCGGCTGGTACGACAGACCACCAACATCCCCAGACCGATGCACAGAATAACGAGGAAATAGGGGAGCACCCAAGCCCCGGTGTTGCTCGATTCTTCTTCTGCCGGCTCCGCGTCCTTCGCCCAAAGCGTCCCTTCGACAATCAGCCAGCACCCCAAGACAAGTGCCCACGACCAGAGTCCTCGGCAGATGATCTTCACTCGGTTCATGCGTCGCTCCCTCCGAGACTTTCAAACCTCTATTGTAGCCACACCGGGGCTCGGGTGGAAACCGGGCGGTCTACAAAAAACACTTCGCGACATCCCCCGTTAGACTGGTTAGGCCCCTGTCATTCTTATGTCGCCGGGGGCAGAAGAAAATCGTCCACCGGCCGTGCCAGCCGGCGGAACTCGGCGGTCGGCACGGCCACC
>CAZWWC010000580.1:0-2110 GCA_964637625.1 uncultured Planctomycetaceae bacterium
ACATGCCGAAGATGCCCACGATCCGCATCCGCGTCATGCCGTTGAAACCGATGTAAATGCCCAGCCGGTTGTAGACGGCTGCCGCCAGCACGAAATTCTGCAGCGACCAGATCCACGCCAGGCAGCGAAGTTGCCCAAGCCGGGGATCTTGCAGGGTCCGCTCGCTAAAGACCAACGAGAGGATCACCGTGGCCAGCCCAAGGGCCACGGTCAGCCAGGCCGCGCCGTTGTGGGCATAGCCCGAGTAGTAGAACCCCTCCTTAAACGTGTGGAACCAGAGCGTGTTGAACTCGAAGACGAGATAGACGGCGAACAGGATGATGACCACCGCCAGCGTGTTCCGATAGGCCGCGTACAAGGGCGTCGGCGACGGTTCGCCCACGGCCACCTGCTCGTCGGCCGGCGGTTCGTCCGAGGGTAGGAGCCGACCGGCGACCGGACGCATCAGGCCCACGCCGATCCAGAGCACGCCGATCCAGAAGATAACTTCCCAGATGGAGAAATGCAGGAGCCAGTCGCGCACATGACCGAATGCGATTTGCAATTGCTCGGAGACGTTTTTCAAGACGTCCGGGTTGGCGACGATGAAGATGATGCTGAAGAGGAGGAAAGCGGTCAAAGGCAGCACAACGTTCAACCAGCGGACACCGGCCGCCGACGTGTGCCGCTGGGCCAGCCGTCGCCCGTAGTAGTTCAGGCCGTCGCACCCGGCCCGGATCGTCTGCGAGGCGAAGACGACCGCGGCAAGGACGTAGGGATGCTGGCCGACCATTGTCATGGCCAACGCCACGACCAGTGCAAAGCCGACGCCCACCAACAGCCACGATCCGCACCAGACCATCTTGACGGCCAGCACCAACAGCATCGCGACGACGAGCCAGAAATCGCGGCCCAGCCGCGGGCGAGGCGATCCCAGCCACAGCAGCGCCGGCGCAGTGGCAAAGAGCACCGCATAGCCGGCGAAGCCGTTTCCACGATACATGATTAGATCGCACAGAACCGCCAGCGCCAACAAGGCGATCGGCTCGCGCCAACTCACCGGTGGCTGGTGTTCCTCTTTTTTTCGCGGAAGTGGTGGAATCGGCGGCCTGCCGCCTGCGGTGGCGGTCGGCTCGGCCACGACCGAAGCGAGGACGGGCTCGCCGGCCGGCTCCTCGGGTCGCGGATCGCCTTGCTTCTCGTCCATGGCAGATACCTCCGTTTCGTTAGTTAGAGCATTCCTGGACTACTTTTTATCCTTGACATCGGAGATCAATTCCAACCGGTTTTCCGGATTGAGTTGAACGCGTTTGAGCACGCCATCCGCGCCGACCCAATAGCGTATGGCCTTCTTCGGCTTGCCGGGCTCGTAGAGCAGGAACAGGGTCGTCGGTTTTCCGGATTGGACAACGTCGGGATCGGCCCCGGCGCACTGGACGATCCGACGCTCAGGTCGGTGCAGGGAAGAACTGGCAATGTAGCTGTCTATGAGATACCGCTGGCCCGCTTTCCGGGGAAGTAGCGTAACGTAGTAGAACATGGAGATATCCGGTACGGTCGCTTTCGGCCAACGCGCTTCGGTTGTGGTCGTGTTTCCCTTCTCTTTGTCGACAATCTTAATCTTGCCCTGCTGGTTTGCGGCTCGCAACTGCTTGAGTTGGACGCCGTCACTGCGGACAACCAGCAAGTTGATTTCCTTTGTTGAAAACGGGTCGTTCTTGGGATGAACGCACTGCCCGCGATACTCGATGTACCGCTTGCCGTCGGGCATGAAAACCCGTGTTGTGTTGCTGAGTTTGACCAGCCCGTCTTTGGACTGGCAACCAAAAGTCATCTTGCCGGCCGAGCGCGACTCTACCGGGCCACCGGCAGTCAATTGGCAAATCATCGAATACGATCGGGTGCCCCACTTATCGAGTTTCGCCAGATCGAGTTGCTCCTTCCGGAGCGGTTGGGCCGCAGGCGGCTCAGCGTGAGCCGAAACAACGGAGAGAAGAAACAGGGCACATAGACAAGAGTGGCGAATCATATTTGTGTCTCCAAGCGTGTAGGATGGGTCGTGCGGAGCAAAGACCTGCCACTGGCTGGGGTTCCTGGCAGGGCTCACTCCGGTCTGTCCCATCCCACGGCT
>CAZWWC010000581.1:0-2082 GCA_964637625.1 uncultured Planctomycetaceae bacterium
TACCGTTACTTGTGCTCCTGGATGACGTGATTCGTCCGTTTCCTGAGAGGGCATCCGTTTTATCGCCGCTGCCGTCGATACGATTTGGAGGGAGAAACACAATGCGCTGGGTACTCGCGCTCGTCGGTATCGCCGTTGTCCTGACAACGGTTGCTCCCGTTGGTGAAGCGGAGACGATTACGTTCGATGAGCCGGCGGCGGTGAGCACCCTCGGCTACTCTGCTTCTCAGCTCAGCGTGGGTGGGGTGACGTTCACGCCTGAGGGTGTTCCTTGTCCTTGTGTCGACGTGCCGGTCGTCACCCCTCGTACCACCTTCGATGATCGCTCCCCGAGCCCGTACCCCTATGACTTCATCAGCGGCAATCTGCTGCAGGTGCACAGCACCGAGCTTCGCCTCGACTTTTCGCAGCCGGTCTCGTCCTTCGGGTTTGGTGCGGCACTCAACGCGACGGCCAGCCCTGCGCAGATGCAGATTGACCTATTCGACAGTGGTCTTGGAAGCCTGGGTACTTTCTTTCTGACACTCGACCGGACGCTGGTGTCCCAGCTGGGTGGTACGAATTCCAACTCGGAAGGCCTGTTTTTTGTTGGTGGTCTTGCCGGCATGTCTCGCGCCCGGATTACCAACTTCGGGGACGGCACCATCGATGAGTCTGAGTTCAACTTCGTTGTCGATAACGTCACCTTCCAGCCGATTCCTGAACCCTCAACCCTGCTCCTTCTCTCCGTGGGCCTTGTTGTAGCCGCACATCGACGGCGGAGGCAGCGCTGCTAACAACGCACGAGCGGCAGAGTTCGGCATCCATGCCGAATCGCCTTGAAAGTGGGACAGAGTTCCAACATCTGGTAAACTGACACTAAAACATGGCAGTTTTCCGGTGGCGGCCCGTGGTGACCGCCGTGTCATCAACTCATCCGTTTTCTGGGATGCGTCGGAAAAGGACCGTTTTCCACTGCGTTTCTCCTCAGAGCAGAACGGCTCGACGACCCGAGCGGCGCGGCCGGGTGCTGTTGGAGACTGAAAATCGACCGACGCTTTGCCCGATCTCATGGCGTGCGGCTGAGAATCTCCAACAGGTGGTAGCCGAATTGCGTCTTCACCGGGCCGTGGACTTGGCCGATCTGGTCGCTGAAGACGACCGCGTCGAACTCGGGCACCATCTGCCCTTGGCCGAATTCACCCAAGTCGCCGCCCTGTTTGCCCGACGGACATTGGGAGTGCTGTTGGGCCAGCTCCGCAAAATCGGATCCCGCTTCGATCTGGTCTTTCAATTGTTGGCAAGTCTCTTCGCTCTCAACAAGAATGTGACGGGCGCGGGCACGAGCCATCTCGATTCTCCTTCTGTCAACACGTGCGAACGAACTTATTCCTGGTGTCGCCATAGCCCATGATCGATGGATCCCCATCGAGCGCCCTGATATCGGGCTCCCGTGGGTCGCCCTCGGCCGATTGGCCATGCAGCGGTCAATCATAGTCCGTTCTCGATCAAATGGACACCGTGCCGCGGGCCTTCGCTTGGAAAAACACGCCCTTTGACGGAACAGATCCGCCAGGGCGCACTGCGTGGAAGCGAGGCGGGCACGGCAGCCGGCACGTGTAGGGGGTACGGCCTAGGCCTATGTGGTCGCATTCCAACACCGGATCATGGATCTTGCGAAGTGGACCGACTTCCGGCCACATGCCAGTCCCGGATTTGGACAGGCGCTTCCGTTGAACTTCGCGCCCAAATTACCTATGATGGAATGCGCTGGGCGGCCATCGTCCATGCTCGTCCATGCTATTGAGCTTTCAGATTATTGTGATCTTGGTTTCCTGGACTCATTGCGTTCCCGCCGGTTGTGCCACGCTTGGCGTCAACCACTCTTGGCGACGGTGAACGAAGATGGCAACCGTTTCTGCTTGCACGAGAGCTCCATCAGATGCTCCTGTTCCGGCAAAACGCGCCCAGTGCTTATTGGTCAAGCCACGGCTTCCTTCAAGTACACCTGCCAAGAGGTGAGAACGATGTCTGATCAACGATCCGATCGTGGTTTTATCTCTGTAGGGGCCGTTTGTCAACGGTTTGCTCAGGTTTGCTTTG
>CAZWWC010000582.1:0-2077 GCA_964637625.1 uncultured Planctomycetaceae bacterium
GCCAGCACTGGCTGACAAGCAGCCAGTGGCACCCTTTTCAAAACACGTTCTGAGATCGAGCTTGTGGTTTCTGGTGGGGCGAGCGTTGCTCGCCCCACCCTACGCACTCGTTGCCGCGTTCTTCCTGACTACACTCCTTCTCGGGACAAGCGCGCCGGCGGCGACGTTGACCGTTGTGCTGGAGGGCGCCGACGAGATGACCATGGTCGGGGCGTTTCGGCGGTGGAACCCCGACGGCAACCCGAGGAGGAAGGTCAATCCCAAGGCGAAGATCGAAGTGCCCGAGGTCGATGCCAAGGCCCGTCGAGAGGGCAAAAACAAATGGGTCTTCAAGGATCTTGCGCCGGGCCGCTACGATCTGGTCATCCTGGGCAAGAACCGGCTGCGGATCGAGGGTTGGGAGTATGCGCCGGTGCTTGAGTTCGATCCGCCGGTCGCGCCGACGGCCACCGTGAAGAAAGAGACCCGACGGCGGATCACCGACGACATCAAGAAATCGCGCCATTATGAGAACAAGGTCGTGCCGTTGGCCATGGGAGGTAACGACAGGGCGGTCCGCGTCCTGGTGATGCTCATTCGCGATCTTCCGACCAGCTATAAGAAGGGAGTCGGGACGTTGCGGTTTGAAATCTGGCAATACACGTGGAACTACGGGGCTTGGGTCAAGGAGAAGCGTACCCGGGTCATGCACCGGGTGCTCGTGCAGGTCGAGCGGATGCGGCGTTGGCACTGGGTTTGGGAACCGGCGCTGGGGGCTGTCGAAGTGAAGCAGAAGCCCGTGGTGCTCCGATACCGGATTCCCTCACCGAAGGACCTGAAGAAGATGCCCGGTTTGCATCCATATTGAGAAGCTGTCTTGAGACGGGTGCCACTGCTGGCTTGCCCAGCAGTGCTTTTCCCGGGAGATTCGCTTCACACTGCTGGACAAGCCAGCAGTGGCACCCGTGGGTTCATTTGCGGCAGAGCAGGTTGTACTTGAGGATGCACCACAGGGCGCAGACGCCGTCTTTCCAGCCGATCTTCTTGCCTTCTTCGTACGTGCGTCCGGCGTACGGAATCCCGACTTCGTAGATCCGGCAGCCGCGTCGCGACAGTTTGGCCGTGATCTCGGGCTCGATGCCAAAACGGTTTTCCCGCAAGCGAATCCCCTGGATGAGTTCCCTGCGAAAAACCTTGAAGCAAGTCTCCATGTCGGTCAGGTTCAGGTTCGTGAACATGTTCGAGATGAGCGTCAGAAACCGGTTGCCCAGCGAGTGCCAGAAGTAGAGCACTCGGTGCGACTGGCCTCCGGCGAAACGCGAGCCGTAGACGACGTCGGCCTTGCCTGAGAGGATGGGCGCAAGCAGGCGATGATACTCGGCCGGGTCATACTCGAGGTCGGCGTCCTGCACGATGACGATTTCTCCTTGGGCCTGGGCGAAGCCCAGTCGCAGCGCGGCTCCCTTTCCCCGGTTGGACTCGTGGCGAAGAACGTGGACGTTGTCGGCCGAGACCTCGATCTCGGTGAGCTTCTCGGCCGTGCCGTCGGTGGAGCCGTCGTCGACGAGGATGATTTCCTTGTCGAAGTCGACTGCCTGGATCCGATCGACAATCTCGCGGATCGTCGCCGCTTCGTTGTAGATCGGTACGACTACAGAGAGCATCGGCGCGGGGGGATCACTCACGGAATGCCACCTTCCTTTCGGGATACACGGCTACACACACGGTCCGAGCCCGGACGGCCTCTGCCACAGAATAGCAGAGCCCAGAGCGAGGAGCAACACCACGATGCACGGGCCACGTGGCGTTTTGGCCGAGCGGGATTCCACTAGCCCGCATGTCTTGCCAGGTGACAATGGTTCATGACAGTGTGCCACTGCTTCGCAAGAAGCAGTGCTTTTGCAAGTCCGGGGCACTGCTTGCCTTCCGGCAAGCAGTGGCACACCCTGGTGAGAAATCCGGACTAGCCACCGAGTCGGCCGCAATGCCGCATGGCGTCATGGAGCCACGGGTCGGACCACGGATTCCAGGTCGGGTAGCTTACCGAGAGGACCGACAAGGCCAGCAGAACCAGGGCCAGCACCTGGGTCCACCGCCG
>CAZWWC010000583.1:0-2062 GCA_964637625.1 uncultured Planctomycetaceae bacterium
AAATACCACCCAAAAGAGGGAATCGGCGGTGCCTTCCGTGACTTACTCTCGCACATGGCGTTGCACGGCCCGCGTTTGTTCGCCATGATGCCTTGTGGCCTCCACAGGCCATAGCAACAGGTCCGCAATGGCAGGTGGAAGATGTGATAAATAGAGGTATTCTGAAGGCATTGCTCGTGCTCACCGGGCTCATCGTGAGTCTCGCCGCCACGACAACTCCGGTCGGGGGCGAAACAGAGGAGCCCCGTACATCACAACACCCCGGTCAAATCGCCGGGATCATTGCCGGCCGGATCATCGACGCCGAGGGGGAACCGGTGTCGGACGCCTACCTCGTGCTTTGCGATCAGGCGACCGGCGTTCCAATCGCCGCCAAGGCACTTCGACCCGTAACCGACGAACTCCTGGCCGGAGCGCGAATCAACCCGATGGACTTCCTCCAAAGCTGGACGGACCCGCAAGGCCGGTTCCGCTTCGAGCGGGTCCCCGCCGGTCGATATCGTCTGATCGCGCAGTCCTGTCCAAGCACCCAGTCAAAAGACGCCTTCTTCAAAGTGATGGACCGGGAGATCCGGCTGCGTGGAATTGCCGAGAACGTTGTGGTCTCCAAGGATTCCTCTCCGGAGGTGGTGATTCGTCCGTTGGGAACCGGAGTGCTGCGGATCAAGGACAACCTGAAGGGCAAGGACGGCGTGCTGGTGGCCATCAGCACGGCCCCGACGCGGGCCGATCCGGCGTTGCGCTTCGTGGGATGGGGTGGAGCGTTCGCGCAACACCTGATCGGCGGCGGCCGCAAACTGGCCGGTCGGCTGACCGTCTCCGGATTGCCGCCGGGAAAGATCTACGTGGCCGCCTGTGGGTTCTGTGCCGACGACATGTCCGGTTGGGGAGCGGCTAAGACAACCGTCAAGCCGGGTCAAACCGCCAAGTTGTACGTACCTATCCACTCGATGTGGGCCGGTCACCTCGAACCGCCCAAAAGGTTGCGGCCGTTGGTTGAAAAGGTGAAGTCGTTCGGCCCGATCAAGTTCCTCAAACTGCTGTTGTGGCGCAACGGCTTCAAGGTTCCTCAGGACTATGGCGACATCCAGGCTATATGGCGGCTTGATCGGGTGATCAGTCGCAACCTGGATCGCAAGGTCGAATTGCCGACCGGGGGGGTGGCCACGCTCGCTGACGCGATGGCGGCCTTCCAATACGCCGGCTGCGCTAAAGAGAAGGAGGAGGAAAAGAAGAAGAAATAGGCCGGACGCCTGCGCTTGCGGAGCAACGGTTGGCATCCACACGCGATCCGCGCTAGACGCGCCGGATGATTTGCGACGCGTTTTCCGAGGGAATCTGCTCCGGCCGATGATGGGGAGCCGGCCCAGCGCCGCGGCCGAGGTCCATGTCCTCGCCGAAATAGCATTTTCGGGCTTCCGGATTGGCCAGCACTTCTTCGGGCGTGCCGTGGCAGAACACCTTGCCCTCGTCAATAAGGTAGGCGCGATCAGTGATCTGAAGTGTTTCACGCACCTGGTGATCCGTGATAAGGATCGCGATGCCTTCGCTTCGCAGCCGGCGAATGATTTGCTGGATACTGGCGATTGTCACCGGGTCGATGCCCGTGAAAGGCTCGTCCAACAGCATGATCTGGGGATCGGAGACGAGTGCACGCGCGATTTCCAATCGTCGCCGTTCCCCGCCGGAAAGCGAGATGGCCAGGTTCTTGCGAAGCGGAGCGATGTCGAACTGTTCGAGGAGTTCCTTGCACCGCTTGCGCCGGGTTTTTCGGTCGAACCGGCCCAGCATTTCCATCACGCCCAGCAGGTTCTTCTCGACCGAGAGTTTGCGAAAGACGCTCGACTCCTGGGCCAGATAGCCCATGTGGCCTTCCAGCGCGCGGCGATACATGGGCCAGCGGGTAACCTCCTGGCCGCCCAGGAAGACTTTACCCGCATTCGGCTCGATCATGCCGCAGGTCATGCGGAAGCTGGTGGTTTTCCCGGCGCCGTTGGGTCCGAGCAACCCGACGATCTCGCCCCGCTCGACACAGAAATCGACGCCGTCGACAACGCGGCGC
>CAZWWC010000584.1:0-2046 GCA_964637625.1 uncultured Planctomycetaceae bacterium
CTCGGCCAGCGGGGTCTTCTTCTCGGTGATCGGCTCGCACTGCGGGGCCATTTCGGCGTTCATTTCAATGTACTCGTGCCACTCCTCGGGCACGTTCTCGTCCAGGTAGATGGCCTCCACGGGGCACTCGGACACGCACGCCTCGCAGTCGATGCACTCGTCGGGATCGATATACAGCATCTTCTCCCCCTCGCGGAAACAATCCACCGGGCAGACGACAACGCAATCGGTGTACTTACACTCGTAGCACGGTTTGCATACGACGTGGGTCATCGGACGGGAACTCCTTCTGTCAAGAGCATGGTGGAGAACGGGGCCATGTGATCCAAGTCTTTGTCGCAAAAGCACTTCAGTGCGTTCTTGGACGTCTGGACAACTCGTGAAATCTTAGTGCCGCTGCCCGGGACTGTCAACCCTCATCAGGGCCGCTCGGCCCCGCCGTTCGGCTTGCCCGAGAGACCATTTCGGTCTACAATCGGGGTTGTATCGGGCAGCGGTGGCCAGCGCGTCGCACGGATGCCACCCGATCCAGCTCATCGTGGTCGCGGAGGCGTCGTCTCGTCGTCGCCCGATCGCTCTTTCGACGGGGATTCCGAGCGTGGTGCTTTCTGAAATCGATCGCAACCTGCTACAGCGATGTCTGCAGAGGAAACCCCGGGCCTGGGAAGACTTCGTCGACCGGTTCATGGGACTGGTGGTCCACGTGGTCAATCATACGGCCCAGGCACGCAGCGTGCGATTGACGACCGAAGACCAGGACGATCTGTGCGGCGAGGTCTTTTTGACGCTGATCAAGGATGATTTCGCCGTGCTGCGCCGCTTCCGTGGACAAAGCTCGCTGGCGACGTATCTGACCGTGGTCGCCAGGCGCGTTGTGGTCAAGGAAATCCTGGCCCGAAAGTCGGCGGCCCCACTGGCCGACGGCGGCATGGTCAAGCCGATTCCCGACACCCAGCAGCCGGTCGAACAGCGGGTCGAGGACGCCGAAGAGGTTCGTCGCCTGCTGGAGAGCCTGCAGGGGACCGAGGCCCAAGTCGTGCGGATGTATCATCTTGAAGGCAAGAACTACTACGAGATCAGCATGGCGGTCGGGCTGTCGGAAAACAGCATCGGTCCCCTACTCAGCCGTGCCCGGGCCAAGATGCGAGGCGCCGACGTGAACCCGGCCTCCGGCTAGTATTCTGTCGCGACAGTATTTCGGGGGTGCCATGGGTCCCGATGATATCGGGACCCTTGTCCACATCGCAACAAGGATGGGGGAGTCGCGCTGTTTCTTCTCCAACGTTACCACAAGGAGGCATGTCATGAACCCGGAACTGCACTACGTGTTTTCCAGACGCAGCATTCGTGCGTTCCAACCAGGGGACGTGGGAGAGGATCCGCTCCGCGATATTCTGGAAGCCGCCATGGCGGCGCCCTCCGCGGTGGCAAAGGACCCCTGGGACTTCGTGGTCCTGCGCGACCGCGGCATGCTGGTGAAGATGGCCGAAGGCCTGCCCAACGCAAAGATGCTCGCCGACGCGCCGATGGCGATCATCGTTTGTGGGGATCTCCGCCGTGCGCACGATCGACAATTATCTTATCTGTTGCAAGACTGCGCCGCGGCGATCGAGAACCTGCTTTTGGCCGCCAGCAGTCTGGGCCTGGGCGCGTGCTGGCTGGGGATTCACCCCCGGGAGAGACGCGTGACGTTTGTCCGCACGTTGTTGGGCATCCCCGAGGCGGTCATTCCCGTCGCAGCGATCGCGCTGGGCCGCCCGGCCGAGTCGCCGGAGCCTCGAACGCGCTACCGCGAAGCCGCCGTCCATCACGAGACGTGGTAACAGTCGGGTGCCATGGCCATGCTTGCCGTGGGCATGTGCAAGATGTAGATGTAGGGTGGGGCGTGCCGAAGAGCGCCCCACCAATCGGATGAGAAACACCTTCGCGGAATAAAAACGGGACAGGTCCGATTAAGGCAGGTTAGGTAAACATGGCACTTGCCTATTCTTCCAATACCGGACCTGTCCCTATTTTCTCTTCTAGCAGGAGTCTCGGAAACTCATA
>CAZWWC010000585.1:0-2038 GCA_964637625.1 uncultured Planctomycetaceae bacterium
GTTCGAGCCGAAGTCGATCGGCATCATCCGGGCCCATCTCGAAGAGGACGCCGGCAAGAGCATGCACGACGAAATCTCGGGCAAGGCCGACAGCCGGATCGATCTGAACCGCACCGGCACGCCGCTTTTGGAGATCGTCAGCGAGCCCGACATCCGATCGCCGGACGAGGCCAAGACCTATCTGACCGAGTTGAAGCTGCTGTTGAACTACCTGGGCGTGTCCGACTGCAACATGCAGGAAGGCAGCCTGCGGGTCGATGCCAATATCAACTTGCACATCGACACGCCCGAGGGCCAACGGGTCACGCCGATCGTCGAGGTGAAGAACATGAACAGCTTCCGCGCGGTCCAACGGGCGTTGGACTACGAGGCCCGGCGGCAATACGACGTCTGGCAAGAGACCGGCATCGCGATGGGCGCCCGGGGCGGCCACAAGACGACCCGGGGCTGGGACGAAAACGCCCAGGCGACCGTGCCGCAGCGCACGAAGGAGGAATCGAGCGACTATCGTTACTTCCCCGACCCCGACCTGGTGCCGGTCACGACGACCGAGGAGCAGGTCGCGCGGATTGGCGCCGGCCTGGGCGAGTTGCCCGCGGCGCTTCGCGAGCGGCTACAGAATACCTACGACATTACGCCGTACGACGCCGACGTTCTGGTCAACCAGGGCCGGGGGCTGGTCGACTATTTCGTTGAGTTGGCCGACGGTTGCGGCGACGGCAAGATGGCCGCCAATTGGGTCCAACAGGACGTGTTGCGCTGGCTCGGCGAGCAGCAAGTCGGCGTCGAGGCATTTCCCATCTCGGCCGAAGTCTTGGCCGGGCTGCTGAAAAAGGTACAGGGGGGCGAGCTAACCACCAGCCGGGGACGCGACGTCTTGGCCGCCATGCTCGAATCGGGCAAGCCGCTCGAAGCGGTTATGCAGGCGCTGGGCATCGAATCGGTCGACCAGGGTGAGTTGGAAACCCTCTGTAGCGAACTACTTGCGGCCAACCCCAAGGTTGTCGAAAACATCAAAGAAGGTAAACTTAAGGCGATAGGCTCATTGATTGGCCAGGCGAAAAGACGCAATCCGAACGTCAATCCGAGCCAGGTCCGCGAAACCTGTCTGAGACTGATTGAGCAGATGTAAGGGGAAGGAACCACAGATGAACACAGATAAACACAGATAGAGTTTAGCGGTCGGGCTTCGCCCGACGCTGCTTCAGGTTTCCTGGATAACCAATCCGGTCCGTGCTCATCTGTGTCCATCTGTGTTCATCTGTGGTTCCAAAAAAGACCAAGCTAATCGAGCGGACGTGAGTGTGAGTATCATTACGCTGACCACCGATTTCGGCACCGGCAGCCCGTACGTGGCGGCCATGAAAGGGGTGATTCTCTCGATCAACCCGGCCGCGACGATCGTCGACATCACCCATGCCGTCCCCCCCCAGGACATCCGCCAAGGGGCCGTCGTGCTCGAAGGCGTCGCGGAGCGGTTCCCCGACGGGACGATCCACGTGGTGGTGGTTGACCCGGGCGTGGGCACCGAACGTGCGATCGTCTATGCGCGGATCGGAGAGCACCACTTCGTTGCGCCGGACAACGGTGTGCTCAGCCGCATGGTGGACCGGACGCCGCCGAGCGAGGTGATTCGCCTGGAGAACGACGAGTACTGGCTCGACGAAGTCTCCTCGACGTTCCACGGCCGCGACATCATGGCACCGGTGGCGGCCCATTTGAGCCTGGGCGTCGAGCCGCAGCGGCTCGGCCCGGCGTATGGCGAGCTCGGCCAGCTGCGGTGGCCCAGTGCCGTGCGACGACGCAACCGTGTCGAAGGCGTGGTGCTCAAGGTCGACTCGTTCGGCAATCTTGTCACCAACATCACGGCCGACATGCTCATCGGTCGGCCTACCGACGGCCGCGCCTGCATTGTCTGCAATATCTACGAGACATGGGGCATCTACCAGGCCTACGGCGAGCAGCCCCGGGGCACGCTCATCGCCCTGATCGGCTCCGACGGATCTCTCGAGTTGTCGGTGGTCGGCGAGTCGGCCGC
>CAZWWC010000586.1:0-2026 GCA_964637625.1 uncultured Planctomycetaceae bacterium
AGCCAAACGCACGCTGGCCGAACGACTGGACTTCCAGCCGAAAGAGCCGGTCGATCAGCTCGCGGGGCGTCTGCGGCCGACGCAACGGCTCTTTCGAGACCATCTGGTGGACGAGTCGAACCACGCCGCTGGGAAGACCGGGAACCAATCGCCGCAGATTGGGCATCGGGGCCTCTCGGTGCTGGCGGACAATGGCCGCCAGCGACCGGCCTGAAAACGGCAACCGGCCGGTAAGCATCTCGAACAACACCGCGCCGAGACTGTAGATGTCGCTGCGGATGTCCGAGGCGAGCGTCGAGGTGATTGTCTCGGGCGCCAGGTAGTGGCACGTGCCGGCCACGCAGTGATCCAACACCGAGTCGCTCTCGTCCGCACGCCGTGCAAGCCCCAAATCCAAAACCGTCACGTGACCCTCCGACGAGACGAACAGATTGCTCGGCTTCAGATCGCCATGACGCCAACCGGCCGCGGCCAGTGCTTCGAGTGCTTCGGCCGTCTGGCGGGCGATCCAGAGCGCCACGGGCAGGTCCAGTGGTGTGCCGTCGTCCAGCAACCGGCGGAGCGTCCGCCCTTCGAGCCACGGCATGACCAGGTAATACGGCGGACGGGCAAGCCCGGCTGCAAGAATCGAAATCAAATGAGGATGCGCGACGGTTCGTCCCAGTTGGGCCTCGCGACAGAACAGCGCCAGCGCACGGGGATCGCTGTTCCAACAACGGTGTAAAACCTTGACGGCATAGGCCGCGGGCCGATCGCTGGGCGAACCGGCCGGCCGGGCTCGGTAGACCCGCGACAAGGATCCGATGCCCTCCCGGCTGAGCAACTCCCATTGGCCAATGCGCTCCAGCGGCTCGTCGGTAGCACTGCGCGGCGCAACATCCGTGCTGCCGGAGACTCTTGTTGACGTCTGCATGGAATCTGGTCGGACCATCCGCGTCTGGGCCTGGTGATCGGGCGGTGTCTGATGGAAACCGCCCGCCGGCCAGCCCGGGGGACGCCGATCCTCACGTCTGGGTCGTTAGAACTGCGGGAAACACTTCGGAATAGGGAAACGGGAGAAGCTGCGTACTCTATACTGGCTCCCGTACATCCCGTCGTCGGCATTTTCAAGCCGATCGGTTTGGGTCTATTGATTGAATCGGATATTCGCCCTGGCGAAGTTGAGGCCCGGCGGATCTGAAAACGAGGCGGAGCCCCAGGTTTGTGCGCTGGCGGCATCGCCTTGCCGCGCAGGCTTGCGAAGGTCATTGGCGCTCCGTAAAATGGTAACTTCCAACGTCTTGTGGCTCGTAAAGGAGGTTCATACGTCATGCGCGGACTCTTGTTGACGATTTGTCTGGCGTGTTTCTGTATCGGTGTGGTCGTAGGCTGCACCAACTCGCCCGCCGGAGAGAAAGACGGTGAGCAACCATCGGCCAGCACAACCGCCGAGGAGTAACACGGCCGAAGCTGACATTCTGCAAAGGAGGTAGTTCATGAAGCGTTCCATGCGCGATGCGGTGGTGCTCGTGGCCACGCTTTTGGCCGTATCGTTGGCCGGGCCCGCATGCAATCGAGGAGGGGAAAGCCCAACGGCCCAGAAGGAGCAAGCCATGGCGAAGAAGGTTCAACGATTCGGATCGGTGGTCGGGCTGAAGAAGGACAAGAAGGGTTACTATAACAAGTTGCACGCCAATCCCTGGCCCGAGATCAACGCCATGATCAAGAAGTGCAACATCCAGCGTTACTCGATCTACGAGTGCGAACTCGACGGCAAGCTGTACCTGTTCTCGTATTTCGAGTACGTCGGCGACGACTTCAAGAAGGACATGGCGAAGATGGAGGCCGACCAAAAAACCAAGGACTGGTGGGCTGAGACGGCGCCCTGCCAGATCAAGGTGCCCGGCACGCCCGAGGGCGAGCAATGGAAACCCATCGAGGAGGTTTATCACCTCGATTGAGAAATCCTCCGGACTCTGTAGATGCGGACCGCCGGCCGTTCATAGCCGTGAGCTGTTTGTAGCCGTGGGTCGTTTATAGCCGTGGG
>CAZWWC010000587.1:0-2019 GCA_964637625.1 uncultured Planctomycetaceae bacterium
TAAGCCGCTCCCAGGGGACTGTCCCCATTTTCGCAGAGCGCAGCGGAGCAAAAATGGGGACTGTCCCCCTCCTATTGACCCTTGCATGGCTAATGAACCCAGGGCGACCAACGGGAGCCCGGCTTTCAAGGCAGTTCGGCCATGGCCAACCGTTCAATGGCCAGGCAAACATCAATAGTACTCTGTCACAGTAATAATTCAGGGTGCCACGGGCATCTTGCCCGTGCCTTTGCGGAAGCACTGGCGAGACGCCAGTGGCACCTTGAAATATTTCCGTGACAAAGCGCTAGCCCCAGAGTCGAGGCACGTCCCCCTTCGCACGCGCTTCCTACGCCGGCGCCAACTCGGCCAATTCCTCGGCCAACCGCTTTCGAGCGACGTGGAGTCGTCGCTTGATCGTGCCCACGGGCGACTGGAATTCGTCGCTCATCTCCAGCAACGACCGTCCCCGGAAGTAGAACGCCTCGAGCGTCTCGCGGTCCAGCCGGCGCAAGCGCCCCAGTCCCGAGCGAACCTGGTTACGACGCTCGTGCGCGAGGACTCTCCCGAGCGGCGTCTCGTATTCGACGCAATCGTCGGCAGCCACCGCCGGCTCGACGGTGGCGACCGGCCTGCGCCGCACGGCCCGATTGATGGCCATGCGAACGGTGATCGCCCGAAGCCAGCCGGCAAAACACCGCGGATCCTGCAACTGGTCGATCTTTCGCAAGGCCTGCATGAAGACCTCCTGGCAGAGTTCCTGCGCGTCGGCCTGGTTGCGCAACCGGCGAAGGCACATGGCGTACACGGTCGACTCAAATCGATCGAGCAGCCGATCGAACGCCTCCCGATCGCCGCGCTGCGCGGACTGAACCACGGCGACGAGATTCGTTGGTTCCGTCGAGTATTCTCGAGTCGCAAACATGAGTCGGTTCTTTCGCGTGCAAAAAAGGGGATTCGGAAAACCGAAAGCCGGCGGGGCAATTGCAGGGAAGCCGGCAGAAACGCCGCTTCGGCTCCACCGGCACCAGAGGAAAGTCCGTCGAACGTCAAACGTCTGTCTCAGATCCGATCAACCAAGCGATCAGAATCTGGCGCCGACGTCCCACGACCTGGGCTCGGCTGAGTGCCCGGCCAACCGGTGCAAATGGCTTCGATCCATTCGTACCGGCGACCGGCCCTTGACGCCGACGACCGAGCGCCGACGGCAGACGGGCACCGTGACGCGCCGGGCCATCGCCGTACCGGCGAGCCCTTGCAAGAGAAACCATGCTCCCAGGCGCAGACCGGTCCCATGCTTCAAGACAATGCTCATGACGATCCGGATCTGACGGGCAATGGCCGCGATGATCTTTTTTCCGGAAATCGTAATGTAGCTACGCATCGGACTACCTCTGCGCTGGCGCGCGGTTAAAGAAGAACCAGAAGACGAACGACAGTAATACCAACCCACCCCACAAATCGACTTCTCTACGAAATCGACTGTTGCGTCCTCGTCCCATGAGAACATTGGTAAGGCCAACGGCAACAGGGCGAACTCGGGTTGTCGCAAGGCGAAAAACACGCCATCCAACTTCACCTTCACGACCAAAGCCGCGAGGGGGAATTCGCTGTTTTGCCAGCTTGGCCTAAACAGCCATTTTGTACTATGACAAAATCTGGGGCCGCTGTCAAGGAGGCCGGCCCGTTTTCTTGAAGACGGCACTTACCCCCAACAAGAGCCGTGCGAGCCCATCATCGGTCTGACACACTCCCGACCGCATGGGTTCGCCACAATCTCGGGGAAAACGAAAAACCCCGTAGGCCGGGTCGTGACCCGGCGGGATTCTGATTGGCCACAAGAAACACAAAAAACACGAAGACAACTTCGTCGCCACCTTTTCGTGCCTCTTCGTGATTTTTTGTGGCCACTGCTGCGGCGCAAAGGCCGTCGCCGGGTCGAGACGGGTGCATTCCGCGCTTTGTATTGCCATCGCCTGTCGGAGGTAGCCCAAAGGGCTTTTGTAACGCAGCCCAGGGTTGCGGCGCAGCCGCTACCCT
>CAZWWC010000588.1:0-2009 GCA_964637625.1 uncultured Planctomycetaceae bacterium
TACGCCCTCAGCTCCGCCCCATGCTCGCGGCGGCAGGCGGCGACAATCTGATCGCGGAGTTCATCGGCTTGCTGGTTGGTCATGGTTCCTTCGCTGCTGCGGAGCACGAGGGTCATCAGGAGGCTCTTTTTGTCCGCGCCGAGCCGTCTTTCATCACGATACGTATCTTGGTACTGAAGCTCCTCGAAATACGGCCGGCTATTGGCGGCGACGGTCTTGGCAATATCGGCCCAGCGGACCTTCTCGTCGACGACCAGGTTCAGATCGCGCGAGACAGCCGGATAGGCCGGCAGCGGCGTGTAAGTGGCAACCATTCGAGCCGCCTTCACCAGCAGCGACGTCTTCAATTCGGCCACGGTGACTCCGGGGCGAAGGTCGAACCGCTTGAGTCCATCGGGCCGCAACTCACCCAGGAAGCCGAGCACCTGGCCGTCAAGGAGCAACTTGCAGCAGCGCGCCGGCGCAAGCAGATCGACGCGCGCGCCGGTCGCCTCCAATTCGGCTGCCGGGTTGAGCGAGGCGAGGATTGCTTCGATCACGCCCTTGACCTCTTCAAAAGACCGACCGCTGCAAAGGCCGAGCATCTGCTGTTCGTCGGGCAGTTTCTTGCCGCGCGGCAGATAAACCTTGGCGATCTCGAACAGCTCGATGCGCTCCTTGGACAGCGCCTCGTTCGTCCGGCGGGCCTCCAACAGGCTGGGAACCAGGCTCAGCCGCAACCGATCGGCTCCTCGCAGAACGGGTGAGCAACTCGCAAGCGGCTCGGCGTCGGTCCAAGGACTCAGCGCGCCGGACAGCTCGGCGTCGACGGCGCTGAGCGTCATGGCTTCGTCGAAACCACCGGCCGTCAACACCGTGCGAACCTTCGCCAAAACCCGATCCGACCGCCGACGCGCCGAGGCCACCATCGGCACGCCCACGTCCTCGGGAATCCGGTCGTAGCCGTGGATCCGCGCAACTTCTTCGACCAGATCGATTTCGCGGGTCAGGTCGCGGCGCCAACTGGGCGGGATCACGGCGACCTGCTTTTTGTCGGCACGCGTCTCGACGTTGCCCAGGTCGGTCAGGATCCGGCGGACCTCGTCGGCCGGTATCGGAATGCCGAGGATTCGCTCGATCTGGTCGAGGCGCAAGACGATCGGCGTCCGCTCGGGCAGCGGCTCGCCCACCTCGACCACGCCCTGGCACAGCTCTCCACCGGCCAGCTCCAGGATGAGTTCTGCCGAGCGCCGGCTGGCCCAATCGACCTGCTCGGAATCGACGCGGCGTTCGAACCGGTAGGAGGAGTCGCTATGCAGGCCCAGCGCCCGGGCCGTGTTTCGGATCGAGACGGGCTCGAAATCGGCCGCCTCGATGAGGATGTCGGTGGTCGCCTCCGAGATCTCGGTCATCGCGCCGCCCATCACGCCACCGATGGCCACCGGATCTTCGCCGTCGGCGATGACGCACATGCCCGATTCGAGCCGATAGGTGTGATGGTCGATCGCTTCGATCGTTTCGCCGGGGCGCGGTTGGCGAACGATGATTTGCGAGCCTTTGAGCTTGCCGAAGTCGAACGTGTGCAGCGGCTGGCCGCACTCCATCAGAACGTAGTTCGAGATGTCCACCACGTTGTTGATCGGTGCAACGCCGATCGTCCCCAGCCGCCGGAGTATCCACGCGGGGCTCGGGCCGATCTTGGCGCCGCGGATGACCCGGGCCGTGTACCGAAAACAAAGCTCGGGACAATCGATTCGCACCTTGATCGACTTCTCGACCGGCGGCCCCTTGGCCTCGGGCTCGGCCGCGGGAATCGAAAGCGGCCGCTGCCAGAGGACGGCGATCTCGCGGGCCACGCCGATATGGCCCAAGCCGTCGGGCCGGTTGCTGGTCACTTCCAGGTCGATCGCCAGATCGCCGCCCACCTCCTCGGTGCCCTCGTGATTCAGGCCGGACATCATCAACCGCGATTCCAACTCGGCCAGCGGCATGTCCAAGGGCACGTACTGCTTGAGCCAGTTCCAGGAAAC
>CAZWWC010000589.1:0-2006 GCA_964637625.1 uncultured Planctomycetaceae bacterium
ACCGGACGGCTCACCGAGCCAGTCGAACCCAGGCGGGGGCGCACCCATTTCGTCCTGGGAATGGTTGACGAGGTGGTCGGCGCGGGTCCGCTCCCCTCGGTTCGGCCGCTGCCGGGAAAGAGTTCCGCCGACGTGTTTCGCGCCGTCGGTCCCAACTGCTACTTGGAAATTCCACCCCGACCCGACACGATTCCGGCCGGCGCATCGATCAGCTTCACTCGGCTCGATAAGATATGAGCTTAATAACACCACGAAGAGCACGAAGGACACGAAGAAACGGAAAGGAAAAGAATAAGAAACTCAGTAGTTCCAAGTTTGGCTGGCTGACACCGCAGCAGGTCATCCTGAGCGCAGCGAAGGATCTCGATTGTCCAAGGAGATTCTTCGCTACGCAGATCCTTCGCTGCGCTCAGGATGACAATGCCGGGTTTCAATAGAACTTGGAACTACTGAAATTAAGAATGAGCACAGCCGCTGGATAGAATCTGCTTCTCTCTTCTTTTTCCTTCGTGTCCTTCGTGCTCTTCGTGGTAAATCAAAATGCTGTAGCCTCAGCATTGCTGAGGGTGCGATAGGAGGACTGCACCATGAGTCGTACGCCGCGAAAGAGTGAAACGCGCGACGCGCAGCTCAGTCACGTGTCGCCGGACGGCCAAGCGCGGATGGTCGACGTCAGCGGCAAGCCGATCACCCGGCGCAGGGCCGTGGCCGAAGCCTGGGTCACGCTCCGACCCGAGACCGTGCAACTCCTTCGCCAGCAAGGCTTTGCGGTGAAAGGTGATGTGCTCCAGACCGCGAGGATCGCCGCCGTTCAGGCGGCCAAGCGAACCGCCGAGTTGATCCCCATGTGCCACCCGATCGCAACCGACCTGGTCAACGTCGACGCCGAGCTGGTGGATAATCGCGTGCACCTGGTTGTCCAGACCGTTGCCTCGGCACGCACCGGCGTGGAAATGGAGGCCCTCACGGCCGCGTCGGTTGCCGCGCTGACGGTCTACGACATGCTCAAGGCGGTCGACCGAGGAATCGAGATCGGCCCGATCCGTTTGTTGTCCAAGTCCGGCGGGAAGTCGGGAGATTGGCAACGCGAGGAGAACGACGATGGGACGCGTTGAAGCCGTTTGCACGAGTCAAGAGAAGGGCGTCCGAAAGATGGCCGCCGCGTCCGCCCGGTTCGTTTCCAACCACGGGATCGAAAACGACGCCCACGCCGGAGCGTGGCACCGGCAGGTCAGTCTCCTGGCGGCCGAGCACATCGAACAGGTGCGTCGTGGCGGTCTGCCCGAGGTTGCCCCGGGCGATTTTGCCGAGAACGTGATCCTCTCGGGCATCGATTTCGAATCGCTCGGACTGGGATCGCGTCTGCAGTTGGGATCCGAGGTTGAGCTTCGCGTCACGCAGATCGGCAAGACGTGTCACGCGCCTTGCCCGATTCAACGCCTCACCGGCGACTGCATCATGCCGCGCTGTGGGCTTTTTGCCCGGGTCGAGGCCGGCGGAAACGTTTCGCCGGGCGATCGCGTAGAAGTGCTGCGGCTGGTGCCGCGCCACTATCTCCAGGTCATCATACTGACGATCAGCGACCGATGCTCACAAGGACAGGCCACGGACACGGCCGGCCCGGCCGTCGCCCGACGGATCGAGGAAGCGATCGAAACGCACGTCTACGCCGTGGAGATCCTGCCCGACCAGACTGAGCAGATCGCCGAGCGGCTACGGCACTACAGCGACGGCCACTCGATTGACCTCGTGCTGACCGTCGGCGGCACGGGTTTCTCGCCGCGCGACGTCACGCCCGAGGCTACCCGGGCCGTCCTTGAGCGTCCCTCGCCGGGACTTGACGAGGCCATGCGCGCCACGTCGCTGGCAAAAACGCCGCACGCCATTCTCTCGCGTGGGTGCTCGGGTATCCGGGCCTCGACGCTGATCGTGAACCTGCCCGGCTCCGAGCGGGCGGCGATTGAAAACCTCAACGTCATCCTCCCTGCCCTGCCACACGGCCTGGC
>CAZWWC010000590.1:0-2002 GCA_964637625.1 uncultured Planctomycetaceae bacterium
GCCGAGCCCGACGCCGAGCAGGTCGCCCAGATGCAGGCCGTTCTGGACGATTTCGTGCGAGTCAACCGCTGGCACGCGCGCCAGCAGGAGATCGTTCGCCGACGGGATCGCGACGGCGAGGTTTTCCTGCGCCTGTTTCCCGGCGACGACGGCATCGCCAGAATCCGTTTTGTCGAACCGGCCCAGGTCCGCACGCCGACGAGCCAAGCCGGTGAGCCGTCGGCGAGCTTCGGCATTCGCACCGCGCCGGAAGACGTGGAAGAAGTCTTGGCCTACTGCATCGACGGGCATTGGGTCACGGCGGCCGAAGTGCAACATCGCAAGGCCAACGTCGATGGAAACATGAAACGCGGACTTCCCTTGTTCTATCCGGTGCGGAAAAACCTACGGCGGGCCGAGAAACTGCTCCGCAACATGAGCATCGTGGCCGAGATCCAATCGGCCATCGCCATCATCCGCAAGCACCAGGCCGGCACCCGCAGTAGCGTGCAAAAATTCGTCGACGCCCAGGCCGACGCGACCGTGACCAGCCAGAGCTCGGGCCGAACGACCCATTTCCGCCGCTACGCGCCGGGCACGATCCTCGACGCGTTCGCCGGGACCGAATACGAGTTTCCCACGATCGGTCTGGACGTGAGCCGCTACGTGGCCGTGCTCGGGGCCGAGCTGCGCGCAATCGCCAGCCGGCTGGTCATGCCCGAGTTCATGCTCACCAGCGACGCGAGCAACGCGAACTACGCCTCGACGATGGTCGCCGAAGGTCCGGCCGTGAGGATGTTCCAGCGACTGCAGCACGAGACGATCGAGGACGATCTCGAGTTGCTCGGCCGAGTCATCGGACACGCGACCCGCGCCGGCCGGCTGCCCGAGGCAGTCATGGACCGGGTGACGATTCAAGGCTTTCCGCCGTCGCTGGCGGTGCGCGATCGGCTCAAGGAGGCCAAGGCCGACGAGATTCTGCTCCGCTCGGGGGCCATGTCGCGCGAGACGATGGCCGTGCGCCACGGACTCGATCCGGCGAAGGAGCAGACGCTGTTGAGGCAAGACGAGACGTCGAGCACCACGGACCAATAGCCCGGGTTTCTCACCACGGTGTGCCACTGCTTGCCCCCAGGGCAAGCAGTGCTCGTTCGGCGGTTGTTCTCACTGCTTCACAGAAGCAGTGGCACACAGGATTGCTGGGCACGCGCTGTTGCTTTCTCCTCCCAGTTCTATCCGGGGTGACAACGTGCTGTCACTGGGCCGGGCTAGACTCCGGTCTCCTCTGGACATCTCGTTGTGCCGGAACACGTGGTGCCGGGCTGCCACGACTACCTTGATTGAGCGCCCTATCCCGGAGTCCGCCATGGCTTCTCTCGAAATCGCTCTCTGCGGCAACAGGCTGCGCCGCGCGGGGCGCAGCGGCCGTCGCGCCAAAGTGAAGTTTTGCACCGGAGAGCAAGATCGGGCCCAGGCCATGGTCCGACGTTTCTTCGGCCGGCGTCTGGACCGCGGTCAACTGGCGGCGCTGGTCGGCGCGCCCGAGCACGCCGAAGTGGAGGTGGGCGTCTACCAGGGAGGCCTGCACCTCGAATTCTCCGACCCGCCACGGTATCGCTATCGAGGCGTTTCTCGCGTGGCACCGCGCCCCGGGCGGCCCGTGCTGATCATCGACGCGCTCCACATTCACCGACCGGCATTGCGAGGGCAAGGTCTCGGTCTGACGATCTTCTCACGTCAACTGGCGACCGCCGATCGGCTGCACATCCTGCGGATCGAAACGTATGCCGGGCGCCGCAACGACGAGAACGGCTACTACACGTGGCCCCGCTACGGCTTCGCCGGTCGATTGCCCCGGTGGCTGCAAGCGCGGTTGTCGCCGGCGCTGGCCGGGGCGGTGGACGTGCTTGACTTAATGGAATCCGCGGCCGGCCGCGCTTGGTGGCGCCGCCGCGGCGCGGCGATGCACCTGGTGTTCGACGCCAGCTACAACAGCCGCTGCCAGCAGGTGTTCGCGCGATAC
>CAZWWC010000591.1:0-2001 GCA_964637625.1 uncultured Planctomycetaceae bacterium
CCTGACCGGAGAGGCGGAAGAGATTTTTTCAGGCGAGTGGAATCCAAAGTAGGGTGGGCATCGCCCACCAAGTCCGTTTCGTAGGTCAAGGAGGCCGCCACGTGAAAATCCGAAGTCCTTTGCTATTCAAGCTCGGTGGACTGTCGATCGCAACGGCCATCCGGCATTGGATGGGCACGCTGGACTATAAGGCTGCCTACTACGACCACACGGTCGACCCGGTGTTCCCGGAGTGCCGCGGCCAGAAAATCTATATCTTCTGGCACGAATACATTTTGTGTCCTCTCTACTTGCGCCAACACTGCAATGTGGCGATGCTGTTGAGCCGGCACCAGGATGCCGAGATACTCTCGCACGCGGCACGGCTGATGGGCTTCGGCGTCCTCCGCGGCTCGACGAATCGGGGTGGCACGACAGCGCTGCGTGAGATGCTCCGCACCAGCCGGCACATGCACCTGACGATCACTCCCGACGGGCCGCGCGGGCCGCGACGCCGGTTGGCCCCGGGGTCGGTCTATCTGGCCTCGAAGCTCGGATTGCCGCTGGTGGCCCTGGGTTTTGGCTACGATCGGCCGTGGCGATTGCGCCGCGCGTGGGACCAGTTTGCCGTGCCGCGGCCGTTCTCGCGCGCTCGGATGATCTTGAGCAGCCATCTCCACGTGCCGCCGGACCTGGACCGCGAAGGAATGGAGCACTACCGCCAAAAGGTCGAGGATCTCTTGACCCGCCTGACGCTCGAAGCCGAAGCCTGGGCCGCCAGCGGCACACGAAAACAGCAGCAAAGCAACTTGCGCCGCAGCCCCGCCTCCCTGTCCTCGCGACGCCGCGCTGCTTGAACGTTCCACAAGAGCTGATCACACACAAGGAACTTCGACCGTGGAGCCGCCCGAGAAAATCCTCACCGTCAGCGAGTTGACCGCCGGCATCAAGGAGCTGCTGGAGGCCGCCTTTCCCACCGTCTGGGTCACCGGCGAGATTTCCGACCTCGCCCGCCCGCGATCGGGCCACTGCTACCTGACGCTCAAGGACGACCAGAGCCAGCTTCGAGCCGTGATCTGGCGAGGTACCGCAACTCGCGTGAAATTCGGTCTGGACGATGGGCTCGAGGTCGTCTGCCGTGGGCACGTCGACGTCTACGCCCCGCGAGGCAGCTACCAATTGATCATCGAGGAGATCCAGCCGAAGGGGCTCGGGGCACTGGAGCTGGCGCTGCGCCAGTTGCGCGAGAAGCTCGCCGCCGAAGGACTCTTCGCGCCCGAGCGAAAACGGCCGCTGCCTCCTTACGTCGGGCACATCGCCGTGGTCACAAGTCCCACCGGCGCCGCGCTTCACGATTTTCTCCAGGTGCTCGGCCGGCGGTGGCGCGGGGCCGACGTCCTGGTCGTGCCGACGCGCGTTCAGGGCGAAGGCGCGGCCGAAGAAATCGCCGAGGCCATCGCCATGGTCAACCGACTCGCCACGCCGGTCGACTGCCTCGTGGTGACCCGAGGCGGCGGCAGCCTCGAAGACCTTTGGGCGTTCAACGAGGAGCCGGTCGTCCGCGCGATTGCCGCCTCGCGGGTGGTCGTCGTCTCGGCCATCGGTCACGAGATCGACGTCACATTATCCGACCTGGCGGCCGACGCCCGTGCGGCCACGCCCAGCGAAGCGGCCGAGTTGGTCGCCCCGGCCGCCGAGGAGTTGCTCGCCGGACTGGGCCAATTCCAGCGGCGCTTGCAGGCCGCGCTGGCGAGCAAAGCCGCTTCGGCCCGCACGCGGCTGGAGGCCGTGGCGGCGGCGCGCGCGTTTCGCCGGCCACTGGAAATGATCCACGACCGCAGCCGCCGGATCGACGAGTTGGATGCCCGGACGGGCCGGGCCATCGAAGGTCAACTCTCTTCCGCTGGCAACCGGACGGCGGTCCTGGCCGGCCGTCTCGAATCACTCAGCCCGTTGGCCGTGCTGGGCCGCGGCTACAGCCTCACGCGACGTACCGAAGACGACCGGCTCGTTCGCGATATC
>CAZWWC010000592.1:0-1992 GCA_964637625.1 uncultured Planctomycetaceae bacterium
GCCGGTTGCCGCGTGACGTGCAACGCCAAGATGAGGAACAGGATTCCCGGCAAGCCGATCGCCAAGAGAATCGAAACCACCAGGCCCCGGGAAAGGAAATCGGCTCCCTGCTGAAAGACGTCGCCCAAAAACCCGAGGACCGGCGAACCGGGCTTGCTTGGAACGTCGGCCGGCTTGTAGCCCACTTGATACTGCTTCAACGACGCGTGGAGGTTGACGTAGCGTCGATACACGTTCCGGGCTTCCGCATCCTCAAGCAACCACTGCTCCAAGCGAGCACGCCGCTGGTCGTCCAACGTCCCGTTGTATAGATCGCCGATTAGCTCGGTCAACTGGCGATGATCAGATGAAGACAACATTATTGTCTGGCCCCCAAAGCGAGGGTTTGCTCGATGCAACGCAGGAGCCGCTGGCGAATTCGGTTGAGCAACTTGTAAAGACTATTGGGAGTGCGGCCCAAGCGCTGGGCAACCTCCTTGATGGTCGTGCCGCTGTAGCACGCGTGGAGCAAGTTTCGGTGCCGGGCTTGGAGCTTGCCGAGGCAGGCGTTCAGCGCTCGGCGTTCGTCATCAAGTTGTCCCGCCGTCTCGATCCCTTCGTGCGCCAGAAGCCCAAGCAGCCTGTCCGAGAAGACATGCCGATCGCGACCAAGCTTCTTCAAATAGTTCAGCACCTTGAACCGAGCGATCTGACACCCCCAGCGCACGAAGTTGCTCGTTGGGCCCTCCGCGTCGAACTCATCGAACTTTCGCCAGAGAACAATACTTGTCTGCTGGAAGACGTCCTCCGCGTCCGCCCAGTTGGGCAGAAGAGACAGGATATAGCTGAAAATGGCGAACTGGTGCCGCGCGAAGAGCCCCACGAATTGCTCATGACGCTGGTCGGCTGTCCGCATGCTTTGTGAGTCCATGTATCGCCCGACCGACTGATTCTGAACCGTGGAAGTAACCTATGCGTGTCGACACTGAATATTGGCCGCTGATCCTAGCTACACTTACAATTATTAATTTCCCCCCGCCGAGGAATTGGCCCAAAAAATGATCCGCACCCCCCCGAGGAAGCAAAAAACCGGCGGAAGAAGGGCTGCAACGAGACCCCCGATCCTCGAAGCCATTTCCCGGATCGTCGGCAAGTCGCAATCGACCCTTCTCAGGAAGGGGATGGCTGCGAAATCTGGCCCCAATCGGCTATCCGGAATATCGCCAAAAGCCCCACGTGACGCGAGAATTGGTCCTATCACTCAACGAACGCGATAAAACTAGCAGACTCCGAGTAAGGATAAAAACGGCTTCTCCGCGGACTACGGTTCTCGGGATGTCATGGCGCCGTACTACTGCGATCCGATATCCCCATCCGAGCGGAACATCTGGTTGCCTTTGGGGTTAGTTCCCTTAGCAAGCGGTACTTCGTCTGGACGGCTCCGGGCCGGATGGTGCGTTACTTGGTTGGGCTCTAGTCATGAAGACATACTTGATCTTCGCCTGTGTTCTGCTGACAGCCTCAGCCGGCACCCGCGCGGAAGAGAGTCTCGTGCGTCCTTTCGACTCGGACGCCGACTTGACCCCCGAAGGCAAGATCGATCAGTGCGTCTTCGCCAGGTTGAAGCAGTCGGGCATTCAGCCGGCCAAGGTCTGCTCCGACGGGGTGTTTGTCCGACGGGTCTATCTCGATTGCATTGGCACCCTGCCCACGGCCCAGGAGGCCAGGCAGTTCCTGCTGGACCGTGACCCGAATAAACGTCGCAAGCTCGTAGACCATCTCCTCCAGCGAGAGGAGTTCGCCGATTACTGGGCGATGAGATGGGGTGACCTGCTGCGCGTCAAGTCGGAATTCCCCATCAATCTGTGGCCCAACGCGGTCCAGGCATATCACCGTTGGATCCGAACGTGTATCAAGGAAAACATGCCGTATGATCGATTCGCCCGAGAGATGCTCACCGCCAGCGGCAGCAATTTCCGCGTACCCCAGGTCAACTTCTACCGCGCCGTCCAG
>CAZWWC010000593.1:0-1991 GCA_964637625.1 uncultured Planctomycetaceae bacterium
CGTTCGATTTCCATCACCATTTTTTCACGGCGTCGGCTTGGTCCGACAAAAAATCACCGGACCAAGTCCGACAGACTGCTAACAACCACACTGGTGAGTCAGACTGCCATGAACTTCTATCGACTTCTCGCCGACTTGATCGTTGTCTTTCACGCCGCTTATGTCGCCATTGTGGTGTTCGGCGTACCGGCGATTCTTTTAGGTGCATGGCGCGGCTGGCCCTTTGCGCGCAACTTCTGGTTCCGCGTGGTTCACTTGTTGATGATCGGCATCGTTGCCCTCGAAGCCCTTGTCGGTATCTTTTGTCCCGTGACCGAGTGGGAGAATCGGCTACGTCAACTGGCCGGCCAACCGGTCGAGCGGGGCTCGTTCGTCGGCCGCTGGGCCCATCGATTGATCTTCATCGATTTCTCGCCCGAGATGCTCATGCTCTGCCATTGTCTCTTTGCCGCCGTCGTGATTGTCATGTTTGTTATGATCCCACCCCACCGTCCGAGGTTCTTATCGCGCAAATAGGCAACTGCGCGGCGCAGCCGAGCGCTTGCGCTTGGTCATAACATGTTCTTCTTCAATCGCTTGCGATGCGCTCGCAATGTCCATCGCGGGCGCCCTGTTTCTCGTCAAGAAATCAATCAGTTTCTTTGGCCAAAAAAGGCCGTATCCGCTTGCCTTGGTCGACGAAAACTGCTAGGATGATCTCTGCGTTGAGGTTGCCTGAAAGTCGGCGGCCGCGACGCCCAAGACGCGTTACCATGGTCCTCTACCGTGTTCGTGTTGTCGATGTCGATATTTGGAGAGCTGATACGTTGCCCGTTGGGTGCCTGAATCACAGATCCTGGCCGCGTGTATAGCCGCGGACCGATCCGCTTCGGCGGGTTGGCCTCGGATCACACAACCCGGGCTCCAGGTCGCCCCCCTATTCTCTAACGTGTTCTCACAAAAGGCATCGCCACGGCATTGCGGTGGAGGACCTTTTTATGCGCCGAGGTAACTGGGCAAACGAGAAAACACCGCTCTGTAGAAAACGTTCAATTTCGGGTTGGGTGCCCGGGAATGAGCGAAGCGAAGGCCCGGTTTCTCGCCCACTGGGCCACCGCTTCGCTATGACCCAGGCACCCGCTTGGCAAGGTTTTCTACAGGCCAAGAAGGCACCGTTATGACCGACCATCCATCGCCATCGCTAAGTGACGCGCTGCGGCAGAAACTAGACCGGCTGCTCGAGCTGGTACGCGGCTATGGCAGTTGCGCGGTGGCGTTCTCCGGCGGGTTGGACAGCTCCGTCTTGGCCAAGGCGGCCGTGACCGCGCTCGCTCGGCAAGCCGTCGCCTTCACCGCGACAAGCCCCAGTATGCCCAGGGGCGAACTGGAAGCGGCCGTCCGGCTCGCCCGGGCGATCGGCATCCGCCACGAGGTCGTCCAAACCGACGAGCTGTCCAATCCTCGCTATCAGGCCAACACGCCCGAGCGGTGCTACTTCTGCAAGCAGACGATCTGTCGGCGAATTGCCGAGCGTGCCGAGGAACTTGGCCTGGCCGTGGTCGTCGACGGGGCTAATGCCGACGACCGGCACGACCACCGGCCGGGCAGCCGCGCGGCCCGGGAGCTGGGTGTGCGAAGTCCGCTGGCCGAGTGCGACCTGGGCAAGGAGCAGTTGCGCCAGTTGGCCCGACACTGGCAACTGCCGACGCACGACAAACCGGCCTCGCCCTGTCTGGCCAGCCGGATCGCCTACGGCGTGCCGATCACCGAAGAGCGGCTGGCGATGGTCGATCGCGCCGAGCAATTTCTGCGCCAGCGTGGCTTTCCGATCGTCCGCGTGCGACTGCACGAAAACAAACTCGCCCGGGTCGAGGTGCCCGTCGAGGAAATCAGCCGGCTACTCGATCCGCGGCTTCGCGGGGAGCTGACCGGGCACCTTCACGCCTGTGGATTTTGCTACGTGACGGTGGACCTGGCGGGCTACCGCTCGGGCAGCCTCAACGAAGGGCTCG
>CAZWWC010000594.1:0-1991 GCA_964637625.1 uncultured Planctomycetaceae bacterium
GAACGTAATTTGGGACGCACGCGCGGAGGCTTGATCGCAACTCGTCGATGAGTTCCAATGGAGTACTACAAGAGCCGTACGCGGCTGCGTTCATGGCCTTTGCTTGCCGAGTCTCTGAGCGACTTCAGTACACTGGATATCACTCTGGTGGAGACACGACGAACGAGCAACAGTCTACCACGATTCATGTTGCGTCGACACCACGCCTGCGTGATATCCCACAACTCAGTCTGGCAAGACCGAGCAGAGGATCAGGATGAGAGAGTACGAGGTCGTCGACACCAATGCCGACAACATCGGCGGTTGTGGCGTCTGCGGCCGCAAGCCTGGCAGGACCGAGGGACATCGCCGCAAGTGTGATTGGCTCAAGAAGCGCTACGCGGAAGGCCTGAGGTTCAAGGTGCTCCGCTCACGCGAATTCGGTGATATCGGGGTGATCGAGTATGCCCCTGGCAGTCATGCGTGGAGACCTGTCGAGGCGGAGGGTTACTTTGTCATCCATTGCCTGATGGTCAACCGCAAGCACTTGGGGAAAGGACTCGGCGCTCTCTTGCTGGATAGTTGTCTGAGGGACGCGAAGAAGAGCAAGTGCCGAGGGGTCGCAGTTGTCACAAGTTCAGATAGCTTCATGGCCGGAAGCGGTTTGTTCATCAAGGCGGGATTTGTCTCGGTGGAGAGCATCCCTCCCTACGAGCTGCTCGTCAAGAAATTCAAGGCAACAGCACCTGATCCTCGTTTCATCGTCGACAGGGAGCGAGTATTGAAGAGGCACACGAAGGGCCTCACGATCCTGGCTGCCGATCAATGCCCTCTGGTCACAAAGTTCGCGGAGGACATTTCGCAGGCGGCCCGAGCCCTTGGGCTGAAGCCGAAAGTGGTTCGAATCAGGAGCGCCAAGGCATCAAGGGAGCTTCCAACGCCCTTTGGCGTGTTCAGCATTATCTACGATGGAAAGCTGATTGTGGAGCGTCCGGTCAGCGCTGCGAGGTTCAGGAACATCATGAGTAAGCTGGCCTAAGGAGTACGCGGACATCGAGATGTTCGGACAACTTCTGCCAGAACAAGCCAGTGCACCGGATTCTGCTACCGTCTACGGCTTCGCAGGACCGGTGACCGGCACGTTACCGCCTCTGCTGTCGCATCAACTCATACCGATTCTCGGACACACCATCAAACGACCGGGCCTGTTGAAAAAGAAGGGCCTGCCGCTAGCGTCAATTCGGCTTGATTTCAGGATGATATCAGTGTATTGAAGCGCCGTCGTTTTTTCTCGCTTTCACCTCTCTTTGTGAGGTTGGGCCATGCAAGGAGTACATGTATTCGAGCGCATCTTTGCCTGAGTCATACCTCCTATCTTTGATTGCCGCGAACGCCGACGGACTGGTGTTGCCCTTGGAGACGTCGGGAGTGAACTGAATCGCCCCGACGGGCACCGGCTTGCCTTTGTAGGTGACCGATCCGGAGACGCGGTATCGGGCAGGTCCTTTCTTGCCGCAGCCGGCGACACGCCAAACCCATTGTCCGACATGCTCTTGGTGTCGCGCAACGCACACTAACGTCGTCGCCGAAATAACAGCGCCAGCGTCAGCGCCAGCAGGGACCCAAGCGTTGAAGGCTCGGGCACGGCCGTACTGGCCTCGCCGGTGCCGTGGCCCCAATGGGCGGCCAGGATCGCCGCATCATTCGGGCCGACCGTGCCGTCGTCGTCGAAATCGCCCATGCTCCGGGAGGCGTCCACGGCACCCCAATGGTCCGCCAGAATCGCGGCATCCGCGTCGTCGACCTTGCCGTCGCTGTTGGCATCGCCCGGCACGGCCAGGGTGATCGGATCGGTAAAGCTGATAAACGCCCAGACGAATTCGGTATGCTGAAAGTTGGGCGTACTCGATACCGTCAGATCGAGAGAGTGGATGAGGAAGTTGCCCGACCCGTCGTCCTCATAGGTCAGGAAGTTGTCGTCCGGCGCGGTGATGCTGCTGGAGGTTCTTTCC
>CAZWWC010000595.1:0-1988 GCA_964637625.1 uncultured Planctomycetaceae bacterium
GCTGGGCAAGCAGACGATTCCGACCCTCGCGTGGCCCATCTGCCCGTGTTTCTGGTCACGGCCATCAAACAGCCGTAATGAATCTGGAAGTCGGATGCTTGATTTCCGTGCCCGGACGCGCTATGCTTAACAAGAACATGCCTTGGGGGTGTCAACGGCCCTGCACTTCCTACCACGATTCCCTCTCGCTCCTGAAAGGTTCTATCATGTTCGACCGACTATGGCTCTACTCGATGGGTGTTGTGATTCTCAGCGCGATTGGCCTGGGCCCGGCCCGTTGCGAAGAAGTGAAGAAGGGCCACGGCGAAGACATCCGGCTGCTGAAGCTCCGCAACTGGGAGCCGCGCTCGATGTTGAAGGTCAAGGTGACGAAGGTCGACCGGCCGAAGTTCGTCGCGATCGATGCCCATAATCACCTCGGCGGCGGGGCCAAGCTGCTCACGCCCCAGCGTGTCAAACGTTATCTCAAGGAGATGGACGCGGCGGGCGTCGAGACGGTGGTCAACCTGGACGGCGGCTGGGGCAAGCGACTCAAGGAGACGTTGGCCGCGCTGGACGAAGCCCATCCCGGCCGGTTCCTTACCTTCGCCTTGATCAATTGGAAAGGGATCGACGATGACGACTGGTCTGAGCGTGAAACCAAGCGGCTCGAAGAAAGCTTCAAGGCAGGCGCGAAGGGCCTGAAGTTCCACAAAAGGCTCGGCCTCGGCGTCCGTTACAAGGACAAGCGGCTCGTGCCGGTCGACGATCCGAAGCTCGATCCCGTCTGGGAAATGTGCGCGAAATACGGCCGGCCGGTCATGATCCACTCCTCCGACCCGGCCGCTTTCTTCACGCCGCTGGACCGATTCAACGAGCGCTGGCATGAATTGAACGAGCACCCCAACTGGCTCTTCTACGGCGAGCGATATCCGTCGCGGGAAGAGGTTCTCGCTCAGCGGAACCGGATGATCGCCAAGCATCCGAACACGACGTATCTCTGCGCCCACATGGCCAATAACCCGGAGGACCTCGCGACGCTTGGCCGCTGGTTGGACACGTATCCGAACATGTACGTCGACATCGACGCGCGGATCTCGGAGCTGGGCCGCCAGCCCTATACCGCAAGGCGCTTCTTCCTGAAGTATCAGGATCGAATCCTCTTCGGCACCGACACGACGCCCCGGCGCGAGGCGTTTCGGATCAACTACCGGTTCCTCGAAACGGACGACGAGTACTTCGATTGCCGCGAGAGCCACCATCTGCAAGGGTTTTGGATGATCTACGGGGTCTTCCTGCCCGACGACGTGCTCAAAAAGGTCTATCGCGAGAACGCCCTGAAGATTCTCTATTTTGGCCCCGACGGCAAGCCGAGCCCGACCGGATCGGAGTCAAAAAAAAACGCTACCGCGTCTTAAAGACAAGAGACTTCAAAGTCACCGGCAGCGGCGACCATCCGTCCTGGGCCAAGGCGGCCTGGGCCGAGCTTACCGCCCGATCGCCGGACCGCCGGGCCTCGCGTTTCAAGATGCTCTATTCCGACCGCGGCCTGTACGTCCTGATGGACGCCGAGGACCGGACGCTTTCGGTATCCAACAAGCGCGATTTCGACAATCTCTGGACCGAGGACGTTTTTGAATTTTTCCTTTGGCCCGACCAGCGTCACTCCGTCTATTTCGAGTATGAGATTTCGCCGCTCTCTCGCGAGCTGGCCCTGTTGGTGCCGAACTTCGGTGGGCGCGACAAGCTGTACGGCTGGCGGCCGTGGCACTATGAAGGCAAGCGGAGAATCGACAAGGCCGTTTCGGTCCGCGGCGGCCGACTGGAGCCGGGCGCGGCGATTTCCGGCTGGACGGCCGAAGTCTTCGTGCCCTACGCGCTGCTGAAGCCGCTTCAGAACGTGCCACCCCGCTCGGGCACGCAATGGCGGGCCAACGCCTACCGATGCGACTACGACGGCGGCCGCCAGGTGGCCTGGCACTGGGCGCCCACCGGCAGCAACTTCCACG
>CAZWWC010000596.1:0-1974 GCA_964637625.1 uncultured Planctomycetaceae bacterium
AACCACCTGGCCGGAAAACGAAGTCGCCGGCCGGAAACGATGTCCTCGGCGATGACCGCCGTGATGCGTTTCGACTGCTTCTCGACGGCGTTCGCTCTATGGCCGAGGAATAGTGAGATGTTCTTCTCCGCGCGAACGACCGCCTCCTTCTTGTCGTCTTCATAGATTTTGGCCGAGTTCTCGGGGCCGCCGTGGGCTCGCCTGGGCTGTTCCAATTCTTCAACGACGTCGCCGAGTCTCGGATACCTCTCGCCATGGGTCGTGCCGTTGAGCCAGACGCGTATCTCGGAGCTGTTGTTGCCACCCAGCACGGGACGATCCTGGATTAGCGCGACCGAGAGCCCGTTTCGCGCCGCGGAGACCGACGTACAGATTCCGGCAATGCCTCCGCCGACCACGACCAGGTCATACTTGCCCGCATCGTCGGGCGCCTCCGAAATGCCCAGCAGCTTGCAGCGAAGAGCATTTGTTTCTTTCACCGTGCCTGGCGGGTTCCAATTGAGATCCTTGCAAAAAAGCAGAGCGTCGCAGCGTCCCTCGAAGCCGGTCAGATCGTGGAGAGTCAGCGTGACGCGACGGTCGTTGATGCGCACGGTGCCGCCGTCTTGCCAATGCCACTGGGGCCGTTGCGTTCCGAAAACCGTTTCTAAAGGCTTCCCATTGATCAACACCTGGAACCTGCCTGGCGTGCCCGCGGCCCTCTTTGATTTCGGCGTCTGTGGCGTCTTCCAAGGAGCCACCCAGTCGCGTGTTCGGACCCAAACACGGTACTCGCCCGGCTCGGGCAGCACGACGGAGGTCGACGCATCGGCAACCGGCCGGCCCAGTCCGTGCGCGAGCAGGAAAGGAGAGCCCATTTCATCCATGAATTGCTGGTCGATGACCCACCCACCCCGATTGCTGAAGCTCTCGGCCTCGATCAGGATGGTGGCGGCGCCGGCGCTAGTGGCCATGAGTCCCAGCAGCAGGATCATCAACAGCGGTTGCTTCATGACTGGGCCTCTGAAGTCCGATTGGTGGTGCTGTCTTCCGGCGTCGTTGGACAAGCACGACAATTGCACGCGCCGTCAGTGTTGCCCGACGGTGGGTCACTGGGCCAGACCATCATCCATGGTTGCCAAGGCTTGGAGCACCGGAAATTCAATTTCGAACTCCAACAAACAGACGCTTCCGTCGGCTAAGACGAAATTGACGCCGGCCGGATGTGCACACCCGATGAACAGGTCGGGAAACTTGAGTGACTTGTCGGCCCCCGGTGGCGCGATCATGTCATATATATAGTACTTCCCGATTTTTTCCACCGAGGGGTAGAGTCCAAAGGTGATGTTTCTGGTGTTCTTTACGCAAAGCGAACCGCTGTCGTGTCCCATCATCCACTGGCGGGTTTCGTAGGTGATTTCCCCGACAGCCAGCGTGTGGGAAGTGCCGTCGGTCACGTCACGAATCCTAACCCGGCTGTTTGGGTAGAGTATCCCGTCGGTGAAATACTTGCCGCAATGCGATGCTACAGCCGTTACCGCTTGCTCTCCGCTTACGTTGGCGCCCATGATCCCGACGTAGTTTGAGCCGTACAGACCCTCGAGGCCCCAATACTCAAGATAGACATCGCGGGGAGGAGTCGCGGACGGGCACTTGTAGAGTTCGACACCGATTTTCGCGAGATTCAGGTTCCTCTCGTTCAGCGAATCGACAGTCGGATCGATCATATCGGTGAACTGTCCCTGCTCGATGTAGGGCAGGATCCAGACGGTCCAGGCGTAGCCGAATCCCCCGCTCGGAAACTCCGTGCTTCCCGTTGGAAAGGTCCCCTGCGCCGACTCGTAGTTGTGCAGTGCCACCCCGATCTGCTTCAGGTTGTTCGAGCATTGCATTCGCCGAGCCGCCTCGCGGGCCGCTTGCACGGCGGGTAACAACAGCGCGATCAAGATACCGATGATCGCGATGACGACCAGCAACTCGACGAGCGTAAAACCG
>CAZWWC010000597.1:0-1973 GCA_964637625.1 uncultured Planctomycetaceae bacterium
GCCGCCGACGTCTTGTTCTTCTTTCCTCGTGATTACCAGGACTTGACTCAGCTTCGCAGCGTCGAGAATCTCGAAGAAGGCAAGCTGCAGGCCGTCCACGGGGTGGTCGAGGAGTTCGAGCTCCGCGGCACCGGCCCGGGCCGAAGCATCCTCGGCGTGCTCATTCGCAGCACCTGCGGCGGATACCTTCGGGCCGTCTGGTTCAACCAGCCGTTCATGCAGCGACAGTTCTTTCGTGGGCAGAAAGTCATGGTCTCGGGCAAGCCGCGCCGCAACGGCCTATTCTGGGAAATGGCCCATCCGTCGGTCACGCACCTGGCCGACGAGGAGGAGCCCGAGGGCCGGATCGTGCCCATCTACCCGCTGACCGAAGGGCTCAAGCAATGGCATCTGCGGCGGATCGTTCGCGGCGTGCTGGAAAACTACGTCGAGCTGCTCGACGAGGTCTTTCCGCCGGAGTACCTTGCCGAGCACGACCTCTGGCCCTTGCAACGGGCCTTGCCCGAGATCCATTTCCCCGGTGATTGGCAGACCCTCGAGCGGGCGCGGCGGCGTTTCGTTTATCAGGAGTTGTTCATCCTGCAGCTTGGCCTGGCCGTTCGGCGACGAGGGCAACAGACCCAGAGCCAGGCACCGCCGATGGAGGTCTCGGCCAAGATCGACGCGCGGATCCGGCGGCGGTTTCCTTTCGAACTGACCGAGGGCCAGCAGCAGGCGATCGCCGAAATCTCGGCCGACATGGCCCGAAAGGTGCCGATGAACCGGCTGCTGCAGGGCGACGTCGGCAGCGGCAAGACCATCGTGGCGGTTTACGCCATGCTGGCCGCCGTGGCCCATGGGTATCAGGCGGCGCTGATGGCCCCGACCGAGGTGCTGGCCCGACAACACTCGCTTACGTTGAAGCGTCTTCTGGCCGGGAGCCAGGTGCGGCTGTGTCCGCTTATCGGCGGACTCTCGGCGGCCGCTCGGCGCGAGGCGCTAAGCGGCATCGCCGCCGGCCAGGTCGATCTGGTCGTCGGCACCCAGGCCATCTTGCAGCAGGACGTCACGTTCGCCAAGCTCGGTCTGGTGGTGATCGACGAGCAGCACAAGTTCGGCGTTCGCCAACGGGCCGCGTTGAAACAAGCCGGGCTCGATCCGCACTACCTCGTCATGACCGCCACGCCCATCCCGCGCACCGTCACGATGACGCTGTTCGGCGATCTGGACGTCTCGACCCTGCGTGACAGCCCGCCGGGCCGACAAAAAGTGCACACGTATCTGGCCGAAGATGAACACCGCGAGAAGTGGTGGGACTTCTTCCGCCGCAAGCTCCGCCAGGGCCGGCAGGGCTACGTCGTCACGCCCCTGGTCGAGCAGTCCGAGACGGTCTCGGCCACGAGCCTGGATGAGACCTACGAGGCGCTGGTCAACGGGCCGCTGGAGGCCTTCCGCGTGGGCCTGATCCACGGACGCATGAGTGCCGATGAGAAAGACGCCGTAATGGCCGACTTCCGCAGCGGCGAGTTCCAAGTGCTCGTTTGCACGTCGGTCGTCGAGGTGGGCGTCGACGTGCCCAATGCCACGCTCATGACAATCGAAAGCGCCGAGCGGTTCGGCCTGGCGCAGCTGCACCAGCTCCGCGGTCGGATCAGCCGGGGTCGCTACCCGGGCTATTGCACCGTGTTCGCCGAGACCGATTCGCAGGAAGCACGCCAGCGGCTCAACGCGTTCACGTCGACGACCGACGGATTCCATCTGGCCGAAGTTGATTTCAACCTGCGCGGCCCGGGCGAGTTGTTCGGCACCAAGCAACACGGCCTGCCGCCGTTTCGCGTGGCCGACCTGTTGCGCGACACGGCTTTTCTGGAGGAAGCCCGGCGCGACGCGATGCAACTGGTCGACGCCGATCCCGGCCTGGCCGGAGCGGAGCACGCCAAGCTCCGCCGCCAGATGTTGGCCCGCTACGGCAAGGCGCTCGATCTGGGCGACGT
>CAZWWC010000598.1:0-1972 GCA_964637625.1 uncultured Planctomycetaceae bacterium
GACGCCCGGGCAGGTTCTCCAACGCCCGGCGAACCTCTTGGACTCGCTTACGTTTGGTGAGTCTCATGGTTAAGTACTCCCTTGCGTTTGGTTTTCGATAAGGTCCCGGCCCAATTGCCGGACGGGACCGTTGTCGAAGGCAGTTAGTTTCAGTTGAGCAATCACGTCCGACTCCGCGACCGCGGCGACTTCCGTTTGCCGGTCCAAGCGTAGCCGTGCGGAGCCGTAACCGACCAGCGCGGCCGCAACCACCGCCGCCGCCGCGGCTGCCCACCACGTGGCGGAAACCGACAGACCTTGTCCGCCGGGCCGGCGGGTCTGGTCGGCGAGCCGCTCGGAGAGCGTGGGCCACAGATCGCGATGCGGCACCTCCGCGTCAACCTCGCCCAGCAGCCGCCAAAGTGCGGCCAACTCGTCCCGGCGGCGGCGCAGCTGGGCCGACGCGGCCAGGGCATCGTCCAGTTCTCGGCGCAGCTCGGGCGAGCCACGACCCAAGATATGGTCGATCAACTCCAGATCGGTGGGTTCCTTCATAGTCACGTTTTCCCCAGTGCAAAACGTTCACCGGCCCCAACACCGGCCATCGCCGTGGCCGGGAAGGCACGGTCGCGGGTTACAACGATATCGATACTGCGGCAGTCGACTCCAACATTTCCAACGCCCCCGGGCCGGAAAACCTGCGGTCCAATTTCCCGGAAATCCAGAACTCGCGCGAATCTCGGCGCCGGGAGCGTCTCCCATCGTGCAAGGCCGTCGCCGAAGAGGCAACTTGTCGCCGCATTCTACCGGCCTGGGGTACGTTTGTCCAAGAACAGAACGAGCGTCGGCCCGCGCATCGATGCCACCCTGTTGCGGGGCCAGGACTGGTCGGCTAGAATACTGTTGAGTTGTCTGCTCGCCGCAGTGGTTGCTTGCCCACCCTGTTCCTGTCCAGAAGGAATCGCCGCCGTGTTCCTGCGAGTCTCTCTTGTCTGCCTGTTTGCCTTCGCGATGGACGTCCAAAGCGCGTCGGCCGGCGTCGCGGAGCCGGCGCAGGTGACCGCCACGAAGTCGGCCGACAGCTCGAAGGTGATCGTCGAAATCGACGGACAGCCGTTTGCCGAGTACGTCATTCGCTCAGGCACCAAACCGATCGTCTGGCCGATCATCGGTCCGACGGGTAAGCCGATGACCCGGCAGTGGCCGATGGCCGAGAAGGGGCCCGGCGAGCGGGACGACCACATCCATCACCGCTCGCTCTGGTTTACGCACGAGAAGGTCAACGGCCACAACTTCTGGCACGAACCCCGCAAGAAGAAAGGGAAGAAGAGCGGACAAAAACACAGCTGGATCAAACACCGTGAATTCCTCAAGATCGAAAGCGGCAACGAGGCCCTCGTCGCGACGCGCAACGACTGGCTCGACCCGAACGGAAAGAAAGTGCTCCAGGACGAGAGAACGCTTCGTTTTGGCGGCGATCGGGACTCGCGCTGGATCGATTTCGACATCACGCTCCAGGCCACTGAGGGACCGGTCGCGCTCGGCGACACCAAGGAAGGGACCATGGGAGTCCGCGTGGCCGCGCCACTCAAGCCCGACGCGAAGAAGGGTGGTCGGCTCGTCAACAGCGAAGGCCAAGTCAATGGGAAGGCGTGGGGGAAGCGCGCCTCCTGGGTCGACTACTCGGGACCACTGGAGGGCAAGACCATCGGTGTTTGCGTGATGAATCACCCGAGCAGCTTCCGTTATCCGACCCATTGGCATGCCAGGACCTACGGTCTCTGTGCGGCCAATCCGTTTGGGTGGCGCGCCTTCGAGCGCAGCCAGTCGGTCGACGGTTCGTACACCATTCCCAAGGGCCGATCGATTACGCTTCGTTATCGCATTCTGCTGCACAAGGGCGACGCAGAGTCGGCAAAGCTCGGAGAGGCTTTCAAGGCCTACGCGACGCAGCCGAAGTAGCCCCGGTGTGTTGCCGACCGGCGGGTGCCAC
>CAZWWC010000599.1:0-1969 GCA_964637625.1 uncultured Planctomycetaceae bacterium
ATGCCCGTGGCACCCAGCTACCGTGCATGACAAATAGACGTGGACGGACCACTACTTCTCTCTGCGCTTCCGCGACTCTGCGCGATCATCAGCGTCGCGCCGAAATCACCGAGCCGTCGAAGCGGCCGAGATCTGGTGGAGGAACCATCCGATCATCCAAACCAATAGCGCCAAGGCCACGATCGTCTGAATGACCGCCAGGATCGCCAAGACGACTTTCGTGGAGCGCGAGAAATGAGGGCTTCGCCAGAGCATGGGCACGGCCAGGGCGCCCATCAGAACAACAAGCATCACCAGGACCAGCCAGCGGGGCTCCGCCGGGGCGACGACCTTGGCCGTAAGCACGGGCCGGTCGGTTCGAGCAGTCTCGGTCGGTTCAGACACGGTAATCGGGCTCCCCAAGCACTCGGGACTCTCTCGAAATATAGCATCCGATGAGCCGGCCCGGGAGCCGCCCTGCGGCGGCTTTGCCGGCGGATGACGGCCGGTCATCCCCCACAACGCAACCTCTCTATTTTCCCTTGACTCGCGCCGGCCAAGCTGCTACAAGACGCGATCCTCGTCAAGGGCCGGGTGCCACTGGCTGACTTCGACGAACTCAGTCGAGTCGCTTGTCAGCCGGTGCCCTATGCACGTAATCGGCCGGCCGCCCACAAGAATCATCGGAACCAAACCCCATGTATCGGCGCCACGGCAACAAGCTCCGCTGGGTCTTTCTGGGCTGCGATCTGGCCACGACGGCCGTCGTCTGGATCGCGGCCTACTACCTTCGCTACGCCTTGTGGGCCTCACCGCTGGGCATCCCCGATACCCGTCTGGTCTTTGACGCCTTGCCCGCGGTGCTGGTGCTGGCGGCGGCCGCCTATCACCTGGCAGGGCTCTACGAGGTCCACCGGCTGCGCGAATTACCGCGCGAATTGCGTGTCGTCTGCCGGGCCGGGGGGCTGCTGTTCGTTCTGGTGATCACCGTGACGTTCTACCGTCGCGATCTCTACGAATCGCGCCTGGCGTTGGGATTGTTTCTCATGCTGGACGTCGTCGCCCTGACGTTGGTCCGCCGGACCGTCTGGCACTTGCTCAAGTACTTACGCCGTCAGGGACTCAACTACGGGCGCGCGGTGGTCGTCGGCGCCGGACGCACCGGCCGGCTGGTCGTCGAGACCATTCGGAACAACCAGTGGACGGGATTGGACGCCGTCGGGTTCGTCGACGACCGCGTGAAAAAGCCCCCGACGCAGTGTCCCTTGTTGGGCTCGGTCGACGACATTGAACAGATCGTAGCCCGGCACGACGTCGACCACGTCTTCGTGGCCCTGCCTTTGTCGCGCTACGGCGAGTTGCCGCGCGTCTACGACGCACTGTCCAATGTGCTGGTCGAGGTCCAGTTGGTCCCCGATCTGCCCAACCTGGCCGGCATGAAGCTGCGGATGCTCGAAATCGACAACGTCGGTTTCCTGAGCCTGCGTCAGAATCCGCACGCAGGCTGGGCGCGCTGGGCCAAACGCGCCACCGACCTGGTTGTCGGCACGGCCGCGCTGGTGCTGGCCGCCCCGCTCATGGCCGCACTGGCCGCCGCCATCAAGCTCGGCAGCCCCGGACCGGTGTTCTACCGTCAGACCCGGACCGGGCTGGGTGGTCGACCCTTCTCGATGCTCAAGTTCCGCACGATGGCCGTCGATGCCGAGGCATCCACCGGACCGGTTTGGGCGGCGTCCGACGACCGGCGATGCACACGGCTGGGGCGACTCATGCGCCGCTGGAGCCTCGACGAACTGCCCCAACTGCTGAACGTGCTGGCCGGCGACATGAGCCTCGTCGGCCCTCGCCCGGAGCGCGGCGTCTTCGTCGAGAAGTTCCGCCGGCAGATTCCCGGCTACCAGCAGCGCCATCGGGTCAAATCGGGCATGACCGGCTGGGCCCAGGTCCAAGGCTGGCGCGGCAACACGTCGCTGCGGCACCGCCTGAGCTG
>CAZWWC010000600.1:0-1965 GCA_964637625.1 uncultured Planctomycetaceae bacterium
TTGCGGCCAGGCCATGAATAATTCCCCTCGATATCTCCCGCAATCACCGCCGCCGCAGCGCGAGCATCACGGCACGCGGCGAGCCACTGAACCTGCCGTTGCTTGCTCATCTACACGCTCACCACCAGCAACGTCACGTCGTCATTGCGGAGTTGCCCAGCATCACGCAGGCCCTCGACCCAGGTGCTGAAACCGGCGTTTGTCGCGGCCGGTTCCAGCCACCCCTCCAGCGAGTCCCATGGGTTTCTCTCCGCCTCATGCTCGGCCAGGCACCAGTGCGCCAGTGCATCGGTCATCAGCCACAAGCGATCCCGGGACTCCAGTTGGCCCTCGGCCCATTTCACCCGTTGCTCTTCGATTACTTCCGGAGAGAGCCTCGAGCTGATCAACGGCGGCTGGTTCCCGAACTGCTCTGACTGGGTGAGAGGAAAGGCCTCGATCAGCTCATCTTTCCGGGTATGGAAGAGGCAAGTGTCGCCGACCGCCAGCGCCCGCCACCGGCCGCTTTGCTCGGAGCAGTCGTCGAACCAAAGGCCGAGAAAGGTTGCATTGGCTCCCTCCGTGCGCAGCTTCTCTTGGGCGTACCATTTCAGATCCTGGCCACGCAAGGAGACGGACCAGAGGTCCCACACGCGAAGAAGCCACGAAGTGGTTTTGCCCGACTCACTCTCGAAGGCGGCGACGAACTGGTCCACGAGCAACCGCGCCCACTGGCCGGCAAAGACGCTCTCGGTTGCTCCGTCGGCCACCGCGAAGCGACCGAGCTGCGGATCAGCAGCCAGCGCGTCCTCATATTCCTCCGGAGTGCTGCCATTTTTCGGCAGCCAGAATGCACGATAGTCCATCGCGGCCATCTCCGCCGGCTACTGAGCGCGGTCCACCACTCGGGTGCCGATGTCCAAGAAATGGATCAACGAAACCAAATCGGCGTTGAACACCAGGCCCCGCGCGCCGTCGGCGATGTCAAACTCGAGCGACCGCGCCTGTTTGGCCATTTCCGGCGGCAACGGACTCGACATGCGATAGAGACATTGCGCGTTATCGTTGTCTGGAAGGAGGCCGTTGCTGACCGGGAACTGGATGGGCTGCTCATTCTGCACCGAAATGTGGATGTTGAACAGCAGCACGTTGCCGTCCTCGGAGGCGATTTCGCGAAGCGCAGCCGCTTCCGGCTCCGGATCGGCGTCGGTCGCCGCTCCGTCGGTAATGTTGATCACGATCGGCGGGAAGCAAGTGGGACAGTTCTTGACGAAGTCGGCCACGGCGGCTTGCGCCATCACGAGCGCCTTGCACATTTTCGTCTCCCCTTGCGCCACCGCTTCAAACCAGACCGGGAACTGGATCTTTTGCTCGACCAGTCCGCCCGCTCCGTCGTCCACTTTTTTCGTCCGGGTCACGATCCGCAGCGGGTTGTTGCCGATCTGGCTTATGGGGGCCAGGCCGAGCCCGGCCAACTCACCTCCCCATCCCGTTGCGACTTCATCGCCGTAGCCGATCACCCCGACATAGTAGCGGTCGAGGATAATGTCCCCCTTAGCACAGCGAAACACGAGCGTCTGCAGCAGGCGGTTGATGGCGTCGGCAACGCCATCCTTCTTTTTCTTGGTCGAATCCCGGCCGAACGTCTGGTTCATCGAGCCCGATTGGTCCACCAGAAACAGGAAACACGTGGGATTCACCCTGCTGATCTCCGCGGAATAAGGCATTGCCGTCTCCTTTCGTACTATATTCTCAGGGGCGGTAGCCCCAAGTTGATCTGCGCGCGATGTCGCCGTTTCACTGCGCTACGCTCCATCTAAGAACGTGTTTTGAAAATGGAAAATGGTTGTCGCTCTTCCGAGGGTGCCACTGCTGGCTTGTCCAGCAGTGTTTTTCCCGGGAAACTCGCTTCGCACTGCTGGGCAAGCCAGCAGTGGCACCCATTTCAAAACACGTTCTAAGGCGTGCCGCGCGTGTGTTACCCCG
>CAZWWC010000601.1:0-1957 GCA_964637625.1 uncultured Planctomycetaceae bacterium
GCAGAAAAAGAACCGTTCTGAAGTGGGTCGGGATCGGGCTGGGAATCCTGATCGTGGTCTACCTACTACTCAACGCGCTGTGGGTCTGGAGATCCGGTTCACGGCTTAGGGGCCAGATCGAAGCGATTCGCCGCTCGGGCGGTCCGGTGACGCTCCGCGATCTGACGGCCGATTCCATCGCGCCCGAGCAGAACGCGGCGACGTATCTTCAACGCGCGCGGAACGATCTGAAGGCCGCCAGCCGGGAGCTGGACGATCTCTACTGCAGCGACACGTATGAAAACGGTCGGCTCACGGAGGAGCAATTGCGGAAGGTCGAGTCGGTCTTCGCCGTGTATCCGAACCTGCTTGCTCAATTGGAGTCGGCCGCCGCGGCCGGGACTTACCGCCCGATGGTTGACGACCGTGCAACGAGCAGCGTCGGCAAGTTTATCGAGGCGACCCTGCCTGAGACGGAGGTGCTGCGAGATGCCGCGCGTCTTCTTCAGGCTCGCGCCTACTGGCAACTGGCCCACGGGGACCGCGACGGTGCGCTGGCCAGCAGCATCACGCTGCTGCGGCTGAGCCGGCGTTTCGACTGCAGTATGGTCGACTACCTCACGGGCATTGCCTGTCAGGGCATTTCCGGTTCGCTTGCCAGCCGCGTGTTGTACGATGGGCCGGTCTCCGACGCGACCCATGATCTTCTCGAACACGAGTGGCAACTGGCCGAGCAGGCCAACGTCGACGGCTTCCGCGAGGCCCTGAAGAGCGAGCGGGCCTACGGCATTACCGGTTTCGCCCACGACATCCCCGGGCGAAATATTTGGTTTTTCCGCGCCTTTTGGGATGGCCAGCAAAGCGCGCACCTGGATGCCCTGGGCCGGATGATCGACGTGGCCGACCGGCCCTATCGTGAAACTCAGAAGGAATTCTCCAGGATTCATCAAGGTATACCGAGCCTTTACACGCTGACCAAACTGATAATACCGGCGGTCCTAGCCTCGCACGAGGCCAGCACACGAAGCGTCGCGCTGGCCCGCGCGCTCCGCGTGCTCAACGCCCTGCAACGACGATCCGATCCCGAAGCTCTTCCGAAGGCCGATTTGTCGGACCTCGGGCTGCCGGAGAAGGCTACGCTTGATCCTTATTCGGGCAAGCCGCTGATCGTTAAGCGGACACCGCGGGGCTGGCTTGTCTATTCGGTCGGCAGCAACCTGAAGGACGACGGCGGGGCGATCGAGCAGCAGTTCGAGGACGTCGGTGTGAAGCCGCCGGAGCCGGCCGAGAGCCCGGCGAAGCAGTAGAACGCATTGGGGCGTTCAAGGTAGCGAAATCGACGGACCGTCTGGGCCACCGCTGCGCTATGGCCCAGGCACCCCGACATGCGATGGTAAGAGACCCGCGGCTTCCGCCGCGGGCTATGAAAGAAGCGATGTGGCAAAATCGGCGCCGCCCTCTACTGCCTACCGCCTACCGCCTACTGCCTACCGCCTACTGAATCAGTCCCACCACCACTGGCCTTCGGCCAGCTTGGGCTTGACTTGCTCGCGGAGCTTCTCGACGCGGGCCGTGTCCTCGGTCAGCAGGTTTTCCGAATCGAGTGCCGTGGTGGCCTGGATGTGCACGCCGCCGCCGAGCGGGGTCGTCAGCCGACCGCCGTGCCAACGGGCCGCCACGGCCGTTTCGACCATTTTCGGCGCCCGATAGGTGTTGACGGCAAACGCCTTCTCTTTACCGAGGATGCCCAGGTCCCAACCCGACCGCTCGTAGTAGCCTTCCTGCTGGATCAGGGCGGCCGCCACACTCAGATCGATCAGGTTGCGCAGCTCGCCGAAGACGGGCGATCGGGCGGCCAATTGAGAATATTTCATCGTGAACTCGTTGACGAACGCCCGGCTGGCGCGGTTACCCCGGGCGGCCTTCTTGCGGACGCCCTCGCGGGTGACCATTTCGTCCTGGCCGATGAGCTTCACGC
>CAZWWC010000602.1:0-1951 GCA_964637625.1 uncultured Planctomycetaceae bacterium
GAAATGGAACGCATTTTCTCGATCGCCGAAGACTTGAAGAACAAGTTCGAACGAGGCCTGCGCGAGCCGCTCCTTCCCGGCCGGGTCATGGCCCTGCTGTTCGAGAAGCAGTCGCTGCGTACCCGGGTGAGCTTCGAGGCGGGCATGGTCCACCTGGGCGGCAGCGCGATGTTCCTGGGCGACGACGTCGGCTTCGGCCGCCGCGAGAGCATGTCCGACTTCGGTCGCGTGCTCGGCGAGTTGGTCGACGCGGTCGTCGTTCGCGTCAAGAAGCATCAAACGGCCGTCGATCTGGCCGAGCACTGCACCTGCTCGGTGATCAACGGCCTGACCGACGAGGCTCATCCTTGCCAGGCCATGGCCGATCTGTTCACGCTGCGGGAGCTGTTCGGCAAGCTCACCGGACACACACTCGCCTGGATCGGCGACGGCAACAACGTGGCCCGCAGCCTCGCCCGAGGATGTGGCAAAGTCGGCATGAACCTAACCATGGCCACGCCCGAAGGCTACCGTTTCGACGACGACTTTTTGACCCAGCTTAAGGAGGAAGTGCCCGATTTACGGTTGACCGTCACCGACGACCCGGTCGAAGCGGTTCGCGACGCGATAGCCGTCTATACGGATGTTTGGGCCAGCATGGGCCAGGAAAGCGAGCGCCAGCGGCGCCGAGCCGATTTCGCCCCCTATCAGGTCAACGCCGAACTGATGTCCCACGCACAGAAAGGCACGGTCTTCCTCCACTGTCTGCCCGCCCGGCGCGGCGAGGAAGTGACCGGCGAGGTGATCGACGGCCCGCAAAGCGTCGTCATCCGGCAGGCCGCCAATCGCATGCACGTCCAGAAGGGCATTCTGGCGTGGGTGCTGGGAACACGGGGATAATCATTCCCGACAATGAGAACGTGTTTTGAAATCCCGGCGCGCCGGGACTGCTGGCTTGCCCAGCAGTGCGAAGCGAATTTCCCGGGAAAAACACTGCTGGACAAGCCAGCAGTGGCACCCCTCGAAGAGCTACAACCATTTTCAAAACACGTTCTGAGGGCAATATGGCCGCATGATGTCGTCCGAAATGATCTCGCCCAAAGTCGGCCCTAATGCAACACGATCCACAAACATGCCAAGCGTCTCAAACCACGGCACCGGTCGGCGGCGGGCAGTGGACATGGTGGGCGTGGTGCCTCTGGCTGCCGGCTTGCGTCGGCTTTGCCGCGCTGCTGGCCTGGGCATCGCTGGAGATCGGACGCCACTTTTCGCCGCTGTTGGTCTTTCCGCTTCTGATCGGTCTTGTTCTTGGGGCCTCGTTGGTCGCCCTGATGCGCCTTGGCCAGATGGGCCACCGGCCGACCGCGTGGCTGGCCGTGCTGCTCTCGGTCGCCGCGGTCGTCGTCGGCCAACATTACTTCGGCTATCGATCGGCCCTGGCCAGGATCAAGCGGGAAGATCCGATCGTTCGCCGGGCACGACAGGTCTTCGGCGATCTGGTCCAGGGAGACCTGGCACCGGGCCCTAGGAATCTGGCCGATTACCTGCAACAGCGGGCCGCGCAAGGACGCACGCTGCGAACCGTGTTTGGAACCTGCACGGCTCGGGGCCCATGGGCGTGGTCGAGTTGGGCCATCGACGGCCTGCTGGTGCTCTTGCCGGCGGTGGTCATGATGGGATTTGCCTTGCGACGGCCCTTCTGTGGGCGGTGTGGGAGCTGGTACGCCACGCGGCGCCGCGGTCGGCTGCCGTCGGAAGCCGCTCGGCGGCTGGCCGAGGAGCTCCAATTGCCGGCGGAGAACGTGACGGGGGGGGCCTGGTATCGCCTGATCTGCTGCAATCAGGGCTGTACGCCCACCGGTTTTTCGTTATCCTGTAAAAAACCGGTTGCGGCCCACTCGCCTGAGATCGTCTGGCTCGACGACCGGCGGCGGGACCGCGTGATCAAAATCCTCGACCAGTCGCGCGGGCC
>CAZWWC010000603.1:0-1940 GCA_964637625.1 uncultured Planctomycetaceae bacterium
GCCGTCTTGGTCCTTGGAATGTTGGGAGCACTGGTTGCCGTGCGACGACGGCTTGGGTGCCATCCCGGCGCGCCGGGACGCTCGAACGTCGGAAAACATGCTCACGCAAGCGTGAGCATGCCACCCGCCGGTAGCGTTTCCCGGCGGCTCAGCCCTCCGGCGAGAGCCAGACGTGGATCTGCTTCCACTGGCGGCCGACCGACACCTTGATCACCGCCGGACGATAGCCATCTTTTTCGACACGCAGATGATAAGCCCCTTCGACCGGCAGCACGCGGTCGAAGCGGCCGTTGGTCGGATGGGAGGTGTGCACTTCGTTTTCGAAGGTCTTGATTTCGTCGAGCGAAACGACGGCCTCCAGCGGCTTGCCGGTTCGCCGATCGTAGATTCGGCCCGAGAGTGTCGGCCCGGTCATCAGACGCTTGAGCAAATACTGCCAGCCGGGCCGGGCGCCGGTGACGATCCGCTCCCGATCGCGCCGGTAGGGCGGATTGGTCCGCGAGCCTTCCCAGAGATAAGCCAGCGTGCCGTGCCGCCAGTAGTGCCAATCCTGGTCCACGCCGTCGACGCTGTAGAGATTGCGGACGGGGATGTAATCGCGATCCGGCCGAGCCGCGTCCGCAAGCGCCGCCATGTGGGCGCCGACGATCCACGCCGCGTCGGGATGCGGATTCCGGGCACGGTCGATCGTGTAGGGTACCAGCACCTTCGAGCCCGACGTGTGGTACGTGATGAGCGCGGCGAACCGCTCGCGGTCGGCCAGTCGCATGATGGCCTTGGTCTCCGGCTCCGAGCCCGCCTCGGGACCCCGATACCGACCGTGGGCCGGGTCGCCGCTGGAGCCTTTCTTGCCGAGCGTGTGCCATCGGAACGGGTAGTTGCGGTTCAGGTCCACGCCGTCGCGGGCGTCGATCCGGCCGTTACGGTTCGTGTCGCGCCCGTTCTTGCGGCCCGTGGCGACCACGTGGAAGAACCGGTGCAAGCCGTCCGGGTTGGCCAACGGGATGCACCAGATCTCATACCGGCTGAGCCAACAACAGACTTCCGGATCGGTCGCCTGCCCGGTCGTGAGTTGCTCGATGATGTCCAGCACGAATTCGGTGCTTAGCAGTTCGCTTGCGTGGTGGGCGCCCACGAAAAGAAACGCCGGCTTGCTGTTGGGACGCTTGACATCGCGGGTGATCCGAAGCGCCAGGATCTTGCGGCCCTGCCAGGTCGTGCCGATTTCGTGCAAGGCGGCGATTCTCGGATAGTCCTCGGCAAAGGCGCGCATCAACTTCTCGATCATCGCTTCGTCGTGATACCCGTCGTCGACGATGATACGGCCCTTGCCGTCGCGAGGAGCCGGCCCAGCCTGGCGCCGGAGAAAACCGTCGATACGATATTTGTACGGCAACCGCCTGATCGGCTCGCCGAGATCGACGGCGTGCGGCGATTTCACTTCGGGCACATTGTGCGCGAAACGAAGCGCGGCGTCGAACTTCTTCCGGCTCGGTTTCTTCCGGTCCCAGACGAGCACGACGTCGACCGATCCGCCGGGTTCGAGCGTGGCGGTCGGGGGAGGCGTCTCTCCTTCAAAGGCGAACTCGCCCGCGTCCTTGCCGGCCAGCTCCCAGTCCTTCAACTCGACCGGAGTATCGCCTCGGTTGACGATCGAGAGTCTCAAGCGAGGCCCGTCTCGGCCTTCCCATTGCCAGGTCACGTCCCAGGTTGCCGGTTTTTCGGTCTTGGGCTGCTCGGCCGAAGTCCCGGCCGAGCAACAGAGAAGTGCCAGGGTGATGCCCATCCAAGCCGTCTTGTTCATGTGCACTGCCGTTCAATGAGGCTTCTGCGGCGCGGAGGAAAAAGGGGACGGAAAAAGGGGACAGGTCCCATTTGCCGGAACGGCCCGAAGGGTGCTGCGCACAAATGGGACCTGTCCCCTTTTTCCGGCGAAAGGC
>CAZWWC010000604.1:0-1930 GCA_964637625.1 uncultured Planctomycetaceae bacterium
TACGATCTGGCCAAGCTGTGTTTTGAAGGACCGGCCGAGCAGCTCGACTCGACCGTCTGCAGCCAGCCGGCGCTGCTGGTCACGAGCCTGGCCGCGCTTGCGTGGTTGCGGCACGAATCGCCCGAGGTGGTGCTCTCCTGTGAAGCGGCCGCCGGCTTGAGTTCGGGCGAATACACGGCCATGGTCTTCGCCGGAGTGATGGAGTTCGAGGACGGTCTGGCGCTGGTCGGGCGCCGCGGCGCCGCCATGCAAGAGGCCGCCGACGCAACCCCAAGCGGCATGGTGAGCATCCTCGGGCTCGAACGCGTCCAGGTCGAGACCCTCTGCCAGAAAGCTCGCGAGGACGAGATCCTGGAGATCGCCAATCTGCTCTGCCCGGGCAATATCGTCATCTCGGGCACCAACGCGGCCTGCGAGCGGGCGGCGGAAATGGCCCGGCCGATGGGAGCGATGAGGACCGTACCAATACCGGTAGCGGGCGCTTTTCACACGCAGATCATGCGGCCGGCCGACGAGCAATTGGCCGAAGCGCTGGCCGAGGTGACCATGCAAAGGCCGAAAATCCCGGTCATCTCCAACGTCGACGCACGGCCGCACGACGACCCCGAAGAAATCCGACAGCTTCTGATCCAGCAAGTCCTTCATCCCGTCCGCTGGGAAGACTCGATGCGGTATCTTCTTTGCCAGGGGGTTGATCAATTCTACGAGGTCGGTCCCGGCCGCGTGTTGCGAGGGTTGCTCCGTCGCATCGACCGCAAGGTATCGTGTCAAAGTGTGGACGTGTGAACGTCTGGGGACAGTCCCCAGCCATGAACGGGATGGTCCCCTTATTGCGTTCCGGCATATAATCGGCCCATAATCGCGAGAATAGCCTAGTGCTGTGTCAAAGCTAAAATTATGGGTTTGATGCAACGTAACTCATTGGCACTGCTGGACAAGCCAGCAGTGGCACCCTCATTCTTAGCCTTGACGCAGCACTAGGCTGCACACTTACCCAGATACAAGGACGGATCCATGGCAAAGGACAACAAGAGTCGTATTTCCACCGACCTGACCGGCCAGATCGCGATCGTCACCGGCGCCGCCCGCGGGCTTGGGCGGCTCATCGCCGAAACGCTGGCCGACAGCGGGGTCAAGGTCGCTTGCGTCGACGTAAACACCGATCTGCTGAGTGAAACGGTCGATTCGATCAATGCCGCCGGCGTCGGCGAAGCGGCCGCTTATGGTTGCGACGTGACCGACAGCCAGCGGGTCGGCGAGGTGGTCGGCGAGGTGGTCGCCAAGTGGGGGGGACTCCAAATCCTGGTCAACAACGCAGGCATCACACGCGACGGCTTGATCATGCGGATGAAAGACGATCAGTGGGACAGCGTGCTGAACATCAACCTCCGCGGCACCTTCCTTTTCACGCGAGCCGCCTGCAAACCCCTCATGAAGGGGCGTCGTGGCCGAATCATCAATATTGCTAGTGTTTCGGGCTTGATGGGCAACCCGGGCCAGGCCAATTACTCCGCGTCGAAGGCCGGCGTCATCGGACTCACACGGACCGTGGCCATGGAGCTGGCCGGTCGAAACATCACCGTCAACGCGGTCGCCCCGGGGTTCATCGAAACGGACATGACCGCCGAGATGGGCGATGCGATCGTCGAGGCAGTCATAGACCGGGTGCCGCTGGGTCGGTTGGGACAACCACGCGACGTGGCCGACGCCGTCTTGTTTCTGGCCAGTGACGCCGCATCTTACATCACCGGTCACGTCCTTACTGTCGATGGGGGGATCACCGTCTAGACATAGATGTAGGTCGGGTCTTGGCCCGGCTGGTCACCGGGGCCAAAGGAAGTCGCCAAGGCTCGCCTTTTTCGCCGGGAATTCACCGGGACGATATGGACAGACTGGGGCAAAGTCGCTATAGATTGAAGGCTTGTAGGGT
>CAZWWC010000605.1:0-1907 GCA_964637625.1 uncultured Planctomycetaceae bacterium
ATCCGAGGGCTGACGGCGTGGTCGATTCCGAGCTTGCCGACCACGTTGGCGTAGTCGGGCCGATTGACGATCGACATGATCTTCTTGGCGCCGAGTTCTTTTGCCTCGACGCAAGCCATGATGCTGTCTTCATCGTCGCCGGTGCAGGCCACGAAAATATCGGCGTCGCCGATACGCTCCTCTTCGAGCGTGATGCGCCGCTGGGCGTCGGCGTTGACCACGGTGGTTTGGTCCAGGTGGGCCGCGAGGAATTCGCACCGGGCCCGATCGGTTTCCATCAAGAGAATGGAGAAGCGCCGGCCTTCCAGTGCGCGAGCCAGGTGGTAGCCCGTCTCGCCGCCACCGGCGATCACGACGCGCTGTTTGGGTGGACTGACCCGCTGGAACAGACCCTTGACGTCGTCGATGTCCTCGCGGGCACCGATGAGCGTGATCTGGTCGCCGACGGCGATTCGGTCGGCGGCGCCGGCCAAGGCGAGGCGTCCGTCGCGCCGGACCGAGCCGATCCGCACCCCGGCCGGCAGGTTCAACTCGGCCAGCGGCACGCCGACTGCGGACGTCTCCTCGCTGATCTCCAACTCCTGCATTTCGAGTTCGCCGCGGGCGAAGTTCTCGACCAGGCTGGCACCCGGGTGGCGAATCTCGCGGACCAACTCCATGGCCGAGAGGTGTTCCATGCTCAGAAGCCGGTCGATGCGGAAGTGTCGCTGGTAGTCGAACGTGCTCAGATCGCGAAAGACGGGGGCATAGACGCGGGCGACGCTGCGGCGGGCTCCCATTCCCTTGGCCATGCTGGCCGAGACCATGTTGACCTCATCGCAGCCGGTCACCGCCAGGCAGAGATCGCTTCCCAGCACGCCCGCCTGAAACAGCACGCTCGACTCGGACGCCGAGCCGCCGATCACGCGGACGTCCAATTCCTCGTTAACCCGGCGAGCGTGGGCCGGATCGTTGTCGACCACGGTCACGCTATGTCCGTGTTGGCAGAGCATGTCGGCGATCGAGGATCCGACCGTGCCCGCCCCCAATACCACGATGCGCATGGCTCTCTTCCTACTACATCCACCAGTCGATCAGCCAAAGAATCGCGAAAACGACCGCCATGAAACCGACGATCCACACGGCCGTTCGAACGGCGTGCCGCAGAATGAGGTCGGTACGCTCATGCCGCGTGGCCGCGTAGACAAAACTCACGGTGATCACCAGAGGCAACGCGTACCAGAGATCGCCGGGTCCAACAAACGCCAGGAGAAAAAGATCGATCATCATGCGTCTTTCTTGTGCGGAGCACTCTGCTCGTCGGCGGTCCGCTCGGGTGAATCATCCGTAGCGTCCTTGGCTTGTTCGTCCTTCTGCTCGTCTTCTTTCTCGTCGCGCCTGGTTCTTATCACGGGGCCGGCCCAGGCGTCCAGAATCGCCAACACGTTCATCAAACCGGCGATGGAGGTGTAGATTTCACCTAACTGGAAATAGCGGGCCAGGTTGCGGTGGATCGTATCGAGCGTGACCCGCCCGGCCCCGCCGGCCCGATCGTCGAGAGGAGGAGGGGCCATGAAGGTGCCCAACGGCTCCTTGCCGTCGCGAACCCGGATGGCCTGGACCAGCGCCGGCATGGCGGGCAGCCCGACGCCGATCTGGCAGAAGTAGTAGAGCCGCTTGTCGCCCGGCCGCCACGAGGCGTAGACGACGCGCCCCCAACCCACGGTTTCGCCGCTGCCCAGATAGAGCCCATAGACGAACGTGCCCATGATACAGACGAAGAAGAGCACGGCCTTGGCCCATCGCCCCTGGTAAAGGTGGCCCAAGCCCGGGATCAGCCACGCCAGCAAGGCCGCCAATGCCGGATCCTTCAACTGCACCGTTTCGACCGCTTCCTCTGTTCCACTGGGCTTCTGGGTAGTCAAGAA
>CAZWWC010000606.1:0-1878 GCA_964637625.1 uncultured Planctomycetaceae bacterium
CAACTCTGGACGACCGCCCGTTTTATTTCAATATCAGTTCATGCAATTTGTTGCACTGGCACCCAGCGCTGGCCCAGGAGGGCAAACGTCGGGCAAGCCCGACCGCTAAACGGTTTAGATAGTCTCCAGTGCTGCCAGCAGTTCGCCCACGTACTCGTCGATCTCCGAGAGGACTTCCTCGCGCGGTCGCTCGGCGGCCCGGGCCACGCGGCGGACGATCGCCGAGCCGACAATCAGTCCGTCAGCCACCGGCGCCAACAACCGAATGTGCTCGGGCCGGCTGATGCCGAAACCGATGCAGATGGGCAACTCCGTCTGCTCGCGGAGCCAGGCGACCTGGTCGACCAACCCCGGCGGCAGTTCGTTTCGCTCGCCGGTGATGCCCGTGACCGAAACGTAGTAGATGAAACCGGTCGTCTTCTCGGCGATCCGCTTGGCACGCTCGCGTGGCGTGGTGGGCGTGATCAACTGGATCAGGCTGAAGTCCTCGCGGCGGCAGATCTCGGCCAGGGCGTCCGACTCCTCGATCGGCAGATCGGGCACAATCGCCCCGGCCAGGCCGGCCGACTTGGCCTTTTCGACAAACACCTCAATCCCATGCCGGTAGACCGTGGCGTAGCTGCCCATCGCAACCAGCGGCGCTTTGATCTCGGAAGTCAGCCGGCTGACCATGCCCAGGATGTCGCCCAACTTGACGTGTCGATCGAGCGCCCTGGTGTACGAGGCCTGGATGACCGGGCCGTCGGCGATCGGATCGCTATAGGGAAGGCCTATCTCCAGCAGGCTGGCGCCGCGCCGGGCCAACAGCCCAACCACCTTAGCCGTGAAAGCAAGATCCGGATCCCCGCCCGTGACAAACGGCATGAAGGCCTTGCGCCCGGAGGCCCGAAGTTGTTCGAAAAGTCGGTCGATCGAAGACATGAGTTAGAGATTGGGGATTAGGGATTGGGGGTCCGTTAATAGCCGCGGGCGGAAGCCCGCAGTTGCCTATGATCTTGTCACACGTTCCCTTCAAAACTCCACGCCGCGCAATCGGGCGATCTCGGCCGCGTCCTTGTCGCCTCGGCCCGACAGATTGACCACCACAACCTCGTCGGCCGGCCGGCGGGCCGCTTCCTCGATGGCCTTCACCACGGCGTGCGCGCTTTCCAAGGCAGAAATAATCCCTTCGGTTCGAGCCAGACGGTCGAACGCCTCGAGCACCTCGGCGTCGGTGGCGCTGGTGTAGCTGACCCGACCGGTCTCTTTCCAGTAGCTGTGCTCGGGTCCTACGCCGGGATAGTCCAGCCCGGCCGAGATCGAATGGACCGGACAGGTCTGGCCGTCTTCGTCCTGCATCACGTAGCTGTAGCTGCCGTGCAGCACGCCCGGCCGACCGAACTCCAGCGGCGCGGCATGGTCGCCGGGCCGCGCGGAGCGCCCGCCCGCCTCGACGCCCAACATCGCGACCTCCTTGTCCTCGATGAACGGGTAGAATATCCCTCCGGCGTTGCTGCCTCCGCCCACGCAAGCCACGATCAGGTCGGGCAATCGGCCCAACTGGTCCAAGCACTGCCGGCGCGTCTCGCGCCCGATGACCGTTTGGAAGTCGCGGACCATCACGGGGAACGGATGGGGGCCCATCACCGAGCCGAGGCAATAATGGGTCGTTTCGACCGAACTCATCCAGTCGCGCATCGCCTCGTTGATCGCGTCGCGCAGCGTCCGCGAGCCGCTCGTGACCGGGCGGACCTCGGCGCCCAGCAGGCGCATGCTGAAGACGTTGGGCTTCTGGCGGCGGATGTCTTCCTCGCCCATGTAGACAACGCACTCCAGGCCGAAATGGGCGCAGGCGGTGGCCGTGGCCACGCCGTGCTGGCCGGCGCCGGTCTCGGCGAT
>CAZWWC010000607.1:0-1876 GCA_964637625.1 uncultured Planctomycetaceae bacterium
CACGTCGACCTGCAGCACAACACGACGGGCGTGCTGTCGATGGCCAAGTCGACCGACGATACGAACGACTCGCAGTTTTTCATCGTGGATACGCCGGATTGGACGGAGTTGGGTGCCGATTATCCGCGACATCTCGACTTCAATCATAGCGTGTTTGGGCAACTGATCGAAGGTTTCGACGTCCTCGAGGCAATCAGCGCGAGAGGAACAGCGGCCGACTCAAGCCCGGACCCCGCGATCGTCATGACCTCGGTCGAGATCTTCGTCGACCATGAGAACGCCGTGCTGATGCTCAAGGCGCCGGAGGGCTACGCGAGTGCGACCGACGTCACGATCACCGTCAGGGTCAACGACGGCAACGGTGGCGAGGATGAAGTGACGTTCACCGTGACCGTCACGCCCGACGGGATCGACGCCGATCCCTATTTGGACGATCTGGACGACGAGTCCAAGGCCAAAACCCGAACGACGGTCGACACGGCGACCACTTTTCAATTGACGGCCATTGATGTCGAAGAAGATTCCGCACTGTTCCTGAATGATTGGTATCTGTCCCATCTGGAGGTCTACGACGAAGAAAGTGAAACGTATGTCCCCATCCCCCAACCTATTCCCATATGGTCCCATGATGATTTGGACTACGAAGTCGGTTTATACACGGGGGTAACGACTGTCACGCCCAAGAACGGTTTGACCGGCATTCATCCGATCACTGTGGCAACGGGCGTCTATACCGACGCCATCGACTACCAAGTCGTGCCCATCTACATTGTGCCGGACGAAGCGCCGACGGCGCAACTGGACTTGACGCTGGTCCGCGATCTCACCGAGGTCGACGCGTACGGCGAGGTCGACGTGCTGCCCGAGAGCCAATGGATCGACGAATGGGACTCGTTTGCGATCGAGATCTGGGCCACGATCACCGAACCGGCAGAGGCAGGTGAATTTGGGGTTCACACGGTTTCGACCGACTTGACGTTTGACAACGATCTGTTCACGGCAACCGGGATCGAGTACAGAAACCATTTCGTGGAGAACCGGACGTACCAGATCGACAACACCGGTGGCGTGATCACGGCGTTGGGCGGCACGACGGACGTGTTCACGATCGACGGCTATCCGGATGAACCTCAATACGATTCTGAATTGGAAGAGTGGTACTATTCGGGTTATCCGGCCGATCCGGTCGGCGTGAGTCTCTACGGCGACGGGCAGCCGGTCCTCGTGGCCCGGGTCTATTTCGAGCCCAATCTAGAGGGCACGCGCGTGCCGCACAACGCCACGGACGGTTATCTCACGCCGCACACCGAGCTCGGCTTCGCGCTGGCCGACGCGCAGGTGCTCTGGAGCAGCGCCGATGCAACGGCACTGACCACGGGCACGCTCACCGACGCGCAACTCTGGCCGGTGATGTACGACCTGGATGATGATGACAGCGTCGACCTGGGTGATCTGTCCTTTTTCGCGGCCGCCTATGGCCACGCGGTCGGTGAGACCGGCGTCGGCTATACGTGGGCTTCCGACTTCGACCACGACGGCACGGTGGACCTCGGCGATCTGAGCTACTTCGCGGCCGTTTACACGCGCGACGCGACCACGCCGGGCAGGCTCAATTATCCCTTCGATTTCCCCAGCGCATGGCAGCCGACCGGCGAAGGAGCCGCACCGATGAGCGGCTCGGGCGGTGGGTCCGGAGGCGGCGATTCGTCCTCGGAGGAATCCTCCAGCGGCGTCGCGTCGGATTGGCAACGGGATGCCGCGATCGGTCAAGCCAGCTTGGCCGCGCGCCGGAGCCGGAGCGAGGCACGGGAGGAAACCGCCACCATCGACCTGCTCATGCAGTTCTACGATCCGGAAGCGTGACCACAGGGTGGCT
>CAZWWC010000608.1:0-1873 GCA_964637625.1 uncultured Planctomycetaceae bacterium
GCGCCCAGGGCGGTTGTCTCGGCCACAACCGGGCGGAGCACCTCGACGCCCAACAGGTCCGCTTGGAATTGCATCAAGGCATCGTTGCGCGCCGCGCCGCCGTCGACTTTCAGTTGCGCAATCGGTCGGCCGGCGTCTTTCGACATGGCTTCGAGCACGTCACGGGTCTGGAAGGCCATCGACTCGACGGCCGCCCGGGCGAGGTGGCCGGCCGTGGTTCCCCGGGTAATGCCAAAAATCGCCCCGCGGGCGCGGCTGTCCCAATGCGGAGCGCCGAGTCCGACGAAGGCCGGCACGAGATAGACGCCGCCCGAGTCGGGCACGCCGGCCGCCAGGGTCTCGACCTCGGCCGACTTCTCTATCAGCCCGAGCCCGTCGCGAAGCCATTGGACGACCGCCCCGGCGATGAACACCGAGCCTTCGAGACAATAGGTGACCCGGCCATTGACATGCCAACCGATCGTGGTCAGCAGGTTGTGTTTCGATTCGACCGGCATGCTGCCCGTGTTCATCAACATGAAGCAACCGGTGCCGTAGGTGTTTTTGACGGTGCCCGGCTCGAAACAGTTCTGGCCAAAAGTGGCCGCCTGCTGGTCGCCGATGGCCGAGGCGATCGGCACGGGCCGGCCGAACCATTTTGGATCGGTCTGGCCGTAGATTTCGCTCGACGAGCGGACCTCGGGCAACATGGCCCGGGGCACGTCCAGAATCCCGAGCAGTTCGTCGTCCCAATCGAGCGTGTGGATATTGAAGAGGAGCGTTCGGCTGGCGTTGCTGTAGTCGGTCACGTGGCACCGACGGCCGGAGAGCCGCCAGATTAACCAGGTGTCCACCGTGCCGAAGAGGATTTCACCACGCTCGGCACGCTGCCGAAGACCCTCGTGGCGGTCCAGAAGATACTTGATCTTGCTGCCGGAGAAATAGGCGTCCAGCAGCAGGCCGGTCTTTTGACGAAAAAGGGGTTCCAGGCCGTCGGCCGCCAGTTGCTCGCAGATCGGCGCACTGGCGCGGCTCTGCCAGACGATCGCACCCGCCACCGGCCGGCCCGAGTCGCGCTCCCAAAGGATGGTCGTTTCGCGCTGGTTGGTCACGCCCACCGCGGCCAGAGCGTCGGCCGTGACGGAGGCCTTTTCCAGGACCTGCCGGGCAACGGCCAATTGCGAGGACCAGATCGCCTCGGGGTCGTGCTCGACCAGCCCCGGCGCGGGCAGAATCTGCTCGAACTCCTGCTGGGCGACCGCCCTGGCGCGGCCGTCGCGGCCGAACAGAATCGCCCGGCTGGAGGTCGTGCCTTGATCCAGCGCGAGGATGTATTGGTCCATAGGCAGGATTACCTAATGATGAATGGGTGAGTCGAACGAAGGGTGGCCGGGTGCCATGGCCACGCTCGCGTGGCCATGCAGTGTTTCTCTGCGTTTTCCACATGCCCACGTCCCGGCGCGCCGGGACGTGGGCATGGCACCCGCGCACCCGCCCGCCAGCACCCGCTCACCGAGCGGCACTCGGCGTCAGGCACAGCCTGACCTACAAGCCGGAATATAGGGTCGGCGGACATCACGGTCAACACGGGGCGGCAGATGGCCACGCCTCCTAAACACAGGAAAAAGGGGACAGGTCCAATTTGTGCGCAGCACCCTTCGGGCCGCAGGCGGCAAATTGGACCTGTCCCCTTTTTCCGCTGTCCCCTTTTTCCCCGGGGGCTTGCAAAACGTCGGCTGCTCGGATAAACCAGACGGGACGTTCTGGGCCACCGCTTCGCTATGGCCCAGGCACCCCGCGCACCCCGACAGTATGAGGCCCGTTGCTTCCGCTGCGCTACAGGCTTGACCGATGCCCCGAATGCCTGAAATCCGACAGTTCGTCTCTTCCGGCG
>CAZWWC010000609.1:0-1864 GCA_964637625.1 uncultured Planctomycetaceae bacterium
CCGGTCACGCTGTCGTCGTCGCCATATTGCTTCTTCAGACGCTTCAACTCGGCCTTGAGCCATTTGACGGCCTTGGCATAGGCCGGATCGTCGTAGACGCTCTTCAGTTCGTGCGGGTCTTTCTTCAGGTCGAATAGCTCCCACTCGTCGAGTTCGTTGTAGAAGATCAGCTTGTAACGATTGGTCCGAACGCCGAGGTTTTTGTGGCCGTCGTGCGGTCCGGGGAAGTCGTAGTAGCGGTAATACATCGACGTGCGCCAGTCGGCCGGTGTGTGGCCTTCCAGCAGCGGCAGTAGACTCTTGCCCTGCATATCCTTGGGAATCGGCACTCCGGCGATGGCCAGGAACGTTTCGGCGAAGTCGAGGTTGAGCACGATATCGTTGTTGACCGAGCCCGGCCGCACGTGGCCCGGCCACCGAACCAACAGCGGCATCCGCAACGACTCTTCGTACATGAACCGCTTGTCGAACCAGCCATGGTCGCCCAGGAAGAAGCCCTGGTCCGAGGTGTAGAAGACCACGGTGTTGCCGGCCAGACCGGATTTGTCGAGGTAATCCAGAACTCGTCCGACGTTCTCGTCGACCGAGGCCACGCAGCGGAGGTAATCCTTGATATAGCGCTGGTACCGCCATTTCTTCTCCGCCTGGCCTTCGAGTCCCTCGGGGACCGGAACCTTCAGATCCTTGGGCTGGAGATCCTTCATGCTCAATGTCTGAACGTTGGCGGCCGTACCTTGGCCGCTGTGATCGTCGTTGAAGGTCGCCGGCTCGGGAATATCGCGATCGTCATAGAGCGTCTTGTGCTTCGGGCCGGGTTGCCAATTGCGGTGCGGCGCCTTGTGGTGATACATGACGAAAAACGGCTTTTCGGGATCGCGCTTGTTCTTGAGGAAATCGAGCGTGATGTCGGTGATCAGATCGGTCGTGTAGCCCTTGTGCTTGCGCTTGTTGCCCATCTCGTTCATTTCCGGATCGTAATAGGCGCCCTGGCCCGGCAGGATCTGCCAGTAGTCGAAGCCGGTCGGCTTGCAGCGGAGATGCCACTTGCCGATCATGGCCGTCTCGTAGCCGGCCTTCCGAAGCAGCTTGGCCACGTTCTGCTGACGGTTGTCGAATCGGCTGTGCCGATGGTTATTGTCGACAAAACCGTTGATGTGGCTGTACTTGCCGGTCAGGATGACCGCGCGGCTGGGACCGCAAATTCCGTTGGTGCAGAAGCAGTTCGTAAACCGCATCCCCTCGTTGGCCAGCCGGTCGAGATTGGGCGTCTCGTTGATCTTGCTGTCGTAGCAACCGAGCGCATGGGCAGCGTGGTCGTCGGACATGATAAAGAGGATGTTCGGCCGACGGGCCGACTCCTTGGCCGCGGCCGAATCGTCCGCCCGGACAACCATGGGCACCAGCCACAGCAAGGCGACACACGCGAAGAAGGATCGACAGAATGATAATCTCATGGTGAGTTTTCTCCGAAGCAAATCGGGAAAGCGCCATGCGGGCGCCGATGGGTCGAAGGCGGCCACAGCGCACCGCGGCCGACCGTACAGCGTCTACCATACCCGAGGCCAGCGGTCGGGTCAATTCACGGCCCGCACCCCAAGGGAGACCATTCTGCTCGCTAGTGGACCGACCGAGTTGAATTGAGGGGTGCCACGGGCATCTTGCCCGTGCCGTTTGCCGCCTGGGTGCCTGGGCCATAGCGCAGCGCTGGCCCAGATTCCGCCGGCCGACCGCCCTGTCCTTCTCCGTGCCGGGGCGGGCAAAAGGACTATTCGATCGACGGATCAGATGCTAGAATTTTGGGCACTGGCAGCCGGAGTGGCGGAATGGCAGACGCGCTGGATTCAAAATCCAGTCACCTTAGGGT
>CAZWWC010000610.1:0-1842 GCA_964637625.1 uncultured Planctomycetaceae bacterium
CGCCGGCAGGATGCTCGAGAGCACGGCGATGGCCAAGGCACCCAGCACGATCCAAGTGATGGTCCAAGGGTCGACAATCGTCGGGATGGTGTAGAAGTAGTAGATCTTCGGATCGAAGATGGGCTGGCCCGTGATCTTACCCAACCATTTCGCAATGTCGTTAATGTTGTGGACGAAAACCAAGCCGAGTGCCAAGCCGATGCCCGAGCCGACCAGCCCGAGCGAAAACCCGTAGCCGAGAAAGATGCCCATGATGCCGCCGCGCGACGCGCCGAGCGACTTGAGAATGCCGATGTCGCGGGTCTTCTCGACGACGATCATCAGGAAGATGGCCAGGATGCCGAACCCGGCCACGGCGATGATCAAGAACAACAGTATGTTGAGGATCATGATCTCCATGTGCACGGCCGAGAGCAGCGGGCCCTGCTTGTCCTGCCAGGTCGAAACGCTGTAGTAGTGCGGCGAGAAGGCCGCTCGAAGCCGGTCGCGCACTTCCCGGCCGTCGACGCCCGGCTTGAGCTTGATCTGGATCTGGTTGACGAACCGCTTACCGGACTCCGGGTCTTTCATCCCTCGCATGTCCTGCAGCACGTCGATCGGCACGAAGACGAGTTGGCCGTCGTACTCGCTCATCTTGCTCTCGTAGAGATCCGTCACCGTGAAGTCGCGAGCGACCAGCTCGGGCTTCCGGGGACTGGCACTGAGCGTGGCCAACTGGATGTCGTCGCCCGGCATGAGACGGAACCGAGGGTGGCCTTCCTCGTCCGGCGAGCTGGCCAGCGCGAAGCCGATGACGGCGCCGTCCCAGCAGTGTTCGGCCGGGTCGAAGACCACCTCGGGCTCGGTGGGTCGATCGTCGGCAAAAACGTCCGGCCGATGGTCTTCCGGTTTGGGGCGGCGCTGACGCTCCAATTGCTCGCGCACGCGTCGAGCCGCTTCGGCCTGGGCCCATCGCCGGGCCCACTCGCGCCGGTGGGGCCAACCGGCCTTGGCCATCTGGGGACGTTCCACCGCCCCAAGCCCCGCCTGGTGGTCGCGCACGTCGTAGCCGCCCTGGCGCAGTTGGAAGCTCGGCTGCCGGCGGTTGGCCGGGTGCTGGAGATACTTGGCGAAATCGCTCACCCGGCCCTGGGTGGCCGGATCGATGCCGATCAATCGGACGGGCACGGAGATCGTCTGATTCCCGCGGCCGTAGCTGAGCATTGCCCAGACCTCGACCGTGGGCGTCATCGATTCGATCGAGTCGCCGGCCACCTGGCGTATCTTCTCCATATGGGCTTCGGCGTCCGCAAACCCATTGATGCTCCACGACTCGACCACGACGTCCGAGAGGATACCGTGCAGCCGGTTGTGCATCTCGGTCACGAAGCCCGACATCACGCTGTTGACCACGATCATCGTGGCCACGCCCAGCATAACGCTGATGATCGACGCCAGGGCGATGTACCGCGTCCGCAGATAGCGCCAGCAAAGAAGGAATTTGTACATCGGACTTCCTTGTCAAACTGTCGATAGCCGTCCGCGGCGCGCCGGGTGCCACTGCTGGCTTGCCCAGCAGTGCGTTTCTATTCCGCCGTGTGCCACTGCTTCACCAGAAGCAGTGCCCAGCGGCTGCATGGCCGGCACTGCTTGCCGGTGGCAAGCAGTGGCACACATTTTGCCTCAAAAAACGTCGATTTCAATTCCCAGACACCCTCGGCTTGCCCCGCAGTGCTTTTCTATTCCGCTTCCGGCCGCAAGAGCGGGAAGAGAATCACCTCGCGAATCGTCGTCGCGTCGGTCAACAACATCACGAGCCGGTCGATGCCGATCCCCAGCCCGCCGGCCGGCGGCATCCCGTGA
>CAZWWC010000611.1:0-1824 GCA_964637625.1 uncultured Planctomycetaceae bacterium
GCGCGTGCAGATCCTCGGGGTTGAAGATCGCCGGCAGCGCGGCCCGATTGACGGTCCCGTCCTCCTTCATCGCGTCGGCCGTGACGTTGGCCGTGTCGGGCACCTGTTTGACACAGACAATACTGTCGTAGGACACTGCAGTAGACTCCACAAACCCGAAGTGGATGAAACTCCGCAAGGTAGCAGCCGTAGCCAGCCGGGTCAAGCCCCGCTTCCGGACACCTAATATAGTGTGTGAGCGTCTTGATTGTAGGTAGGAAATCAGGTAGTAAGCGGTTTTCAGGGGGAGGTTTGCCTATTTTCAGACGAAACGAGAGGAGAGATCATGGAAGGTTCCCACGGGATGGATGGCATGACGCCGGAAGAGTTAGCGGAAGTTCAACGCGTGCATGATGTTATGATGAAGGCCATGGAACGGGAGATGTGGCAGCTTGCCCGTTTTATGGTGACACGACGCGATGACCAGTTGTTGGGCGAAACCGAGTTCACGGTGCGCGACAAAGTGTTACGGGCGGGGGCGCAAGCCTTGGAAGCGACCGTCAACGACCGTAAAAAAGGGGGTACCAAGGCAGCAGCATCGTCTGTCCTCATTGCGGCGAAAATGCACGCTTCCTCGGATGGCGGACCCGGACCGTCGTAAGTGTGATGGGGCCCATTGCGGTCGAGGCGGCTTATTATCATTGTCGGCATTGCCGGCGTGGTGGTAAGCCTTGGGAGCGAACCTTGCGATTGAAGCAGAAGGTCTCCCTCACTCCGGCGTCGGAGGAGATCGTCGGCTTGGCCGGCGTGCTGGGCAGCTTTGCCGACGGCGCGGAGCGAGTGCTGCAAAAGCTGGCGGGGCTTCGGCTGAGCGAATCGACTGTCGAGCGAATCACCGAGGATGCCGGCCGCCGCGTGCACGAGCAACTCGATGAAGGAAAATCGCTCGGGCCGACCCGCGATTGGGAGTGGCAACGCGATGCGGCGGGACGGCGCTGCGCGTATGTCAGTCTCGACGCCACAGGCGTGCGTCAACAAGGGCCCGGCGGCCGCCGGGCCGACGGCCGGATGGCCTACGTCGGGATGGTCTACAACCCGCGAAGCCAGCACGATCCACGACGCCCGCCACCACGCCAAGTGCGGTATTTATCGGGTTTTTTCGAGTTGGATGCCCTCGGCTGGCAACTCCACCGCGAGGCGTTGGAGGTCGGTTGGACTCGCGCCGATCAGCACATTGCGTTGTCCGACGGCGGGTCGGGCCTGGAGTCGTTTTTCAAACGTTTCTTTCCCAACGCGGTGTGCATCCTCGACTTCTACCACGCGAAGGAACACCTGGTGGAATTAGCGCAAGCACTGCACGGCGACGACGAACCGGCCCGACAAACGTGGCTCGATAATGTCTGCCATCGCCTGAAACACGAGGGTGGCCCCGCCGTGCGTCGATGGCTGGAAGGATTGAACCTTCAAGACGCTTCAGCGGCGGCTCGTGAAGTTCATCGTCAACAGGTCCAATACTTTCGCAATCACGAACACCGGATGGACTATCCGACCTATGTCCGCAACGGCTGGCAGATCGGCTCGGGCCCCGTGGAGTCGGCCTGCAAAACGGTCGTGGCCAACCGCCTGAAAGGAGGCGGTATGCGCTGGAGCGAGGATGGAGCTGACGCAGTCTGCCATCTCCGCGCCCTTTATCTCAGCGAACCCGCCTGCTGGGACTCTTTCTGGAATCCGCCCCCCAACTGACCCTACCTACAAATCTGACGCCCACACCGAGACGACAAGCTTGATGCGTCGGGGTGGGGCGCGTGCATTTTGCCTCGGCCATGGGAGGAGAAAACTGGACGC
>CAZWWC010000612.1:0-1812 GCA_964637625.1 uncultured Planctomycetaceae bacterium
TAGGCCGCCACGTCAAACGGCGCGTCTTTGACGAGCCACGCGGGCGGCTCGGTCACCGCGTCGGGCAGCGCTGGGTAGTTCTGCTCTTTGCGTTCGCCCGCCGTACTCGCCTCGGAAGACCCACCGGTGCCCGGCTTCGCTGCCGCGGTCCCCGAGTCGGCTACTTGCCCGTCGTCGCCCTCGGGCCATAGCAGGATCACCAGGAGCAACAACGCGACGAGACCCACGCCGGCGCCCAGGCCGATAATCAACCCGGTGTTCGTGCCGCGTTTTTTCTTCTTTTTCTTCAGGGGAGCCAGCGGGGAAGTCGGCGGTGCCGGATCAGTCATTTCGGCCGCCAGCAGTTGTTCGAGCTGTGGCTCGGCGGCGGAATGGGCCGCTTCGGGATGCGGGATCGTGATCACCTGGCCACAGGCCGGGCATTTGCGCCGCCGGCCGGCCAGTTCGCGCCGCACCTGGAATTGCTTCTGGCAGCCGCATGTCACGAGGATCGTCGGCCCGGCCTCCACCGCGGCGGCGGCCGGCGAGCTCACGTGGATCACGGCCGAGCACCCGGGGCACTTTACCCGCTGTCCGGCCAACCGATCAGGGGCCTGCAGCCGGCGTCCGCAGCCGGGGCATTCGACGTGGATAGGCATGGCGCGGCTCCTACACTGGGGGTTGTTGATTCGGGCCGAGCAGCCACACGGTCATAATACCTGTTTCTGGCCCCCGTAGCGAGCCCGCGCACCGGGCCCGGGCAACTTTCTTCCCGTTGGGCCAACAAGTCGTGCATCGTCGCTACATTGACAAGACGGCCGCCGTGCCGACACAATGGAGCCATCATGAAGCTACTCGACCGACTCCAGCGCAAGCTGGGCCGCTTTGCGATTCCCCACGTGACCGAGGGGCTTATCTCCGGTCAGGTCGTCTTCTTCCTCATCGGCGCCGCCGAGCGGGCGGGCCTGCTGCAAGCCAGCGTGCTGGACAAGCTGCCGTTCATCCCCAACCGGGTTCTGGCCGGCGAGTTTTGGCGACCTTTCTCGTTCGTGTTTGAGCCGCCCGTGCCCGATCCGATCTTTGCGTTCTTCTTCTGGTATCTCTTCTACCTGATGGGCACGACGTTGGAGCACACGTGGGGAACGTTTCGCTACAACGTGTTTCTTCTGGTCGGCTACGTGGCGACGGTCGGCGCGGCGTTTCTCGTGCCCGATGCGCCGGCTTCGATCGTCTTTTTGGAAGGTTCCGTCTTTCTCGCCTTTGCCTACCTCTATCCCGACTTTCGTCTCTACATCATGTTCGTGCTGCCGGTCCGCATCAAGTGGTTGGCCTTGTTGACGTGGATCGGCTATTTCCTGGTCATTCTCTCCGGCAATCTGATTGCCATCGTGATGATCTTTGCGTCGGTGGCGAATTTCTTCGTCTTCTTCGGCCGGGATATCCTGCGGAGGGCCCGATCGGGCCATCGGCTCATGCGAGACCAGGCGGCGCGCAGCGCCTCACGTGCCAAGCCACGCCACCGCTGTACCATTTGTGGGATCACGAACCAGACCCATCCGGACATGGATTTCCGTTACTGCTCGAAGTGCGCGGGCAGTCCGTGCTATTGCGAGGAGCACCTGCGCAACCACCAGCACGTTGAGCGGGAGAGCCAAGTTGCCGCGGATTGACGGCCACGGACGCCGCCCCAGACCGCGGCTCGGCAGGAGCCTCGCCCTCCCGGACCGGGCCCCTTGCAAAAACGGCCGTTTTGTGTTGAAATGTGCCCTTTCGAGATGCCGCTGCTCGCCCACCGTCTGACCGAGCATTATCACGAGGAGCCGACCCATGATC
>CAZWWC010000613.1:0-1811 GCA_964637625.1 uncultured Planctomycetaceae bacterium
GATTCTGCAAAAAGTGCAAACGGTGTGTGAAGGAATTTCTAACTCAGGACACTAGAGTCCCACGTCGCCGCGTTCGAGTTGCTCCGATTGGATCATCGCGCTCAGGGCGTGCTGTACATAGTCCACGCGAACTTCGGTCCGGCGATGAGCGTCGCGCCGTGGCTCCGGCGCGGCTCCCGCCGGTCCCGCCGAGCCGACGGCTCGGGGGATCCCACCGGCGTAGCGTCCCTGGCGGACCTGGCTTCGCAGCAGGAAGTCGATCGCCTCGCCGACCGCCCGGCTGATCTCGCTCCGCAGAGACGCTTTCGAATCGGGCAGGAATGCGAGTGCGGCCGTGAGGCCCTCTACCCGGGTTGCCGTCGGGCAGGTTCGACCGTCGGGGGTGAGGCATCCCGGCTCGAAAGTGACGCCATCGAGGCGCTCCGGCTCGTCCAACATCCGCCGACAAATCTTGATGGCGTGGCGCGACAGCGTCTCGCGCGGAAAGGGAGGTGTGCACCGGTCACATAGCGGCCACAGTCGGGCCGTGGCCAACAGGGCCCAATGATCGGGCTCGACGAGCTCCGCGCCGCGCCGCATCCGTGCCAGATAGGCGATGGCCCGGGCCGCCGTCTGCAACCAGACGGGCTGGGGATCCTCTTCGTAGAGCATCAGCAGTCCCAAGGCGGCCTCGCCCGGGTAGTAGAGCGACCTCCAGCGGTTGTCCCGGCCCCGACCGCCGGGATCGTACTTCGCATGGAAGCTGCCGTCGTCTTTTTGCATGAAAACGAGGAAGCGGCCCAGCCCACGCAACTCGTCCAAGGGCACGGTGCCGGGCTCGATCTGCTCGACGCTCAACAAGGCCACCAGTCCCAGGCCCGTGCCGCCCAGCTTCGCCTGGATCGGAACGTTTCGACGTTCGATCTCCGGGCGTGACCAAACGGCCAACACGCCTTGTTGCCCGGGCACCGGCGCAATCGCCTCGCGACGCAAGAACCCGGCGGCGCGGCGTAGCGCAGCGAGCTTCTCGGGAGTGGGGCTCCGCCGATGGCTGGCGGCCAAGGCATAAACGGCGCCGGCGTGCCGCACGATGTTGTATTGAGGCTGGAGTTCGACGTTGGGGTCGAGGTTGACCTTATAGACGAACTGCCCTCGCTCGTCGCATTGTCGGACGAGGTAGTCGGACGCCAGGCGGATTGCCTCCTCGAGCGTGGGACGCCCGGCTGCGTCACTACTACGGCCGGTTCGATCGAGCCACCACGCCGCGGCGGCAACGGAACCGATCAAGGCGGCGCTTGCGAACCATAGTAAGGCTTGCTTTCGTCTCATGGCTTCTGCTCCCCGGTGTCCTCCGGACCGTAGCGCCCACGGTATTCGTCGGCGGGATATTTCTGTTCGTTCTTGGCCATTTTTTTCTGCATCGCAGTCGAAAGGTCCAGCCCAAGCTGGTTGGCCATGGCCAGCGTGTAGTAGAGGACGTCGGCCAACTCGTCGGCCACCCTCTCCAGCTTGTCCGGCTCGTCGGCCACCTGCCGGCTCTGTTGGTCGGAGAGCCACTGAAAATGTTCCATCAACTCGGCCGCCTCGATGGCTACCGACATGGAAAGGTTCTTGGGTGAGTGGAACTGCTGCCAGTCGCGGCGGTCGACAAACCGCTCGACGAGCTGCCGCAACTGGGCCACCTTGGTTTCGGAGTCGGACATGGGAAAAGCCAGGAGCAATAGTTTCAAGTTCTGTTGAGACCCGACATTGTCATCCTGAGCGTAGCGAAGGATCTGCGTAGCGAAGAATCTCCTGGGACAATCGAGATCCTTCGCTACGCTCAGGATGAC
>CAZWWC010000614.1:0-1804 GCA_964637625.1 uncultured Planctomycetaceae bacterium
TCCGGTTGGTCAGCTCCGGAAGCGACTCTTTGATTTTCAGGTCGGTTGCCATGATGGATGGGTCCTGGTTATGGGTTCCCTCGTTTGGAAAGCCAGGCAGTGGCCAACGCTAGTAGTCCGTCTACGTTTATTTGTCATGCATCGTAGCTGGGTGCCACGGGCATCTTGCCCGTGTGAGAAGCACTGGCGAGACGCCAGTGGCACCCTTGTCGTATCTGACATTGAAGGATAGACGGAACGCTAGGTTTTGTCGGAAAACTGGCATAACAGGTGGGGTGCCCGGGTCTGAGCGTAGCGAAGGCCCGGTCTTTCGGGGTCTGGGCCACCGCTGCGCTATGGCCCAGGCACCCCCAAATCGAGCTTTCCGACGAAGCGTAATCGCTGATTCCAGTATCGCTAATTGCGCGAAAGTGACAAGACGAAGTTGACCACATCCCAGATTTCTTCCGGCGAGAATACGCCCGAGGTAGACGAGTCGGGGCCGCTGCTGGGCATGGGCGTTCCCTTGATCCCGACGTGGATCCGCCGGTAAACGTCGATCGGTCGGTTTCCGCCGCGAAAGATCCCTTCGTGGAAGTTTCGTGCCCGAAGCCGTGCCAGCGGCAATGTAAATCGCTTGGCCAGCAGCCTGGTCTGCTCGTCCGAGACGCCCTTCTTCGGCTTGTTCCAGGCGTCGTAAAGATCCTGTTGCTCCCCGTCGCCGCGTCCCTCGGGCCCGTGGCACTTCGTACACTGTGCATTGGCCGACTCGAATAGGGCGCGTCCCCGCTCGATCGAAGCGGCACGCAAGGCGTCGTCCTGGCCGACGACCAGCGACGGGGCCTCGCGCCACTGCCGGGCCACCGGCCCAAGCGCCTCGTCCGCGACCAGGTAGGGATCCAGCGGTAGGTATTCGCCTTCATCAAGCACCAGGGCGGCCACGGCCCGTTCGATCTCGCCGCGCATGCCCAGGTAGACGACGTACTCGACCAGGGCGTCGATCTCGTGCCGCGGCAATCGGGCAAACGACGGCATGGCCGTGGCCGGCACGCCGCGCAACAAGGTCCGCTCGAGATCCCCGCGCACCGGTTTGCCGCCGTCGCGCGTCGACGTGTATTTGAACAACCCGAGCCGAAAGTCGCGCGGATAGGGTCCCAGCAATCGGGCGTTGGGTCCTGCTCCGTCGCCCGACAGGCCGTGACATGCCGCGCAGTGTTGTCGATAGAGGCCCCGCTGGCGGCCTTGTTCGTCGCCGGCGACCGGACCGGCCGCCTGGGCAAGCAGGGCCGCGTCGAGTTCCACCCCCTCGGGCAGCTTGGGCACGTCGGGTGTGCCGAACAGCTCGGTCATCGTTTCCCTGATCGCCTCGGCCTCGGTTCGCGAGAGCTCGGCCGGGTCCCGCCCTTCGGTGTTGACCACAAACGCGGCCGGCGGCGATTGCCTGCAGCCGGAAAAACAGACAACAAGCAGCAGGCAGTAGGCAGTACGCAGTAGGCAGTGGCGGGTAGTACCGATGATTTTCCACGAAGGACGTTGCGATTGCTGGGGCACTTTCGGAAAACCGTCGGTGTCGCCGTAGGCAACAAGAGGACGACCATCGATGGCTGCACACCTCTTGCCGCTTCGCGGCCGGGTGGCATGCTCTCGCTTGCGTGAGCATGTGCTTCGACAACTGAACATGGCCACGCAAGCGAGGCCATGCCACCCAAGCAAGGCTGACAGCCGCTTTCGACGATCACACACGGACGTTGACACGAGCAGAGGGTTCCAGCGTTCTACGGTTCTGGAAAGATGGACGGGGCCAGGCGGATGGTGCCCAAGTCGT
>CAZWWC010000615.1:0-1793 GCA_964637625.1 uncultured Planctomycetaceae bacterium
CCGAAGCACGTGCCCCACTTCTTCGCCGACGTCTTGGTGATGGGAGCCGGGCTGGCAGGGCTTCGCACCGCGCTGGCCGTGCGGCGTGATCTCTCCGTCCTGGTCGTCACGAAGGATGGGCTCTGGCAATCCAGCAGCGTCCTGGCCCAAGGCGGCATCGCCGGGGTGCTCTCGCCCGACGACCGCTTGCAGGACCACGTCGAAGACACACTCCAGGCCGGCGGCAGCCTGTGTGACCGTGACGTCGTCCAGCAGGTCGTCCATGAATCGATCGAGCGAATCGGCGAGTTGATTTCGTGGGGGACCGACTTTGATCGGGCCGGCGTACGCCTGGCGCTTGCGCGCGAAGGCGGTCATGGGCGGAATCGAATCGCCCATGCCCGCGGTGACGCCACGGGCGAGGAAATCATGCGGGCCGTTATCAATCGCGTGGTTCAGACGCCGAACATCGAAACGTGGGAAGACACGTTCACGCTCGATTTGCTCAACCACGAGGGAACCTGTCGCGGCGCGTTGGTCTGGAATCCTCGACACGGCAAGACGCTCGTTTGGGCCAAGCAAACGGTCCTCTGCACCGGCGGGGCCGGACAGCTCTATCGCGAAACGACCAACCCGGAGGTGGCCACGGGCGACGGGTTGGCGCTGGCCTATCGAGCGGGGGCTGAGCTGCGCGACTTGGAATTCATGCAGTTCCACCCGACCGTGCTCTACATCGCCGGCAGCAGCCGTCACTTGATTACCGAGGCGATCCGTGGGGAAGGGGCCCGGCTGGTCGATCGCCATGGGTACCGTTTCATGCCCGACTACGACCAGCGCGCCGAATTGGCTCCTCGCGACGTGGTCAGCCGTGCCATCGTCAGTCAGATGGAGAAAACAAAGTATCCGAACGTCTACTTGGTGCTCAACCATCTGGAGCCCGGCCACGTGCTCGAACGTTTTCCGGCCATCGTGGCGTTGTGTCGCGATTTCGACCTCGACGTGACCAAGGACCGCATTCCGGTCCGCCCCGGTGCCCATTACATGGTCGGCGGCGTGACGGTCGACCGCGAGGGCCGCACGACGCTGCCCGGCCTTTGGGCGGTCGGCGAGGTGGCCTCGACCGGATTGCACGGCGCCAACCGTCTGGCCTCCAACAGCCTGTTGGAAGCCTTGGTCTTCGGCGCCCATGCCGGGGTGCGGGTCTCGCTGAGGGCGTCGGAGTTGGGTGACGACTTCCACGCCGTGCCGCTGGAAAACCGGCACGTCGAGCCCGGCAGCGAACCCCTGGATCTGGCCGACATTCGCAATTCGCTCAAGAGTCTCTTGTGGCGCAACGTGGGCGTGCGCCGCGATCACGACGGGCTGGCCGAAGCGGCCGCGAACCTCGACCATTGGTGTCGCTACGTCTTGGCCCGGCAGTTCTCCGACCCGACCGGTTGGGAGCTTCAGAACATGCTCTGTGCCGCTCGGCTCATGACTCGCTCGGCCCTGGCTCGTCGAGAAAGCCGCGGCTGCCACGTGCGAACCGATTTCCCCGACCAGGACGACGAAAACTGGAACCATCACAGCTATTGTCGTCGTGACGAGGAAGCATAATTGCCGGCGGGGTGGCATGCTCTCGAAACGCGTGAGCATATTTTTTGCGTCTCGGAGAGGGTAGCACCGATGATTCCGCGCGAAGGGGTCTGCTACTGAAGGATGATCTGAACGCGGAATCGTCGGTGTCGCGAAGCGGCAAGAGGTAGGGGACCATCCCACGACCTGGCCTCTTGTGCCTTCGCCAAGGCTACGGCACACCGACGATTTTCCGAAAA
>CAZWWC010000616.1:0-1709 GCA_964637625.1 uncultured Planctomycetaceae bacterium
GCGGTGGCGGGATTGCCGGGATAGACTTTTTCGCCGTAGCGCTTCTCAATGACCTCGGCACTTTTGTCGAGTTGGTCGAGAAAGCCCATCGCTTCATCGCGCAACTCGTCGAGACTTTGCCGCTCGATGCCGATGCCTTGCTTGCGATTCAGGTAGCGCCGCGTCGCGCAAAAGGCCAAGTTGTGGTAGCGAAATACTTCGACGAGGTCCCGGCCGAACTCCAGGTAACGCCGGAGCTGTCGATAGTCTTCCTCGCCCAGATGGGGACGTCCCCGCTGGAGAATCGTGAGCGACGTCTCGGCCAACTCCCGGGCCGTGTCCTTTTCCGCGTTGATTTTCTTGAGCGTGATCCAGTCGGGCCGCAGCAACTCATCACGCGCGAGCTCCTGACGCGGCGAGGGGATCCACTTGGCCGGTGGGCCGAACGTGATGTGACTGTTGGCGTACTTCCAGGTGGGCAGAAAAGAATGGCGCTGAATCCATTGCTCCAAGGGATACAACGTCAGATTGGTGACGTCATACGTGGATTTCAGCGCGTCGATGACGTAGGGAGCGGCTTGCTTGCCGTAACGCTTCTCGGCCCACTGGTTCCAGACGGCGTCGACCGTGAGCGTCGGATCGTGCACCAGACGGTTGAAGGCGAAGAGGTTCACCTCGCTGGGCGTGCCCAAGGCGCGATTGCCGCGGTTGCGATCGACGCGGGCCACCGCGCCGGCGAGCCCTTTGCGGCGGCAGTGGTTCATCACGGCGTGGATGTAGTGCACCTCGCAATGGAGGATCTTGCCGAGGCCGGTGAATTCCTGGCCCAGGTCAATCTCGACGATCTGAGGCAAGCCCGACGTGTCGCCCAACACGGGATTGTAGGGATAGAACGGTGTCCAGTCGTGGGGGACGCACTTGCTCATGACCACGACGTTGCCCTTGTCGGCGACCGTATCGGCGATCGAGGCGATGGCCCGCCGCATGGCTTCGAGTTCCTCGGGCTGGTAAACGAACGTCCGAATGAAAAGCGTCTTGTGGTGTTCCCGGCATACTCCCGACATAACGTCGATCAGCTTGGCGATCCGGGCGTCCGGCGGCTCCTCGGACACGACCCTGTCGCTGTAGATGTTCGCCCGCGACTCGGCGAAGGTCAGCACCAGGCCGTCGGCCTCGGGGAGCAGTTTGAACGCGCGGGCGTATTTGCCCTTCATCCATGCCCATAGATCGTCGTTGATGACGACTTTGCCGTTTTTCTTCAACGAAGATGGTACGTCGGCCAGCTCATGCGTCCAGAGATCGACCTTCAAATCGTGTTGATGGGCCAAACGAACGAGGTTGCGCAACAGTTTTAGTTTTTTGGGCGATTTGTAAATCTCATGAATGTTCATGATGATCTTGTGGCCCAACTGGATGCGATTCATGCCGCCCTGCCGGGCCTTGGGGATGGCGGTCCGGAGATAATCCCAATCGTCGTCCAGGAACTGCCAAACGCGATAGGTCATGATGTCGCTGGTCGAGGGGGCGACGGGCTGCTCGCCTGCGTGCAACGGCCGCAAGAGACCTGTCAGTGCGACCGACAATACGATCATCCAGGCAAGAACACGGGTCGATCGGCAATCTTTCATGAGGAAGAAACTCCCAAGTGTCAATGTGGTGTTTACTCAGGATCATCAGTTCCAAGTTTGGCTGGCTGATACCGCAGCAGGTCATCCTGAGCGTAGCGAAGG
>CAZWWC010000617.1:0-1687 GCA_964637625.1 uncultured Planctomycetaceae bacterium
CCGAGCAGTTTGCCGGGCTTGCGGAGCACCAGGAAATACAGCAGCGTGAAATTCGTACAGGCGACGATCATGAACAGCATGATCGTCATCTCGATCAGCGGCCCGTTGTATCCCGGCTGCGTGGCAAAGTAGCCAACGCTAGCGTTGTGGGTGCTGAACCCGCCGGTGGCGATCGTGCCGAACGCGTGGCACAGGGCGTCGAACGGGCTCATTCCCTCGACGGCCAGAAGCACGCTCAGGATGACACAGAGCCCGACGTAGATCGACGCGAAGACCCACGCCGCCCGTTGCATTCGGCTATGCGCGGACTGCTGGCCGGGGCCGGGCATCTCGGTGAGCATGAGAGTCTTGCCAGCCGAGCCCATCCCCAAGACGGCCACGAAGAGGACCATGATGCCCAGCCCACCGAGGAAGTGCGTCTGGCTTCGCCAGAAGAGGATCGCCCGGGGGACGAGCCGCTCGTTTTCCAGTTGGGTCAGCACGGTGGCCCCGGTACCGCTGAAGCCCGAGGCCGACTCGAACAGCCCGTCGATCAGACTCATGGTAACCGGCTGCCCGGCGTCGTCGAGCCCGACGCACGTCCCGCTGAGCCAGTAGGGCAAGGCGCCAAGCACCATGGCCATGAGCCAACTCAGGCCGACCACGGCAATCGCCTCGCGCCGGAAGAGCTTCGCGCCGACACTGCTGCGTCCGATCCACATCAAGCAGCCACCGACGAGCCCACAGACGGCCATCGCGCCGAGCAGCCCGACAATGCTGTGCGCCTCGATTTCACTGGCGGGGCCGAACCAGGGAAAGGCCCAGGGCAGGCTCGCCATCATCGAGCCGCCAATCAACAGCGTGATGATGCCCAAGAGTCGGCAGATGTGAAGTCGGTTCATGGTGGGTACGATTGCAGTGGAGGCGTTTCGGCGACGATTGGTTAGCCGCTCCCGGCGCGCCGGGACACGACGATGAATGAATCACTCCGACGCACGTCGAGCAGGCTCGACGGCTAACTCTCCAGCGCCGCGCGGACGTCGGCCACCTCGACGTCCTCGACCAACTCGACGTGACCCAGCCGCGTCGGCAGGACGAAACGCAGTCGGCCGTGGGCAACCTTCTTGTCGCGCATCATGACTTCCAGCACCCGATTGGGATCCAACGCCGGCGGCGCAAGCAGCAGGCCCAACTCGGTCAGCAGGTAATGCTGGCGCTTCACAAACACATCGTCGACCCGGCGGAGCCGCTCGGCCAACCGCCCGGCACACACCATGCCGATAGTGACCGCCTCGCCGTGAAGGATCTCGCCGTAGCCGCAAAGCGTCTCGAACGCATGGGCGAACGTGTGGCCATAGTTGAGCACCGAGCGCAGGCCCATCTCCTCACGCTCGTCCTGGCGAACCACGTCGGCCTTGAGCCGGCAGCATCGGGCAACGATCTCGACCAGCAGTTCATGCTCCTGGGCAACCAGCGCCGGCACGTTGGCTTCCAGGAACTCGAACAGCCCGGCGTCGAGGATCACGCCGTATTTGACCACCTCGCCGAGCCCGGCGAGATATTCGCGGCGCGGCAACGTGTCGAGCGTGGCCGTGTCGATCAACACGCCGATCGGCTGGAGGAACGCGCCGACCATGTTTTTTGCCTCGGGCAGATTGATACCCACCTTGCCGCCCACGCTGCTGTCGACCTGGGCCAGCAGGCTGGT
>CAZWWC010000618.1:0-1686 GCA_964637625.1 uncultured Planctomycetaceae bacterium
GACGGCGACGTCGACGCGGCCGATGCCCAGGCAGTGGCCCAGAACTGGGGCAGCGGTACTTCCGAGGATCCGGCAACCTGGGCCGAAGGCAATTTCGACGGCGACAATGTCGTCGGTCCGAAGGATGCGGCCATCCTGGCGGCCAACTTTGGCTATACCACGCCGACCGAGTCGGTCGCCTCCGTGCCCGAGCCTTCCGCCCTGGCCCTCTTGCTGGCAGTGGTGTTGGCTGTCGCCGTGCGACGCGCTCGATGATGACGTTCACAGGAAACGCACGGGGCCGGAAAGAGAGTGTGGCACATGGGAAGCCCCTGGGTGGATCAGCCCCAAGGGCGATCTTATTGCTTGATGGTGATTTTGGTAACACTTCAGCCATCTGAAGTAACTGCAACGCCACAAGGCAAAATCATCACGAAAACACGAAAGGACGAAAATAAATGTCGATTCTTCCTTTCTTTCGCGTTTTCGTTCTTTCGTGCTTTCGTGATAAAAAAGGAATTCATCGTTTAGCCACTTCATTTGGCTGAAGTGTTACTGATTTTGTAATTGAACGAACAGACGGCGGGGACAGTTGTGGGGCGCTGACGGTGTTTTTTCACCTCCGGGAGAATCCAAGCATGCGTTTTCATCCTTCCTCGAAGGGCTTTACTCTGGTCGAGTTGCTGGTCGTGATTGCGATCATCGGGATCTTGATTGCCCTGCTGCTTCCGGCCGTTCAAGCCGCCAGGGAGGCTGCCCGGCGTGTGCAGTGTGCCAACCGGCTGAAGCAAATCGCGCTGGCCCTTCTCGATTTCGAGAGTGCCCAGAATCACTTCCCAAGTGGCGGCTGGGGATACAAATGGGCACCGCACCCCGGTCGGGGCACCGGCCTCGAGCAGCCGGGGAGCTGGGCCTACGTGCTTTTGCCCTACCTCGAACAAGACGCACTTCGCGATATCGGTGCCAGCGCGGACCCACAATCGATGACGGAGCCCGAGCCGTTCAACCGGATTCTTTACTCGGCGCCGTGTTCCCTATGGAGCTGCCCCAGCCGTCGTGAAGCGGTGGCCTATCCGATGCAGTCGAGCCTTTCTTATGTCGTGAAACCCAAACTCTGTGCCACGCTGACCGAGGTAATCCTCTCCGATTACGCGGCCAACGGCGGTGAGATTTTCCCGGGATGGGGCGCCGGTCCGTCGTCCCTGGCGGCAGGAGACAACCCAAGCTTCACCGGTTGGCCTCATACCGGTTCGTCGTCCAGCAGCATCGACTTCACGGGCATCATTGCTCCTCATCTCTTCATCAAGATCCAGGACATAACCGACGGCATGTCGTGCACGTATCTGGTTGGCGAGAAGTACGTGAATCCGGACGACCACTACGTTGCCTTGTCGGTTGGCGACGATCAGGGACCCTACAATTCCGACGGCCGCGACACGATCCGCTTCGCGGCCACGGTGGCCCATCCCGGCACGCCTTACCTCCCGATGCAGGACCAGGCGGGTTACAACAACACTCGTGGTTTCGGAAGCGCTCATGCTGGCGGCATGAACATGGGCATGTGCGACGGGTCGGTCCGCGGCATCAACTACGATATCGATGCGCTGGCGCACCGAAGAATGGCCAACCGGGAGGATGGCATAGCGGTTGACTACTTCTACTGTTCTATTTCCCTTGACGGATCGCAAGTGATTGTATATTAAAGCC
>CAZWWC010000619.1:0-1681 GCA_964637625.1 uncultured Planctomycetaceae bacterium
AACTTGTCCACAAAACGCTTTCGCTCGGCGGCAAACCGGTCGACTCTTCCACGCTGCGTATCGACTCGAATCGCCTCGCCGGATTTCAGCAACACGGACGCTTCGTGCGGCTTGCCCGCGTGGAGTGGTTTAGCCAGGACGGAACCGTCCAGCACGTGTGCCTCGGCGGTATCGGGCGACTCGGCCGACACGGCAAAACGCGTTCCGAGATCGGTAACGTGCAGGCCACGCGTTTCGACCACGAAGCCGGTGGCCCACTTGGCCACTTGAACCGTCAGTTTGCCCGCTTCAAGCTGCACCAAACGGTCATCCAACAAGACGACCGTACAGGGCGACTGCAACACGACGTCGGCGCCGCAGGTCATACTGATTTGGGCCGAACCGGCCAAGAGGTTCAGGCGAGTTCCCTCGGCCAGCAATTGCCCGATCCGATAGTGCTCTCCCCCGGCCCAGACGGCGTCTTTGGTTGCGCTGAACACGGTCGCGACTTGTTGTGGAGGTCGCACCAGGCTGATTCGATCGCCCGGCGCCGGCGACTCCGAAGTCACCGGCGACTCGGCAACGGTGGGGGCCATCGGCTTCGAAAGACCCCAGATGACGGCCGAGACGGCCACCAGCAGACTCACGGTCGCCACCACCAGCCCCCCAACGAGGAAGTGGAGCCAATGACTCGTGGGCACGTCCGAGGGTGGATCGACCGGGAGCGGCAGCCCCCCCGTGGCGCTCAGCCGTGCGAGTGCCCGGCGTTCGGCCGAAGACGTAGCGACCAGGACGCGGAGATCCGCATCCAGTTGCATGTAAGTCAGCCATAACGCACATGCTTCATCGTTATCGCCCAGCAACGCTTCGAGCCGCGCGAACGATTCTTCATCCAGCCGGTTGTCGCACGCAGCGCTCGACAGATCAAGCAATTCCTGACAGTGTCGGTTTCTAACCATCGGCGTGCCTCCTCGCCAGGGTCCTTTCGATACACGACAACAACACGCGCCGAATGCGGCTCAGGGCGTGATAGACTGCGTCAGCCGTACGCTGCTTCTCGACAGCCACTTCCTTCATCGTCCGATCGCCAGCGTAGCAAGACTCGACGAGTTGCTGGTCGGCTCTGGGAAGGAGTTCGAAACACTTGTTTAGGGCTTCCGTACGAGCTATGGACCGATCGGTCGCCTCCTGCTCGTGGACCTTCGCGATTCGCTCAAGCAACTCCTCGCTGAAGAACATCCGACGCCGGCCATTGACCCGAATGAAATTGAGAACCGTGAAGTGTGCGAATCGCGTTGCCCAACGGCCAAAGTCGCCGTCGGAGTCGAACGCGTCGAACTTCTTCCAAAGCTGGACGGCGGTCTCCTGGAACAAATCCTCCGCGTCCGCCTGATTGCGAACAAGAGAATATATGTAGCCGAAGATGCGACCACGACTTCTGTGAAGCAGGTCCGTGAACTGGGCTGCCTTGGCACTGCTATCTTTTGTCGTTCCCAATCCGCATCCCTCTCGCCCTGGAGAGCGCCCATGGAGAGTCACCCCACCCTGTAAATAGATTGTACGCTCGGCGTGGATTCTGAGGAAGAAAAGTGTAACAACTAACGACGCGGGAGAGGCCAGGTAGGCGTAACTTCAGAATACACAACGAGATAGGGCACTCATCTGCCCGTTCACCAATGGTGGCTCGGAAGGAAATAAATAG
>CAZWWC010000620.1:0-1675 GCA_964637625.1 uncultured Planctomycetaceae bacterium
TGCCTCGGAGAGCCCCGCGCTTCGCGTGGCCACGTTCGAGTGCGACGTTACTCCGCCCCTGGGCCACCGGCTGACGGTCGAGCCGCTGGCGAGCGTCGAGCAACCACTGGCGGCCAAGGGAATCGTACTGGACGACGGCCCAGCGCGGTATGTCCTTTGTGCGATCGATTGGTGCATCCTTTCCAACGATTGCCATCTGAAGTTCCGCCGGAAGGCGGCCGTGGCGGCGGGGACCAAGGTCGAAAACGTCTGCGTGCAAACCGTCCACCAGCATACGGCTCCCATTGTGGACGCCGATGCGGCGGTCCTGCTGATGAAGGATAAGAATCCGCCGAAGTTGCTCAGCACCACCCCGGAATTCATCGAGCGTGTTTCCGACCGGCTTGCCGAGGCGGTGAAACAGTCGCTTGCGCGGCTTGAGCCGTTCGACATGATCGGCACCGGCCAGGCCAAGGTCGATCGGGTCGCCTCGAGCCGGCGGGTTCCCCGGGCCAACGGCAAGGTCTTCACCCGCTGGAGTTGGACCAAAAACGCCAAGCTTCGAGCGGCTCCCGAAGGAGACATCGATCCGTATCTCAAGACGATCACTTTGGCCAAGGGCGACAAGCCCCTGGTCCGGCTTCATTATTACGCCGTGCACCCGCAGAGCCGGTATGGCGACGGCCGGGCGAGTATCGATTTCGTCGGGCTTGCGCGAGAAGCCGTCCAGAAGAAAGAGGGCGTGTTCCAGGTTTATTTCACCGGTTGTTGCGGTGACGTCACCGTGGGCAAGTACAACGATAGGACTTTCGCCAGCCGCGACCGCTTTACCCGACGGGTGCAGAAGGCCATGGAGGCCGCGATCGCCTCGACCAGGATGGTGCCGGCCGAGGGGCTCCACTGGCGCTGCGTGCCGCTGTCGATGCCGCCGCGGACGGACAAAGGGCACACCGAGGCAGATCTTCGTGCGGAGATGGCCGATACAAAGGTGAAGCCGCATATTCGCGGCCGGGCCGCGCGCTGGATAATGTTCATGCAAAGACACGACCGCCCGATCGACGTGGCCACGTTGCGGATCGGCAACGTCTATATTTTGCACCTTCCTGGCGAGCCGTTTGTCGATTTTCAACTCTACGCGCAGAAGCTGCGACCGAACGATTTCGTGGCGGTGGCCGGCTACGGCGACGGCGGGCCGTGCTACATCTGCACCGAAGCGGCCTTCGCCGAGGGAGGCTACGAACCGAGCGCCTCGAGCGTCAAGCCCGAGTCGGAAGCGATCTTCCGCGAGGCCATTCGCCAGACCTTGAAGGATTAGCTGAACACACAAATGAGCAAACGACTTACGACCGATCGGCGTCGGTCGGAGGAGCACGGAGAATCGCCGGGCCGGCACATTCTGGGGGGGCTTCAAGGTTCGGATTTCCCCCCACTACTGTTTTTCCAGGAATTAGCGCCGAAACAGGTTGCATTCCGCCGTCGAGATTGCCATAATCGAGTTTTGGACAAGGGGTTAGTGTTCCACCATAATGCAGGGTTTCTCGAAACAGGATCTTTACATGATCTTCTTAAAGTGCTTTGTGGCGGTCGCCGTTTTGGTGGGAACGAGCACTGCCTCCGGACAAGTCGTCGTCTCCGGCACGTCTCCTCCCATGCCGACCCCTGAGCAGATGCAGCAGTTGACCCCTGCGCAGAGGGA
>CAZWWC010000621.1:0-1674 GCA_964637625.1 uncultured Planctomycetaceae bacterium
GCTTCCACTAGAAAACCACTACCAGAAGCATTTGTAAACATACAAGACGCGGAGACGCCGAGAGTAAGACTCGGTGGGCAATGCCCACCCTACTTGTTATACTAGCCGGCATGTCCAAGCCCCTCGAAGCTCTCGACTACCTCGCCGAGCCGCGCCAGCACCCTGCCGCGGACGTCTGCGTCACCTTCGGGGACGATCCGTTTCTTGCCCGGCAGGTCCTCGCGAGTCTGCGGGCCGAGGTCCTCGGCGAAGAGGACGCCGAGTTTTCGCTCTCGGTCTTCGACGGCCGCGCGGCCGAGCTGCGCGACGTGCTCGACGAGCTGGCCACCATGGCCATGTTCGGCGGCGGCCGGCGTCTGGTCGTGGTCGAAGAGGCCGACCCGTTTGTAACCCGCTATCGGGGCGAGCTGGAGGATTACGTCGCCCAGCCCAGCCCCGGCGGCGTGTTGGTCCTGCAACTGAAGTCGTTTCCGGCCAACACGCGGCTCTACCGAGCGGCCGTCGGCTCGGGCCTGGTCGTCAACACGGGCGCCCCGGCCAACGCCAAGCTGGCACGCTGGATTACCACCTGGGCCAAGCAGACGCATCAAGCGCGGGTCAGCGCGGACGCGGCCGACATGCTCGTCGAGATGGTCGGGCCGGAATTGGGGCTCTTGGACCAGGAGTTGGCCAAGATGGCGCTGGTGGTCGGCACCAACGGTCAGATCACGCCCGAGGTGGTGAGTCAAATGGTCGGCTCCTGGCAGGCAAAAACGACCTGGGATATGCTCGACGCCGCCCTGGACGGCAAGGCGCCCGAGGCCTTGGGCCAGTTGGACCGGCTGCTGCTGGCCGGGGAAACGCCGATCGCCATCTTGGGCCAGATCTCCGCGTCGCTGCGGCGGCTGGCCGCCGCCACTCGGCTGGTGCTCAAAACCGAGGCCACCGGTCGCCGGCCGGCGCTCGGGCCGGCGCTGGAGCAGGCGGGCGTCAAACGTTTCGTCCTGGAAAAAACCCAGCGCCGGCTCCGCCAGTTGGGCCGGCATCGCGGAGGACGACTCTACCGATCGCTGTTGGAAGCCGACCTGGCGCTGAAGGGAGCCAGCGCCCTGCCGCCACGCCTGATCCTCGAAAGGCTCATCCTTTGGCTGTCGACGCCAGAGGTTAGAGAGCCGGCGTAAAGTCCCCAAGAACACCTCTCTTACGCCGTTTCCGGCGTGATTTTCTCGCCGGCGGCATGATTGTCTCTTGCCCGCGGTGGTGTATTCATCTATTATTCGCCCCCTCTTGTGCAGGCAACCCCCCTCTTCTCGATCGGCACTCGATGGCTTTCTTTCAACGTAAGATCTTTGGCTTTGGCGTGTTACTGGCCGCCGTGGCCACGTGTGGCTGTCGCGCGTCGCCATGGTCGGCCGACGGCACGACGCCGCAGTCGCCGGCGGCCCAGGCACCCGCCGCAACTCGGCCGACTCCTCCGTTGCCAGAGGTTGACGGCCAAGGACGCCCCGCCGACGGCGACCTGCAACAGGTGATGGCCGAGGTCCGTCGGCTCGGGGCCGGCAATCCGGCCCTTCAGGCCCAACTCCTCGACGAACTGCAGGCATCGGAGCCCAGCCTTTGGCCGCTTGTGATCGAGAGCTGCCGCGCGCGGCTCGCCTATGGCCGGCAGCTTCGCCAGCAGGAGGCCTTGGCCGC
>CAZWWC010000622.1:0-1672 GCA_964637625.1 uncultured Planctomycetaceae bacterium
GCGCGTGCAGATCCTCGGGGTTGAAGATCGCCGGCAGCGCGGCCCGATTGACGGTGCCGTCCTCTTTCATCGCCTCGGCCGTGACATTGGCCGTGTCGGGCACCTGTTTGACGCAGACAATACTGTCGTAAGGCACTGCAGCAGGCTCCGTGAACCGAAGTGTATGAAACCCCGCAAGATAGCAGCCCTAGGGAGTCGGGTCAAGCCCCGCTCTCGGACACCTAGAACCTATCCCAGAACCCTCTCCGACGATACATGTCATCCTGAGCGCAGCGAAGGATCTGGTTGACATTCAAGGGATTGAGATGCTTCGCTTCGCTCAGCATGACGAGTTCAGCCGTGTTCCGAGATGGGCTCCGAATATACTTCAGCAGGTCGAAACTCCCGTCGCAGCCGTTGTCAGAATGATATCATTCAGGTAGAATCCTTTTCGTCCTATGGTGTCTTTTTGAATCACCACAACAGGTGGTTTTGTTACGTACGGAGGTTGCCATGGCCTCGGAAACCCGGCGCGACCTGGCCCATGCCGCCATCGCGTCCTTATGTGAACATTCGGACCTTGCTCCTTTGGCGGCCGAACTGCTTTGGCGAGCCAATCAAGCCGACCACGCCGACGACTTTCTGGCGACGACGGTGCCGGGGCTGCCCGCGGCCGCTTCGGCCGACTACCTGGCCCTGGTCGCCGCACGCTCCGGACAGTGGACCGTCTTTGCCCAGTCCGGGCCGGCTCGCTCGTTGCCGGTCGAGTTGCTAGCCGAATCGCTCGACGCCGAGCTCGCTCAGGCCGACGACGCGTGGGCCGTGGCACCGCTGCACCGCCACGCGGCCGCCGCCGAGTTGTTGCTGGTCCATCACGAGCGCGGCAAATCGCAGATCGAGGCCGCCCGCCATTTCGTCCAGACAATCGGCCCCGTGCTGGGCCAGTGCCTGGTGGCCATCCGCGACCGGTATGCCGAGAGCCGCCGACGCGACCGGCGACTGCATCGGCTCGAAGCCATCGTCCAAATCGCGCAGGCGTGGAACCAGAATCACGAAGTCGAACCGCTCCTGGCCGACATGGCCCAGGCCGCAACCCGGCTGTTGGACGCCGATCGGGCGAGCATCTTCCTGTGGGACCGCGCGACCAAGACGCTGGTGGGCCGCCCTGCCCTGGGTGTCGACGCCGGCGAGTTGCGGATTCCCGACGACGTGGGCGTGGTGGGCCAGGTGATTCGCTCGGGCCGGCCGCGCCGTGTCGACGCGGCGAGTGAATCCGACCAGATCGACCACGACGTCGACGCGCGGCTCGACTACCGGACCAAGACCGTTTTGTGCGTGCCGCTGGACGCAGCCGACGGCCGGCGGCTCGGTGCCTTCGAATTGCTCAATCGACGTTCGGGCTGTTTCACCGAAGAGGATGAAGCCGCGCTGGTCGAGCTGGCCGCGTGGGCCGCGATTGCCTTGGAAAACGCCCAGGACCATGAACAACTGTTGTCGGCCAATCGGCAGATTGCCCAGCAGGCAGCGGACGAGATCCGTATGATCGGCGAGAGTCCCGCCATCGAGTCGCTTCGCTCGATTATCGGACGCGTGGCCGACACCGATCTGGCCGTGCTCATCCTGGGCGAGAACGGCACAGGCAAGGAAGTGGTCGCCCGGAGCATGCATTATCTGAGCCGGCGCCGCGAGAAGC
>CAZWWC010000623.1:0-1670 GCA_964637625.1 uncultured Planctomycetaceae bacterium
AGCCGACGTTGCCCCAGCACCATATGGCGATGCACTGGCCATAGATGAACGCCGCTCCGATCATGCCGATGAAGTGTTCGCTGCTGATGTTCGACGCGATGAACGAGCCGCCCACCACGTACCACGGCAGCTTGCGGCCGGCCAGGAAGTACTCGTCGGCGCTGGTCCTTTCACGTCGGCCGGCCCAATAGCCGATCGCCGAAAGGATGACGAAGAACGCCCCAAACGCCACGTAGTCGAGTAGGTCAAGTCCGAAGGTTTCGCTGCCGTTCATGGTCTTATTGCCCGTAGATTCGTTCGAGCTTCTCCCGTATTAGTTGATAGTTACGTTCGGCGTTCTGCCGGTCATACCCGATCTCGACGACCAGTCTGAGTTGTGGGTCGGCCAGCTCGTCCAGCGCGGCCAGTGACTTCTCCATGTTGTAGCCGAGGCGCGCTTTGACGAAGGTCCGCGAGCCGGCCATGGCCCGGCGCACTTCAGCCGGTGGGTTGGGGGTCGGGTCGTGTAGGCCTTCGTCCTGGCCCTCGCCCTGGCCGTCGCCCACCGCGCACTCGACCCCCAGCACGTTCGGCATACGGCCGAGCATGGCCATCGTGTGTGCCCACACGCCGCACGAGTGCACGGCCACGCCGTCCAGCGCGTCGGCAATCTGCCGGTCGTAAGGCAGCGCGATGTTGCGGTTGATCTGCGGCGAAGCGACCGCCAGGTTGTCGTCGGAGATGGAGATACCGGGGCCGCCGGCGACGCTCGGAAACTGGTGGCCGGGCCGGGCTACCAACTCGGGACCGATCCAGTCGATCTGCAACCGCGAAAACTCGATGACCAGGTCGGTAATCTTCTGCATGAAATCGTGCACGATCTCGTCGTTTTCGTAACAGGAGGCAAATAACTCCGAGGCGTCCAGAATGAGCGTTGCCGTGTCGAACGGAGACTGCGTGTCGGTCAGCGCGATCGGCAATTGCCCGAGCGTCCGCTCCTTCAGACTGTCGATGCAATCGAGCACCATCTTCATGATGGGGCTGTTTCGGTAGTCGGGGTATTCGATCCGGCGCAGCTCGTCGATCCGGTGGTAGCGATAGTGCACGTGGGGCGCGTTGTCGTCCCGGAAGACGTACTCGCATCCGAACGCATTGGCGTAAACGCCCGTACCGACCCACGGCGTCAGGTAAGGAACGTCGTCGGTCCAGTCCAATTGGACACAGTCCCGGAAATACTCGACGTTGTTGTCGGTCACCTGCCGGACACTGTTGCAGGCTTCCCAGATCGTTCCCAGCGGGTGCTGAACGACCAGAAAGCTCGGCCCGCGGCCCTCGAGGAAGTCGCGCAAGTTCTTCTCGCGCTCTTCGCAGCGCCGTTGATACAAGTCGATCAGTTGCGGGATGTCCATTCCAGATCCTTGGTTGGCTGTCGCAGGGCAAACACAGGCGTGGTGCCGCCCGGCGATTCTATATGATAGACAATCCTCGGCGGCTTGAGTATACTAGGTGGGAAAGTGGAGATTCTGCTGTACGAGCACCTTGCGTAGAACATGTTTGAAAAGCTGTTTTTCGTTCAATCGAGGGTCAGTAGTTCCAAATTCGGCTGGCTGACACCTCATCACGTCATCCTGAGCGTAGCGAAGGATCTTGATGGCCAAGGAGATTCTTCGCTACGCTCAGAATGACAATGC
>CAZWWC010000624.1:0-1653 GCA_964637625.1 uncultured Planctomycetaceae bacterium
TCGAGATTCGCGAGTTGCTGAAACAATTGCGCACGATGGGCAAGACGATCATGGTGTCGAGCCACATCCTGCCCGAGCTGGCCGACATCTGTAACAAGGTGGGTATCATCGAGCGTGGCCAATTGCTCGTCTCGGCCAAGGTGTCCGACGTGATGCGGCAGGTCCGCCAGCGGCCGGTTCTCTGTATCGCCGTGGCCGACGATTTGGAGGCGGCTGCCCGGCGGATCGAGGCGACCGAGCTGGTCGAGTCGGTCGAGCTGCGCGACGGACGGATCTATGCGTCGCTGGCCGAAGGCGTCGAGGACTACAGCCCGCTGTCGAAGCTCCTGGTCGAGGCGGGCCACCGGCTGACGCTTTTCAAGGAAGACGAGATCAACCTGGAAACGGCCTTCATGGCCCTGACCAAGGGGATCACGGCGTAGTTCAGTAGGCAGTAGGCAGCGGGCAGTAGGCAGAGTGACAAAAACCGAGCCGCGCCCGTAAGGAAGCGGATGCTCACGCTTGCCGATGCCGCTTTTTAACGGGCGCGGTTCAGTTCGGGCCGCGGATTCCCGTCCGCGGCTACTACCATCAAGCTCGACGGCTAACACTTGGTGTGCGAGCACGCACCCTACCGCCTACTGTCCGTCACGCGCCAAACTTCTCCAGCCGGCCGGCGTTGGCCAGGGCCAGGGGCATCAGGTGGATTGCGTGGAAATGGCCCAGCCCGCCGCACGTGGCCGCTTTTTCGCCGAAGGTCGTGCAGCCGTCCGTGCGGCAGTGCTCCGCGACCAACAGCGTTGGCACGGGGTGCCAACTGTGGTTGCCCAGCGCCGCCGGCGTGCTGTGGTCGCCGGTCACGATGAGCACGTCGGGTCTTAAGGCCATCACCCGTGGCACGATAGCGTCGAACTCCTCGATCACCTTCACCTTGGCCTCGAAGTCGCCGTCCTCGCCGCGGCTGTCGGTGTATTTGAAGTGGACGAAGAAAAAGTCGTGGTTGTCCCACGCCTCGGCCAATACGTCGATTTCCTCTTCGAGCGTGGCAGGCTCGCCGATGATGTCCATGCCGACCAGCTTGGCCAGGCCCTTGTACATCGGATAGACGGCGATCGCCGCGGCCCGAACGCCGTAGACCTCTTCATAGGTCGGGAGGTCCGGCTTGACCGCAAAGCCGCGCATCGTCAGGCCGTTGGCCTTCGGTTGACCGGCCAGCAGCTTCAGGGCTTGGGCAAAAAACTCTTGGGCAATCTTGGCCGTTTTTTTGCTCGGCTCATCGTGGGCGACCGGCGCAAGCGGCGCTATGCCTGTCCGCTGCGGATCGGTGTCGTCGACCGCGGCGCCAAGTCCTTGGGCGCGAAAGATGACCGCGAAGCGGTGCTCCTTGACCGGCTCGACGAACAGCTCGATGCCGGGGATCTTCACTTGGTCGTTGAGCATCTTGGCCAGCGGGGCGCTGGCTTCGGTCGGGATGCGTCCGGCGCGGCGATCGGTGATTCGGCCTTCCTTGTCGAGCGTACAGAAGTTGCAGCGGATGGCCACGTCGTCGGGCCCGACGTGGAAGCCGATCCCGGTCGCTTCGAGCACGCCGCGGCCGATGAGGTATTTCAGCGGGTCGTAGCCGAACAGGCCGAGGTGGCCCGGGCCGCTGCCGGGCGTGATGCCCGGGGCGAT
>CAZWWC010000625.1:0-1647 GCA_964637625.1 uncultured Planctomycetaceae bacterium
AAGAGCGGGAGACGGGATTCGAAGCCGCGACGTCCAGCTTGGGAAACTGCAGCGGAACCGGCGTAAGTGATGCTATCAATAGACTTACGTCGGCTCCCTTCGCCGCTTGTACCAGATCTCGGCAACCGGAGACTACCGAGGACAATGCCAGACAAGATGTCAGTACGATCCTGCAATCGTTGTTGAAGGCCACTGGCGTGCGCAGTGACAACGACGCGAAACGATCGTCAGACAATCCCGTAGACGAAAGAGCGGAAGGAGCTAGCAGTGTGTCGATGTTGGAGGCCGTCCGGATGCTGGTCGCGATGGAACCCGAGGAACGCTTCGCGCTGATTGCGATTATCAAGGCGCTCGGGACTTGAACGCTCAAGTCAAGCGATTCTTTCGGTCACTGCGGGCGGAATGCCTTGACGGGATGATCTTCGTCGGCGAAAACATGCTCCGCCGCGCCATCGGCCAATGCGTCACCCATTATCATGTCGAACGAAACCGCCAGCGTCTGGGCAATCGCTTGATCGAACTCAGTGAAGAAGTTGGTCACCTCATCAGTTAGGTCAAGTGTCGAAAACGACTTGGCGGGCTATTACCGTACTACTATCGCGACGCCGCCTGAGCTGCCAAGGTTAGTCAGTTAAACGTTCCCAGTATATGCTCAGCCGCGCGCCGGCACACGAAATCGACTCCTCTCGCCCGGTAGAGCCCGCCGCCGGGCGGCTATCACCAGCGTTCTCCCGGCCGACTTGCGGCTCTCTCGCCTCATTCAACTCCACATCACCAAAGAACTTCTTCTCCGGTATAAGTTTTCTAACCCTATGGGGTAACCCCCGAGGCGACCTGGCCCGTATCGTCTGTATCCGCGATTCGAGCCACGCGCGGCTTGGCCGCGTGGTTCGCCCTGCGCGACGCCGCAAACACTCGTCAAGGGCCGGCCCGGCGCACGCATGACCTTAGAAGTCAGCTACCACGCCGCGCGCAAGCATCTTCAAATCGTGATGCTGCGGCGCGCAGCCTGAACAGTGCGAGCGACCTCGCTTACATCGATCACGCTACTCATGCTCGCTGAGAGCAACGAAAGTATAGGTGCCTGGTTGAATTATCAAAGAGCCTAAGTCCGCCGCGCTGCCGCACCACGGACCGGCCACGTTTGGGCCATGTGTTTCTCGTTACTCCTCGTGGTTTGCCGCTACATCCAGTCGGTTGTAAGAACTCGATGGTCGGGCACACCACACACGTTCTTATTGGTCCGACTTGCTCTGTCTTCGCTGCACGCGTGGTCAATCGCGACGCTACCGACCGTGGACCTCGATTGGCCCAGGCCCGGCAGGCGGAAGATAATCCATGCCTTGGCCGGGATGATCCATTGGCGCCGCCGGTGGCTTGGCACCATAATCGGTCGATGAAGTAACGGCGTGCCGAAGTGGCTTTCGTGCTGCGGAAAAACCGAGCACGAAGAAGGGTCGATCGATCATCAGATTCTCGCCCGGGAGTTCAAACGATGAAGAAACCATATTCCTTTCTATTACGGGTCCTTCTTCTCGGCATGGTTCCTGCCTACGGCGTAGCCGAGGTTTCTGCGGCTGAGACGGGCCCAGGGGTCTCGCAAGCCGCGCCCGAGGACGTTGCCGCGTGGCGCAAACTGAAATTCGG
>CAZWWC010000626.1:0-1620 GCA_964637625.1 uncultured Planctomycetaceae bacterium
AGATCCACGTGTCGATCACGTCGGGCGTGAAGACGTCGCCGCGGAGCAGGAACTCATGGTCCGCTCTTAGCGCGGCCAACGCCGCTTCCAAGGAAGGCGGCGTGGTGGGCACCTCCTTGAGCTGCTCGGCCGTCAGGTCGTAAATGTCCTTGTCCAGCGGCTCGCCCGGGTCGATCTTGTTCTGGATCCCGTCGAGCATGGCCATCAGCATGGCGGAGAAGGCCAGGTAGGGGTTGCAGCTCGGGTCGGGGCAACGGAATTCGAGCCGCTTCGCCTTCGGACTGGGGCTGTACATCGGAATCCGCACCGCCGCGGAGCGGTTCCGCTGCGAATAGGCCAGATTGACCGGGGCCTCGAAGCCGGGCACCAGGCGCTTATAGCTGTTGGTCGTGGGGTTGCTGAACGCCAAAACCGCGGCGGCGTGCTTCAGCAGCCCGCCGATCGCGTACATGGCCGCGTCGCTCAGGCCCGCATAGCCACTGCCGGCGAAGATCGGCTCGTCCTCCTTCCAGATCGAGATGTGGGTGTGCATCCCCGAGCCGTTGTCGCCGAAGAGCGGCTTGGGCATGAACGTAACCGTCTTGTTGTGGCGCGCGGCCACGTTCTTGACGATGTACTTGTACATCATCATCTTGTCGGCCATGTTGACCAGCTTGTCGAATTTCAGGTCGATCTCGGCCTGGCCGCCGGTGCCCACCTCGTGATGCTGGCACTCGACCTCGAGCCCGCAGTCGAGCATCGTCTGCATCATCTCGTTACGCAAATTCATCATCTGGTCGGCCGGCGGAACGGGAAAATAACCTTCCTTGTAGCGGAGCTTGTAACCGAGGTTCGGGTGCTCCTCCCGGCCGCGGTTCCATTGGCCCTCGATGCTGTCGACCTCGTAGAACGTGCCGTAGGGCTCCTGGTCGAAACGGACGTCGTCGAAGATGAAGAACTCGGCCTCCGGGCCGATGTAGCACTCGTCGCCCACGCCCGTGCCCTTGAGGTAGTTGACCGCCTTGCGGGCGACGTTGCGCGGGTCGCGGGTGTAATCCTCGCGGGTGATCGGGTCCTGAATGTTGCAGATCATCGAGAGGGTGGGCAGCTCGGTGAACGGGTCGAGCGTGGCCGTCTCGGGCTGGGGGACCACGAGCATGTCGCTCTCGTTGATCGCCTTCCAGCCCCGGATGCTCGAACCGTCGAACCCCAGGCCGCTCTCGAAGACGTCTTCGCTGAGCGCGCCGGCCGGAATCGTGAAATGCTGCCACAGGCCGGGGAAGTCCATGAATCGCAGGTCGATCGCCTTGACGTCCTTTTCCCGACAGAGAGCCAATACCTTTTTCGGAGTCACCGACCCCTCCTTTCAATAGGAATACGCGGGCTATGGAGGAAATCTGGCTTGGGTCTTGCCTCAATTATCCCGCCAGAGGCAAGCCCCGAGGCTCGTCCCTCGAATACTCGATTATGAGACACTCTCGAAGGCTGAACTGCGTCGCATAGCTGCAAAGTGGATACCGCGGTAGCCGACCACCTCACAGCCCGTCAATGTAACACTATTCATTGAAAAGAGTTAGGGAAGGGACCCACTTTTCTTGAGATTTCGAGAAGCGAGCCATTTTTGCACACAATTCAGGCAAT
>CAZWWC010000627.1:0-1617 GCA_964637625.1 uncultured Planctomycetaceae bacterium
GGAAGCAAAAAGGGGTCAGAACTATTTTCTCACGTTTCCCGAAGTCACAGGCTTCTTCGGCCGGCCTCGGGCGCGAATTGTCAGGTCGAGGTCCAATCGTCGGGCTAACCGTTTCACCCAATGCAGCTTGCCAAAAGGAAGGCCCGTCGCGTTGCTCCGCCGAATCGCTGCCAGCTCCGCCTCGGCCGGCTCTTGATGGACGTAGGCCGACCAGCGTCGCTGCCGAGTCTTCGGCCTGACCGCCAACGCTTCGTAGGCGACGACCGGGTCAAGCAACTCATCGTGCCTGCCCACTCCATGGGCGGGGAAACTGCTCCATCGATATTTCTCGGCGCGCCGGACGACGCTGGCCCGGACCGGGTTGGCCTCGATGTAGCGCAGGACGCATAGCAGGTGGTCGTCGTCCTGGATCACGGGGCTCTTGAAACGGCCTTGCCAGACGTGGCCGCCCGTCCCGTGGAACCGGTGATAACGCTGTGTGTGCGAGACCAACAGGCTCTGCATGATCCGGCTGATCGTGGCATCCTGCTTCGGCCGAAGGAGCAGGTGGATGTGGTTCTCCATCAGGCAATAGCCGTACAATGCGAACGGCTTTCGCTCCTTCAAGTCGGCCATGGCGCGGAGAAACGCGACGTAGTCTCCCTCGTCGAGGAAGACTGGCTGCCGGGCGTTGCCGCGATTGATTACGTGGTAGACCAGGCCGTCGGCGATGGGACGCAAAGGACGAGACATGGCTGCGTGTCTAGAGAAAACCGAGAAGTTCGTTAAGAATAAATAGTTCTGACCCCTTTTTAGAAATCAGCCGAGAGTCAATCGACGTCCTCTTGCGATTGCTCTTGCTCAGGAGGCGGCTCCGGCGGGCCGCCGACGATTTGACCGACGTCGATGCGCGATTCGACTTCACAGAGGATCGCCTTGGTCGCCTCGGTGTTATACTTCCAGTCGTCCAGCACCAGACGTCGTTTGCGACCGTTCTGCTTGTAAGAGATTTTCGCGATGCCTTTGGTCTTCCACTTCTTCTTGTTGAGTGTGACGATTTGGCCGAACTCGAGTTGCCGCCCCCAGCTTGTGCGCAGCCCGGAGTCATTCAATTCGATCCACCGTCGACAAGCACGCAAGAAAAAGAATGCGTACAGCAGCGCCGGCACGGCGACGAGGACCGCGAAAAAATACTGCTTATAGATGTCCGTATCGCTCTTGGGATTGCCGGGGATTTCATCCGGCCATCCTCGCTCCTTGGCGATTTCTACCCAACGTATGCGCCGATCCGCGTTGTCGAGTCCTTCGTCTTCTTTCAGACGTTGATACTCGAGTGCCCGCTGGCGCTGTGCCGGGTAACCAATGGCTGCGTCGTAGAGGAACCACAGGGAGCCGCCCAGACAGAACATCGCAATCAGTGCCAAACGCCCCAGGAAACCGGAACGGATTTTCGCTCTCAGCAGCATCTTACGACAATCTCATGGCGACCTGCCGCGGAAGAAAAAACACGCAGGGACCACCATAACTCTTTGCGTGGGCATGACTTGGAGAAGTGGACAGGGCCGGGATTGAACCGGCGACACCGGGATTTTCAGTCCCGTGCTCTACCAACTGAGCTACCTGTCCAATACGCTCGGA
>CAZWWC010000628.1:0-1604 GCA_964637625.1 uncultured Planctomycetaceae bacterium
GAAGCGAGGCGCGCGGATTGTCGTCCGACGAACCGATCATGAGTTCAGTAGGCAGCAGGCAGCAGGCAGTAGGCAGTAGGCAGTAGGCAGCGGGCAGTAGGCAGTACATGATAGCTGTGGGCGGAAGCCCACAGAATGACTCCCCCGAAGGCGTCTTTTTCAAGCTTGCTTCGTGTCCTTCGTGGTGAGATTCGAGGATGGAGAAACCGAATCATGAGTCGAGTGAGGCGGGAGTGCCTTCGGTGGGATTCTTGGGCCGGTCGGTCCTCTCGGCGATCGAATAGGTCTGGATGTCGTGTTTGTGGTAGGCGAGAATCAGCTCGCCCAAAAACCCGATCGACATGAGCTGGCCGCCGAAGAGCAACAGGCCCAACGAATAAATCATAGCCGGCCTCTGGTGAAGTGGCAACAGTCCCAAATCGGGTGCCAGCTGAGAAATCACCCAATAGACGGCCAGGTAAATTAGTCCAAGCGTCCCGAGCAAGAACGAAATCAAGCCCAGTGTACCCAACACGTGCTGGGGACGCTGCCCGAAGCCGGTAAGGAATTTGACGGTCAGAAGATCGAGGAAACCTTTGACGATGCGCGTCACCCCGTACTTCGAACGCCCGAATTGTCGCGCGCGGTGGTTGATCACGATCTCGCCGATGCGATATCCCCGGGCAGCGGCCAGCACGGGCACGAAACGATGCAGCTCGCCATAGAGTCGGACTTCGTCGAAAATCTCGCGCCGGTAGCATTTCATCCCACAGTTGTGGTCGTGCAGCACGACGCCCGTCAGGCGGCTCACCAGCCAGTTGAACACCCGCGATGGAATGACCTTGTGCCACGGATCGTGGCGCACCTTCTTGTATCCGCTCACCACGTCCAGGTCCTGGTCGATCCGGGCGAGGAATCGCGGGATCTCCTTCGGGTCGTCCTGCAGGTCGGCATCGAGCGTCATGACCAACTCGCCGCGGGCGGCCGCCAGTCCCGCGCTCAGCGCGGCCGCCTTGCCAAAGTTGCGGCGGAAGCGAAGGGCGAGCACCTGGGGATTTTCCTCGGCCAGCCGGGTCAATACGTCCCAGGAGCCGTCGGTCGATCCGTCGTCGACGAAGACGACGTCGAGCTTGTAGCCTTCGACCCGAGCGACCTCGACCAGCTCGGTGTGCAGTTGCGAGAGGCTCTCGGCTTCGTTGAAGACGGGAATGACAACGGAAAGCATGGGCGGTCTTCTCGCGTTGCGGGGACGTAGTGTTCCACCTATCGTTCAATATCAGAACGTGTTTTGAAAATGGTTGTGGCTCTTTCAAGGGTGCCACTGCTGGCTTGTCCAGCAGTGTTTTTCCCGAGGAATTGACTTCGCACTGCTGGGCAAGCCAGCAGTGGCACCCCGTGGTGAAGCATGACAAATAGGCGTGGACGGAACCCTACCATTTCCTATTTTAACTCTCCTTGCGGGGAATATCTGCCCTTGCCGGTGCGGCGAAGAACAGAATCGCCGAAATGACCAGCTCGGCCAGCAGCCAGGCCAACCGCAGCAGCACGGCGCCGACCACTGCCGCGACGTTGCCGAAGTGGCGGCCGATCAGTTGGGCCAGAACCAGCTCACGCACCACGGCCCC
>CAZWWC010000629.1:0-1586 GCA_964637625.1 uncultured Planctomycetaceae bacterium
GCTCGACGTTCAGGACGACCTTGATGGAGTAATAGCCTATCGCCCGCCGCGCGATTGTGGAAGATCGGCCGCCACGGCCGGCGACGACTGCGACCACCGCCGGCAAGACCGCTGCCAGCGGACACTCGTCCGGCCGCACAGATACGTGCCCAACACACCCAGCAACAGCGCTGCGGTGGACCAGCGAGCCATCTTGTCGCGAACCTCTCCTAGATCCAACGGCAACGCGCGATCCGGCGGCGTGGCCACCGCCAGGCCCGCGGCCAACGCATAGAGCGTCGCCACCGCGGCAAAGACCAACATCGCGACCCAAACGGTCGACCAGTCGGGCAGGATGGCCATCCACGCAAGATAGGCTATCTGAAGCAGGGTGATCAGCAGCAATGCCCGGGCCCAACCCGGCGCGCTGGCCACGTTCAGATGGCCCAGTGCCGGCAGCCCCGCCAGCAAGACCAGCAGACCCAAGACGCCGGCGAGCCATCGGACCGTCTCGACGTGTCCGCGGTCGGCCCGATAGACGCCCGCCGGCATGCGCCGCGCCGGGCGGCCGAAGCGGCCACGGTCGGTTCCCGTGTCGATCTCGATCGGGATCGGAAGATCGGGCCCAGCGGCATCAGGATCGTCGGACATATCTTCACTCTTGGGTAGCACCGATGATTCTGCGCGGTGGACATTGCCACCACGAAGCGGCGTCACCGCAGAATCGTCGGTGCCGCGCCAGCGGCAAGAGGCACCTCGCAGTGACCCCACTCCCTCTTGTTGCCTCCGGCAACACCGACGATTTTGCGTTCATGCCGGTTCAGAACGGCCAGGCCGATGCCGCAAAATCATCGGTGGCACCCAGTGGTCTCGGGCACGGCACCTGCCCGCAGCTCAGCCGGGCTCGCCGATCGAGCGGAGGTACCGGGCCAGACGACTCTCCAGATCCAACAGGTCCTGCCAGCGACGTTGCGGAATGCTGGCTCTCTCCGTCTTCTGCGACACCTCGGCCGATTCGATCAGGTTACGCATGCGAAGGTGCATGTACTGCAAAAGCTCGCTCAGCTGGGCGTTCTGGCCGGGGCTCAATCCCTCGGGCAACTCGGGCGGGAGCAGCGTGTGGAGGGTCGCCTGGGCCTCGGGGTCGTCGGTCCAGTTCAGCTCGAAGTCCAACGACACCGACGAACTCATCTCTTCCATGTCGTCCGCCGAGAGCGTCACGCCCGCACTCAGGTCGACCCCGCGCAGCCCGGCCAGTCGCCGGGCAATCTCGTCCTCCGTCCCGCACAAGAGCAACGACCGGCCGACCGAGATCAGGTCGCCGGGCCGCAAGATCCACAGTTGCACCGCCTCGCCGTTGACCTTGGTGCCGTTGGTGCTTTCCAGGTCGGTCAGCACCAGCCGTTCGCCGTCCTCTTGAATCTTCAGGTGAAAACGGCTGATCCGCTCATCGTTGAGCTGAACCAGGTTGCCTTCCTCGCGGCCGATCGTCACCGGCGTGGGCAGGTTGTCAAACACCTGGCCCCGGTCGGCCCCGTCCAATACGCGTAACGTTACCAATGCCATGGAAAGCCATTGTAATCGATGGGAAGGAGAGAAAAAGGGGA
>CAZWWC010000630.1:0-1580 GCA_964637625.1 uncultured Planctomycetaceae bacterium
TGAATTCGTGTCGCCAAAAACCTGGGAAGCACAACGAAACCGCCGTGGCCAAACGTCTGAGAGTTGCTGGTAGTCACCGGCCCGAGCTACGCACGATGACTCTGCATACCCATCGACTCCCACCAATCGGCAGGTTCAGCGAGTACTCAACCGGTTTACCAAAGTCCTTATCTGGCAACGCCTTGCGCGCACCAACAATCGCCGATCGAACGTCGCGCGAGTATTGGGTAGTAACGGTTGAGTAGTTCTGGAGGCTGATCTCGGTTTGTGCGACCGTATTGTTTAAGGAGAGTCAGTAGTTCCAAGTTTGGCTGGCTGATACCTCAGCAGGTCATCCTGAGCGTAGCGAAGGATCTCGATTGTCCAAGGAGATTCTTCGCTGCGCTCAGAATGACAATGCCAGGTCTCGATGGAATTTGGAACTACTGAAGGTTGAATTTCCGGACATGCCCACGATCCCGGCGCGCCGGGATGGGCATGGCACGCTTGACGTGACGAAAGTCACCTTCAAGACACATTGGCTCTGTTGAGAGCCTATGGAAGGGGTGCCTGGGCCATAGCGCAGCGGTGGCCCAGAGTCCTGGATTTCCGGGCCTTCGCTGCGCTCATTCCCGGGCACCCGACTCCGGATTCAGAGGTTTTCAACAGAGAGGCACACACATTCTAAAAGAGCCCTTTGACGCGGCCCGTGTCGACGTCCACGTCGATACGGCGATAAGCCGGGTTGGAGCAGGTGCCGGGCATTAGCGAGATGTCGCCGGCCACCGGGCAAATGAACCGGGCTCCGCCGTAGGTGAGGAAATCGCGGATCGGCAGCGTCCAGCCCTTCGGCGCGCCCTTAATCGCCGGATTGTGGGTGAGGCTCAGGTGGGTCTTCACCATCATCGTGGTGAAATCCTTGAACTTCTCGTCCGACTCGAACTTCTTCGCCTTGGCCTCGGCTTCCGGAGAAAAAGCAACGCCGTCGGCCCCGTAGACTTCCGTGGCAATCAACTCCACGCGCTTCCGCAGCGGCGTGTCCAGATCGTAAAGAAACTTGAAGTGCACCGTCTCGTTGCAGGCGTCGACGACCGCGTCGGCCAGTTCCAACGCCCCCTGGCCGCCGTATTGCCAATGTTCGCTCACGGCCACCCGGGCGCCCGCCTGCTCCGCAACCTTGCGGGTCAGGTCGATTTCGGCCTGGGTGTCGTGATGGAACGCATTGATCGCAACCACGGGATTGATGCCGGCCTTCTTGACGGTCTGGATGTGCTGCAGGAGGTTGACCGCTCCGTCTTCGAGCCAGGCCAGGTTCTCCTCGAAGTATTCCTTGGGGATGGGCTTGCCCGGAGGACAGGGCAAGGCGCCCGCGCCGACCCCATGGTGCTTCAAGGCCCGAATGGTGGTGGTGATCACCGAAACGTTGGGCACGTTGCCCGAGTAGCGGCACTTGACGTTCCAGAACTTCTCGAAGCCGATGTCGGCGCCGAAGCCGGATTCGGTGATATGGTAGTCGGCCAGCTTCAGACAGATCTTGTCGGCCACGACCGACGACTGGCCCACCGCGATATTGGCGAACGGCCCGGCATGCACCAGGCAGG
>CAZWWC010000631.1:0-1577 GCA_964637625.1 uncultured Planctomycetaceae bacterium
GACGTGATCATCGACGACACGCCGGGCGTGGTGATCGTCAGCGGCTTCGACATGATTCGCCGTGAGGCGGCTCGCTTGGCGCTGAACAAACTGATCGCCGACGGGCGCATCCATCCCTCGCGCATCGAGGAAATCGTCGCCGAAACCACGCGAGAGATGGAGCGCCATATCCAGAAAATAGGCCACGAGGCCGTGCAGGAAACTGAAGTGCACGGGCTGCACGAGCGGATTGTCAATCTGTTGGGGCGCCTGCAGTTTCGAACCAGCTACAGCCAAAACGTCCTGCGGCATTCGATCGAAGTGGCTTTCCTGGCCGGGATGCTGGCCGACGAGATGGGATTCGACGGAACACTCGGACGCCGTTGCGGCCTGTTGCACGATATCGGCAAGGCGGCCGACCACGATGTCGAGGGCGGACATCCCAAGATCGGCGCCGATCTGTTGAAACGCTATGGCGAACCGACCGAGGTCATCCAGGCCGCCGCCGGCCACCACGACGATCTGCACCTGGACCATCCTTACACGGTTATTGTGGCCGCGGCCGATGCTTGCAGCGCCTCGCGGCCCGGTGCCCGACGCGAAACGCTCGAACGCTATGTCAAGCGGATGGAGGAACTCGAGTCGATCGCCGCCGGTTTTGCCGGCGTCGAACAGGCCTATGCCATCCAGGCGGGTCGTGAATTGCGCGTGATGGTCAGCGCGAAGGAAACCACCGACGAGACGGCCGCCAAAACCTGTCGCGACATTGCGAAGGCCTTCGAGGAACGTCTCACGTATCCAGGCGAGATCAAAGTGACCGTCCTGCGCGAGACACGCCACATCGAGATGGCCCACTGACGCCGGCACTCCCGAGACTCTTTGCAGAAAGACGATCACGTGCGATTACTGCTTATTGGAGACATTGTCGGCAAACCGGGGCGTCAACTGGTTACCCGGGCCGTCTCGGGCCTCCGGATCGAGGAGTCGATCGATCTGGTCGTCGCCAACGCCGAGAACGCCGCCGGCGGCTCGGGATTGACGCCGGCGATCTACCATGAGTTGATCGCCGCCGGGGTCGACTGCATCACGATGGGAGATCACATCTATCGGCGACGTGAAATCTTTCCGATCCTCAATGGCGAGGCGCGCATCGTCCGTCCCGCGAACTTCCCCCAGGAAGCCCCCGGACGAGCGTTTACCGTGCTCGGCACGCGCGGCAAGACGAAGGTCGCGGTCATCAGCCTGTTGGGCCGCGTGTTCATGGCACCGGTCGATTGTCCGTTTCACGCGGTCGATCGGGTACTGGATGCCCTTGCTTCGGACGTTCGAGTGATCCTGGTCGATTTCCACGCCGAGGCCACCAGCGACATGCAGTTGATGGGCCGTCATCTGGACGGTCGGGTCACGGCCGTGCTGGGAACCCATACCCACGTGACCACCGCCGATGAGCAGATTCTGCCCGGCGGAACCGCCTTCCAGTGCGACGTTGGCATGACCGGTCCGCACGAGAGTATCTTGGGCCGACGCATCGACCGTGTTTTGGAGACGGTTCGCACCTTCCGCCCAACCCATTTCGAAGTGGCCACCGGAGAGCCTCG
>CAZWWC010000632.1:0-1575 GCA_964637625.1 uncultured Planctomycetaceae bacterium
ATCCTGAGCGTAGCGAAGGATCTCGATTGTCCAAGGAGATTCTTCGCTACGCTCTCAGAATGACAATGCCGGGTCTCGATGGAATTTGGAACTACTGAGTGTATAATAGTCTGTCACGACACGGCTTCCAGGACGACCCGCTTGCATCCGCTCCTTTTTCCCCTTTTGAAGAGCCACCCCTATGAAAACCAAGATCGTTGCGTTGGCTTACCTCTGCGCTCTGGTCGCTTTCTGGTGTCTATCGGGCGCGTTGGCCCTGTCCGCCGAGCTTCCCACCGCCGACGGCTATCGGGGTATCTGGTACTCGAACCAACGCCAGGGGGACGAGTACGTCTTCAAGTACAGCGGCGGGCTGGGAACCTACTGCGCCAAGCACCGACCCTTTGCCGTGTACGCCAAGGACGTCGACAAGACCTTTTTCTGCTACGGCGGAACCGTCGGCAAGAACAAGACGCTCTTGCACATGGTTTCCTGTTTTGATCACAAGACAGGCACGGTGCCCCGGCCGCGCATCCTGCTGGACAAGAAAACGAGGGACGCCCACGACAATCCCGTCATTGCCTTGGACGCGAAAGGCCACATCTGGATCTTCTCAAGCTCTCACGGCACCGGCCGGCCTTCGTACATCTCCGTCAGCGAGAAGCCCTACGACGTGACCGCGTTTCGGCGCGTGCTGACGACGAATTTCTCCTACCCGCAGCCGTACTATGTCCCGGGCAAGGGGTTCCTCGTTCTTCAAACGAGATACATCGGGGGCAGAGCTCTGTATCAGATGACCAGCCCGGACGGCCTTACCTGGAGCAAGCCGGAGCTCTACGCCCGGATCGAACACGGTCATTACCAGGTCAGTGGTCGCCAAGGGAACAAGATCGGCACGGCCTTCAACTTCCATCCGGCACCCAAGGGCCTCAACTGGCGTACGAACCTGTATTACATGGAAACCAGTGACATGGGGCGCACCTGGAAGGCCGCCGACGGGACACGCCTCCAACTGCCCTTGACTAAACCGGACAATCCTGCCCTGGTCGTGCAGTACCGCTCGAAAGAGCGCAACGTTTACATGAAAGACGTGGCATTCGACGCCGATGGTCATCCCATCATCCTCTACTTGACCAGCGGTGGCTGGCAGTCGGGACCGGCCGACGGCCCGCGTATCTGGCAGACGGCCCGATGGACGGGCAAGAACTGGGACATCCAGGGCACGATCCAGTCGGACAACAACTACGACATGGGGTCGCTCTACGTCGAGCCCGACGGTCTCTGGCGGCTGATTGCCCCAACCGAACCGGGCCCTCAGCCGTTCAACACGGGCGGCGAAGTTGCCATGTGGATCAGCAAGGACCAAGGCAAGTCGTGGAAAAAGGTAAAGCAGTTAACTCACGGCAGCGAGTTCAACCACACCTATTGCCGACGACCACTCGATGCCCATCCCGACTTCTACGCGTTTTGGGCCGACGGGCACGGCCGGCGGGTCTCGCCGTCGAGACTCTACTTCACCAATCGTGACGGAGACCACGTCTGGCGGCTGCCGTCGGTGATGAAGACCGAGTGGGCCAAGCCGGAGATTGCCTGGTA
>CAZWWC010000633.1:0-1570 GCA_964637625.1 uncultured Planctomycetaceae bacterium
GCACCACCGCTTCAAGGCCGACGCGCCCAGCGGCACCGCGCTGAAGTTCGGCCAGATCGTCGCCGGGGAAATGGGTCAGACCGAAGCACGCCACGGCCGCGAGGGACGCCTCGGGGCGCGACCCCACGGCGAGATCGGCTACCATGCCATCCGCGCCGGCGACAATCCGGGCGAGCACACCGTCGTTTTTGCCATGCCCGGCGAGGTGGTGGAACTGACGGTGCGGGCCACGGGCCGCGATTGCTACGCCGCCGGCGCGTTGGCCGCGGCCAAGTTCCTCGTCGGCAAGCCCCCCGGCATGTACTCGATGGCCGACGTGCTGGGGCTGTAGTGACGAAAAACGGGCACCGTGGCATGCTCACGCTTGCCGTGAAGGTGTCCAGCAATTGAAATCGAGGTTTCTTGAGGCCAAATGTGTGCCACTGCTTGCCACCGGCAAGCAGTGCCGGCCGTGTAGCCGCTGAGCACTGCTTTCCCGGCGCGCCGGGATGGCACACGAAATTCTCGCACACCGGGCATCCGGCAGGGACAGCGCGATGAACAAACCACACGTCTCGGGAAAACGCAAGGTCGTCGTCGTCGGCGCGGGCACGGTGGGATCGACGTTCTGCTACGCCCTGGCTCAGAGCGGCTTGGCCGATGAGATTGTGCTCATTGATCAGAACGCCGATCTCGCTCGCGGGCAGGCCCTTGATCTTGCCCACGGACAGCCTTTCTTTCCCACCGTTTCCATCCGCGTGGGCGATCCGTCGGACTATGCCGACGCCCAGGCGATCGTCATCACGGCCGGCACGGCCCAACGTCCCGGCCAGTCGCGGCTCGACCTTCTCCAGCGAAACGCCGCCATCGTCGGCCAGATTGCAGGCGACGTTGCGGCCCAAGACTCAGCGGGCGTGATGATCGTCGTGACCAACCCGGTAGATATCCTCACCCATGTTGCACTACGTCGCTCCGGGTGGGAGCGAGGCAGGGTGATCGGATCGGGTACGGTTCTCGACAGCGCGCGATTTCGACACCTGCTGAGCCGCCATTGCGGCGTCGACGTCCACAACGTGCACGCCTATATCCTCGGCGAGCACGGCGACAGCGAACTGGCGGCCTGGTCGATGACCCACGTGGCCGGCATGCCGATCGACGAGTATTGCCCGATGTGTGGCCGGTGCGAGGATTGGGCCGCCGAGCGCTCCCGCATCGAGCAAGAAGTACGCGATTCAGCTTACCACATCATCGATTACAAGGGCACGACGTGTTTCGCGGTCGGCCTTGCGCTGGTGCGAATCGTCGCGGCCACCCTCCGCCACGAGAACAGCGTTCTGACGGTTTCGACGTTGCTCGACGGGGAGTTCGGCCTGCGTGACGTGTGCCTGAGCGTGCCGTGCATCGTCTCTGCCGGCGGCGTGGAGAAAATCATCGAGAGCCGATTGCCCAAGGACGAATTCGAGTCCCTTTCGGCGTCGGCGGCCCTGTTGAAGGAGGCCCTGGGGCGACTCGACGGCTAGGTACGAACAAACTCTACTTTCTTCAAACCTCATCCGTAAGAGAAGAAGTAGGGTGTCCCCTTTATCTCTCC
>CAZWWC010000634.1:0-1558 GCA_964637625.1 uncultured Planctomycetaceae bacterium
TCCTCGACAACGCCCGCCTACGCCGACCGCCCGTGGCAAGGCACGGTCGTCCTCGCCGAAAACGTCGAAATCGCCAAGGACACCTACCGCGTCCGGTTTCGCGCGCCGGAGATTGCCCGACGGGTCGTGCCGGGCCAGTTCGTCATGCTCCGCCTGCCCGGCGTGCTCGATCCGCTGTTGGGCCGGCCGATGGCCGTCTACGATGTCCTCGACGAGCAGGGCGAGCCGGCCCTGTTGGACGTCGTCTACGTGAGGGTGGGCCACATGACCGGGCAGTTGGCCCAGTTGGCCGCCGGCGCCCTGCTCGAAGTCTGGGGACCGCTTGGCAACGGATTCCCGCCGCTGGCAACGGATCATCTGGTCATGGTGGCCGGCGGCATCGGCCAGACGCCCTTCCTCACACTGGCTCGGGAGTATCTCGGCCGGCGGGCCTACGGCGACCCACCGCGCTCGGTGCCTAAGGCCAAGCAAGTCACTTTCTGTTACGGTGTCCGCACCAAGGCGAGCCTCGCCTGTGTGGACGATTTCCGTCAGGCCGGCGTCGAAGTCTGCCTGGCGACCGATGACGGCTCGCAGGGCCATGCCGGGCTGGTGACCGATCTGATCCGCCCGGTGGTTGAAGGATCGGCGTCGCCGTGCCGGATCGTCTGCTGCGGGCCCGAGCCGATGATGGCCGCCACGGCCCGGATTGCCCAAGAGTTGAACGTGCCTTGCCAGGTCTCACTCGAGCAGCCGATGGCCTGCGGCATCGGCATCTGCTTCAGTTGCGTGGCCAAGATCCGCGACGCCCAGGGCAACTGGGACTATCGGCGCACGTGCGTCGACGGCCCGGTCTTCGACGCGGCGGACGTCGAATTCTGAAGACCCGCGAGAAAGGCAAGTTCAGTAGTCCCAAGTGTGGCTGGCTGACACCGCAGTAGGTCATCCTGAGCGCAGCGAAGGATCTCGATTGTCCAAGGAGATTCTTCGTCGCGCTCAGCAGTGACGATGCCAGGTCTTATTAGCCCTTGCATGGCTAATGAACCCAGGGCGACCAACGGAAGCCCGGCTTTCAAGGCAGTTCGGCCATGGCCAACCGTTCAATAGCCATGCAAACATCAATAACAGAACTTGGGACGACTGAATTTAGCCGCCGTGCCTGTACGGCGTTTGGAAGAAGCGCGCAGGTGCCCGGGTCTGAGTCCTCCCGATGGATCGGGACCGGAAAAGTCCCGGTTTCTGAGGTCCTGGGGCACCGCTGCGCTATGCCCCAGCCACCCTTCTCGAAGGTTTTCTACAGAGCAAGGCTAGCCCTCTTTGAGCGCCTTGATTCGGGCGGAGAGGCGGGACTTGATTCGGGCGGCCGCGTTGGGGTGGATGATATTCCGGGCGCCGGCCCGATCGAGGTCCCTGGCGGCCAGCCGGAACTCGGTGTCGGCCGCTTCGGCGTCGCCGGCGTTGACCGCTTCGCGGACCTTGCGGATCTGCGAGCGCATCGCCCGTTTGATCGAGAGGTTGTGTTCCCTCCGCGCGACGTTCTGGCGGAGGCGTTTTTTGGCGCTCTTCGTGCTTGGCATGG
>CAZWWC010000635.1:0-1554 GCA_964637625.1 uncultured Planctomycetaceae bacterium
CTTCGCTTCGCTCAGGATGACAATGCGAGTTCTCAACCGAATTTGGAACTACTGAGCTTAGTATACCTGCCGCGTCACAGGCCGTGCCTCGCCCGGCTTTTTCACACCTTCATGAAAGACGTTTCAGCGCAGCCGGTCGACTCACCGACGCAATCGGCGACGTGGATTGGCCGCTCAATGAAGTCACCCTTTTCTCGGGAGGACACCTCGTGAAATCGAACGCCATGTGGACCCTTATCGGCTGGATGTTGCTTGCTTGGATCATGGCGGCCGCACCTCTGTCGGCCGACGACGGCAGCCTTACGCCCGAGTTGGCCAATCGCCTGCGCGCATCGCTGAAGATGGACCCGCCCACCCGCGCCATGCAAAACGCCCTGACCGGCAACGATCCGAAATTGCTCGTGTTGAACCGGAGTATCGTGCAGGGACACAACGCCGTCTTCAGCCACAAGATCAAGACCAAGGGAATGACCAACCAGCGGGCCAGCGGCCGCTGTTGGCTGTTTGCCGGCTTGAACGTTTTGCGGCCCGTGGTCATTGAGAAGCACAAGCTCAAGAATTTCGAGTTTTCCGAGGGCTACCTGGCCTTCTGGGACAAGCTGGAGAAGGCCAATACGTTCCTGGAAGACATGATCGCCATGAGCGATCGAAAGCCGTTCGACCGCGAGCTCGACTTTTTCTTGAAGGATCCCATCACCGACGGTGGATACTGGGAGTACGTCGTCGCCCTGGTCGAGAAGCACGGCGTCGTTCCGAAATCGGTCATGCCGGAGACCTTCAACTCGCAGAACACGAAAGTCATGAACGTGGTCCTCGAGCGCAAGTTGCGGATCGACGCGGCGACGCTTCGAGCCCTGGCCGCCGAGAAGAAGTCGACCGGCGAGCTTCGCGCGGCGAAGGAAAAGATGTTGGCCGAGATCTACCGCATTCTCGTTCTCAACTACGGCCGGCCGCCGGCCGAGTTCACCTACCGCTACGTCGACAAGGACGACAAGGTCGGCGAGCTGAAGAAGTACACGCCACGGAGCTTCTACGAGCAGTGCGTCGGTGTGGATCTCGGCCAGTACGTCACGCTCTGCCACGATCCGACGCATCCCTACGGGAAGCACTACCGGCTTCGACGGATCCGCAACCTCTTTGGCACACCGGAGTTCCACTACGTCAATGCTCCGATCGAAACCCTCAAGCAACTGGCCGTCAAATCCGTTCTGGCCGACGATCGCGTCTGCTTCGGGGCCGACGCGAACAACGACATGGATCGGGCCGACGGGATCATGCAGGTCGATCTGTTCGACTACGGCGCGATCTATGGCGTCGACCTGAGGCAGAGCAAGGCGGATCGTCTGCTGACCCGGGGCGCCGTGGCCAACCATTGCATGGTCTTCATCGGCGTGGACATGCAGAATGACAAGCCGGTTAAGTGGCTGGTGGAGAACAGTTGGGGCAAGGACCGAGGTGCCAAGGGTTTCTGGACGCTGTATGATGAGTGGTTCGACGAGCACATCTATTCCATCACCGTCCGCAAAGCCTACGTCCCCAACGACCTGCTGAAGG
>CAZWWC010000636.1:0-1547 GCA_964637625.1 uncultured Planctomycetaceae bacterium
AAAATCGTCCACCGGCCGTGCCAGCCGGCGGAACTCGGCGGTCGGCACGGCCACCGTGTCCCAGGCCGGCGAGATGGGCCGCGCGGCGGAGGCATAGTCGGCCAGCCGAACGGCCACGAATCCGTAAAGGGCCCCGCGAAACTCGAAGAGCCGCTCGGCCGACAGCGGCGCGCGATCGCCCACGATGTTGTAGGCGAAGACGAACAGGCCGACGAACTGTTCTCCGAACAAGGCTTCCCACCGCCGGAGACTCTCCACATCGTCGCTGGTCGACCAGTTCTTCCAGTAATAGTGTTGGTCTTCACCGCTGGGGAAACGACGTCCCTTGACGTCGACCAACCACGAGACTCCGCTGGCCGAGGCGACGATGAAATCGAGGTTCTTGATGGACCGGCCATCGGACGCGAGGCTCCGCTTGGCCTCGTCCACGGCGACGTAGGGCACTTGCCGGCTACGGAGGTAGGCCTCGAACGCCGCTTCGTAGTGGTTGTCGCGGTTGGCCATGGCCGTGGTGCTCCCGCGGCTTGTCCTTGCAGATGGAGAAGCCGCCTCGGGAACGTACCATAGCCGCCGATGCGCGTTTTGTCCAGCAAGGGTCTACGACCCTTACCACATTCCGCCGCCCATGCCGCCCATGCCGCCCCTGCCACCGCCCATGCCGCCCATGCCACCGCCCATGCCGCCCATGCCACCGCCCATGCCGCCCATGCCATGCAGGCCCCTGTTCTTCGGGCGAGGTCTCAGCGGCGGCCGGCCGTCGCCGGGCGTCCCGTCCGTTACCATGCGGATCGCAGCCAGAAGCTCGCCGATGCGGCGATGGATATGATAGGTTTGCGTGACGACCAGTATCTTGGCCGTGTTGAAATCCTCGCCGACAATGGTGCCGTTGCCACCCGCCTGCTGCCAGGAGTCCGGCTCGATGGACGTGGTGAGCGTGTGAACAAGGGGATCGTAGTCCGTGTAGGGCTCACCCTTCTCGTCTCGATACGTGACCAGGTCGACGACGTCGTAGACCCGCATGGTGCGGTACTCTTCCTCGGCCTCTTGTGTCGTGATCAGCAGGACTTCATCGCGGATCGTGTAGGTCAGGTCGAAATCTCGGAGCATGAGCTCCAAAGCGCTTCGCAACGAGATGCCGTTCACGGCAAAGGTAACCGACGTGTCCGAGCCCAGGTCGAACTCCTCGAGCGCCTTCTTGTCGAGCCAGATGTTGATCGCATGCCGATCCTTCAAGTATTCGACGACTTCGCCCAGCGTGTTCTCGTTGAATTGCATCTTGGTTTTTCCGGCCAGGGCCCGTTCGATGCGTTGCTCGGCCTCGGTAGGCGACCGCCGGGCGGGGAGCCGCTGCTTGGCCGGCAGTTTCACGACCTTGTGCGTCGGTGTGGCCCGAGGCGACTTCTGTCCATCCGGCGGCGAAGGGCCGAACGGATCGTCTGGTTTTCCCTGGGCCCACAGACAGGCGGCGCCGATGGCCGTGATCAGAAGCGCAGCCGCAACCACTCGCATGTTTCTATGCATGGCGAGTCCCCTTCTCTAAAAAGGAT
>CAZWWC010000637.1:0-1537 GCA_964637625.1 uncultured Planctomycetaceae bacterium
CTTCAGTGGAGTGAATCAGAGCGGCCTGGGCGGCGGCGTCAACTCGCTCGAAACGTTCGAGGATTATTGGCGCAAGGTGTCGGTCGTCCGACCGCTTCAGTAGGCAGCAGGCAGCAGGCGGAGTTGACCGTCGAGGTGAGCTCGACGTTTTCATCGCGGTATAGCGGTTTCACCTTGCCCGATGTTGTTATGAGAATCGTTCACCTTGTTGCCGGTGCTGGGGGGATGTACTGTGGGAGTTGTCTCTCGGGCGCTGCGCTGGCCAGGGCGCTCGGCGAGGCCGGCCAAGACGTCCTGCTGGTGCCCGCCTACACGCCGCTACGGACCGATGAAGAAAACGTAAGCACGGATCGGGTCGTATTCGGTGGGCTCAACGTCTACTTGCAGCAGCGGTCGGCCCTGTTTCGGCGCACGCCCGGTTTTCTCGATTGGCTTCTCGATCGCCCGGGCCTGCTGCGTCGGCTGGGCGGACAGACTCGGCCCGAGCGACTCGGCCCGCTTGCCGTTTCGATGCTCCGCGGCCAACAGGGACGCCAGCAAAAGGAACTCGACAAGCTGGCCGACTGGCTTGCCGAAGAAGTCCAGCCCGAGGTGGTGCACCTTTCGACGGCCCTGCTTGTCGGCGTGGCAAGCACACTTGCCGAGCGGCTCGACGTGCCGGTCGTCTGCACGCTCTCGGGCGAGGACTCGTTTGTGGAAGAACTGCCCGAACCGTTCCGCACCGAAGCACGTGACGAGTTGCGCACCCGATGTGCCGAGTTGGCTGCATTGGTCGCTCCGAGCGGTTACTATGCCGAGTTCATGGCCGAGTATCTCGACGTGGCGCCGGAGCGGATCACGGTGATCCGGCGGGGGCTGAATCTGGAGGGCCACGCCACCGAGCCCAAGGCGCAACGCGTGCCGTCGGCCGAAGAGCCGATCGCGATCGGCTACCTGTCGCGAATCTGCCCGACCAAAGGGCTGCATCAGCTCGCAGAGGCCTTTGGTTTGCTACTCAGAGAGCCGGCGCTGCCGCCGATTCGCCTGCGGGCGGCCGGCTATTTGGGTCGCGGCGATCGGGCCTATTTCCGACAAATCCTCCGGCAGCTAAACCGCCGGGGCATGACCGATGGGTTTGAGTACGTGGGCGAGCTTGATCGGGAGGGAAAAATCGCCTTTCTCCAGTCGCTCGACGTGCTGAGCATTCCGGCCACCCGACCGCAGAGTACAGGGCTAGCGGTCCTGGAAGGCTGGGCCAACGGCACGCCGGCCGCAGTGCCCGACCATGGTGTGTTCTCGGAACTGGTGGCTGAGACAGGCGGCGGGTTGCTCTACGAGCCGAACCGGCCGACCCAACTGGCCGCCGCGCTGAAACAACTGGTCGAAGACCCGACACTGGCCTGTCGCTGCGGGCAGCAGGCCCACCAGACGGTCCATCGCGACTACGACATCCGTCGCACGGCGGAGCGGACGATGGAGTTGTACAGCACGTTATGCAGTGTATGAATCGGGTAGCACTGATGATTTTGCGGAGTGCGCTTCACCATTTTCAACCGGC
>CAZWWC010000638.1:0-1531 GCA_964637625.1 uncultured Planctomycetaceae bacterium
GGGATGATTTGTTTGACGACGACGTCGTCGAACTCGACGCTGCCCGCGCCCAGGTAGCCGTAGAGCATGACCCGACCCCAGCGAGGCGTGTACTTCGTGTGGCGTGGCGTGAAATCCTCGGTCTGCGTGTTCCACGTGTTCCTGGGGCCCTTAAGATTCTGCTGCGAGCGATAACACTCGCGGCGTTGTGACTGTTGGGGAACGTAGCCGCGCCGGGCGGGGGCCGTTTCGTCGACCGAACGCCCGCGGCGGTAGCTGGAATCGGTCTGGTCATAGCACTTGATGAAGACCTTGGCCGCCGGACCGTCGGTTCGCCATCGGCATTGAAAGCGGTAGGTTGCGCCCTCGTCGACGGGGAAGAAGTCGCTGTAGTACATCACGCCAAAACTGTCGCCCAGCGGCTTGTCGAAGGCCAGACGGATGACGTGATTGGCGGGGTTGCCGGGCTCGGGCACCCGCCGGACCAGGCGGCCCAGCGGCTCGCGCTTCTGCCCGGCGCGCGAGTCCCAACCGTGGGGCACGCCGGCGGCGGCCTTTTCAAAGTCTCCGCCGGTGACGAGATTGGGATTCTTGCGCCAGTTTTCTTCAACGGATTTATTGGTCGGTGGCAAAGCGCCGGGCTTTCGGCCATAGAGCTTATCGAGCAATTGCTTCACGTACCGATGTGGAATCTCACTGACGGTCTTCGTGCGTGCGTCGATCGAGTAGATGACCGTCGGTTTCGGCCTGGTCGAGAAATCGACGCAACGGATCTTCAGATCGTAGACGTCCCACCGGTGGCCGGCCACGCGCTCGACGCTTCCCCAGATGGCGATCTGGGCATCGAAGTCGTCGCGGACGATTCGTGCGACTTCGTCCAGCGGCGTATCGGGTGCAAGTCGTAGGTTGCCTGCGGCGACCGTATCGCGGACGTCGGCCATGGTTTCGGGGATGATGAACCCCCCTTCCCTTTCGAGCTTCTTCCAGATCATCTGGCCGATCTTGCGGCCGTAGTGGCCCTGGTCAAACTTCGAGACGAAGTCGAAGGGGATGACGACCTTCTTCTCGGGCGGCTGGGCCGCAGCGCTCGGCAGGAGGACGGAGAGAGTCGTGATGAGGACGCCACAGACGGTCTTGAGAGAATGTATAGCGGGACAAAGGACACGAGCAATGAATCGTCGTGACCGCGGGCTTCCGCCCGCGGCTAGCAGCCCTGGAGAACCACCGCTCTGGGCCAGCGCTGCGCTGTGGCCCAGGCACCCATTGAGCATTCCCGTCATTTCTTTGCGTTTCCCTTGGAGAGCCGCTCGTAGTATTGCCGGTTGAGCGCTTCCCAGCCGGCCGGCGAAGGATCCTGCATGCCGCCGAGAATGTCCTTTTGGACCCCGGCCGGCAGGTTCACGGTGGTGTCCCGTCGAAGTTCGACCTGGCCTTCGAGGTACTGTTTCACATTGCCGAGGCCTTCGGCCAGGACGTTTCGCCTGCGCAGGGCGTTTTGGTATCGACCGGCTTTCAGGTCCCGCTCGACCTGGGCCATCACCTCGATCATCTT
>CAZWWC010000639.1:0-1529 GCA_964637625.1 uncultured Planctomycetaceae bacterium
TACTCGTTGGTCATGGCCCGATAGTCGGACTCGGGCCGCTCGACGCCGTCGGTCGAGAGCAAGCGTCCGCCGATAAACGGGTAATCCCGCTCGCCCTTGAGCGAGACGAATTCGGTCTCGCGCTGGAAATCGGGGATCTCCAGCGTGCGGAAGAACTCAACGGTCGCCGCCAGGTCGTCGACGGCCCGCTCGCACTGGGCTTTCAATTCCTGCAGCGCGTACTGGTCCGGCATTTTGGCCATGCCCCCGACCTGGATCGAGACGGGATGCGTCGTGCGGCCGGCCACGACGTCGCAAAGGCGGTTGGCCAATCCTTTCAGCCGCGCCGCCACTCCAAAGACTTCGGGATTGAGATCCTTCAAGGGGATCGCGCTAGTGAGTCCGAGGAAATCGGGCGCGGCCAGGAAGAACAGGTGAAGCGTGTGGCTTTGCAGCGTCTCGCCGTGCTTGGCCAGCAGGCGCAATTTGGCGGCGGTCTCGGGAATGGTGATGCCAAAGGCGTTTTCGGTGGCTCGCACGCTGGCCAGACAGTGGCCGATCGAGCAGATCCCGCAGATGCGCGCCGTGAGGATGCCTGCCGTCGTGTAATGCTTGCCTTTGAGCATCACCTCGAAGAAGCGCGGGGTCTCGACGACGTCCCATCGGGCCTCGGTGAGTTTCCCATCCGTCACGTGCACCTTGATATTACCGTGGCCTTCCACGCGCGTCAGGTGGTGGACGTCGACGTTAAGATTGATTTTCTTTGTCGTCTTGCCGGAGCTTGTCATGGCACGTCCTCGAAACCACCGAAGAAACCGAGACGGTCCTTGATCTCGTCCTCGGTGAAGCCTTTTTCTTTAGCCAGTGCGAAGAACTCGTCGTAGTTGGGGCTCTCCGCCGGGCCCCGACAGCCCCAGCAACCCAGCCCGCCGGCCGGACACGGCGCGCCGCAGCCGGCCCGGGTAATCGGGCCCAGGCAAAGCTCGCCCAGGTCGAACCGGCAGACCGTGTAACGCTGTTTGCACTCGAGGCAAACCGGATAGGCATACGACGGCAGGGGCAAATCCCAGACCAGGTGTTGCACGACCCGCTCCATCTCGTCCTTCGACACCGGACAGCCGGGCACCTCCAGATCCACCGGAACGACGTCCTTGACGGCCATCGTCGGCATGGTCTCCTTCGGGCAGTCGCCGTAGACTTCGCGATTGGCTTCGTCGAGATCGTACGCGTTTTTCAGTTTGTTGACGCCGCCGAAGCAGGCACAACTACCCATCGCAACGAGCATCTTCGCTTGCCCGCGGATCGCCTTGAGGCGTTCGACTTCGTCGGCTCGGCTGATGGCGCCGTCGATCAGGGCCACCTCGTAATCGTCGCCCTCGGCGGAGGAGACCTCGCGAAAACGGACGACCTCAATGGCATCGAGAAAAGCGCCCAGGGTCTCCTCCTTGTTGGCCAATTGCAGTTGGCAACCTTCGCATCCGGTGAAGTCGAACACGGCGATTCTGGGCCGTTTCTGCTCGATGTTCAGGTGTTTCATTGCCGTACCTCTT
>CAZWWC010000640.1:0-1529 GCA_964637625.1 uncultured Planctomycetaceae bacterium
GGCTTGCGCGCCGTCGTGTTGACCGACGTGGTGCAAACGTGCATCCTCTTCGGGGGCGCGCTGCTGACGGTTCTCTTGATTAGCGGTGAACTGGGAAACGCCACAGCCTGGTGGCCTCACGAGTGGGCCGACAATTGGGACGCACCCACGTTGGGGTTCGATCCCAATGCACGGGTCACGTTCATGTCCGCCGCCCTGGCCATGCTGATCTGGAACGTCTGTACCGCCGGATCGGATCAGATGGCGATCCAACGATACCTGGCCACGCGCGACGTGAAGTCCGCGCGCCGGATGTTCGCCGTGTCGGTTGGCGTCAACGCGGTGGTTACCCTGGTGTTGGCGTTTGTCGGGTTCGCCCTGCTGGCCTACTTCCTAGCCAAGCCCGAGATGCTCGGCGCCGGACAAACGGTGACCTCGGCGGCTGATCAGTTGTTTCCGCGGTTCATCTTGATCGGCATGCCAACCGGGCTTCGTGGGTTGGTGGTCGCCGGGCTGCTGGCGGCAACCATGTCGAGCCTCTCCTCCGGGGTGAACTCTCCCTGCTCGGTGATCACCGTCGATTTTGCTGAACGGTTCAGCCACCGGCTGCGATCGGAGAAAGAACGCCTTGGGCTGGCCAAGGCCTTGGCTTGTGGCATCGGGGTTGTTGTCTACGGTCTTACTTTTTTGATCGGCTGTGTGGAAGGCAATTTGCTGGAGATGGCCAACAAAGTGGTCAACCTTCTGGTGGCGCCGCTGTTTGTCCTGTTTTTCCTGGCCATGTTCGTGCGCCGGGCAACGCCGTTCGGCGCAGTGTGTGCGACGGTATACAGTGTGCTGACGGCGATCGACATCGCTTTCTGCGCCGATCATTTGCCAGTACGTCTGAGTTTTCTCTGGATCATGCCGGGCTCGCTCGTAGCGGGCATCGTCGCCGGGGTGCTGGCCAGCTTATTGCCCGTCGGCAAGCAAGCCGGGCCCCGTGTACCTCGAAACGATGCGGGATAGGCGCTTTCTCTTCGGAACCGGCCAATTAGTATCGAGCGTCGCACAAGCAGTAACCTGCAGGGTGCGCAACGGGATACCGGCGCTGAAGAGGGGCTCTGTCGACTTACGCGTCCGCTACTTTCTCGACCCCCAACAACTTCCCGGTTTTGCTCCCGATAGGGGTGCCGGAGTATCCGGCGTGTCGTGGGTGTGACCCTCTCGAGTGTTCCAATCAATCCGTTGTTCAATCACCCCGAATGGGCCCCGGCGGCTCAGTCCATCCCTATGCAGTGCCTCGGAAGTGAGAGGGTTCCCAGGCTTTACGGGTCGCTAGGGGGAAACCAGAATAACGGCTTGTAAAATGCCTGCTTAGGCACCCCCGGCGCGCCGGGACACGGCGTTCCGCTTTTAGGCGCCGTGCCTGCACGGCGTTCGGGAAGGGGCGGGCAGAACACGTCGCGTAGCTCAACGGCTGGCCACGAATCGGCCAGCGTCGATTAGAAAGAAGCTATTGATGGCTGCATTGTTAATTATCCTCCGGGTGCCATGGGCGGCTTGTCCGC
>CAZWWC010000641.1:0-1528 GCA_964637625.1 uncultured Planctomycetaceae bacterium
GGCGAGACGCCAGTGGCACCCAACTCATATCTGACATTGAACGATAGACGGACCACTAGTAGGTCAGGCTGTGTCTGACGGTGCATGCATGGCGCGTCACATCAACGCCGCGGCACTGTCCAGCGGAGGACACCAGAAGGGGAATTGGGGAAACAGGATCGGACCGGCCTGCTCCATCCGCTCGCCCGAGACGATCAGACGGCCGCTTTGCCGTGCGCTGTGCCAGTCAATTTGCCCTAGCACCAGCGGCGCCAACTCGTGGCCGGCCAGGCGAAGCCGGTTTTCGGGGTGCCGGCCGGCCGTGACGGTCGCGCCGCGGGCGTCGAGCGTGACCAGATAGCTGCGCCGATCGAGCGTCAGGCTCCATGGTAACGGCAGTTCCAGCCCGGCCGCTTCCGCGCGGCGGAGAAGCTCGGGCCCGACCTGCCGCAGAAGCTTGGCCGGGGCCAACACCAGGGCCATGAGGATCTGGCCGCCGTCGGGTTGCCGGTCTTCGGTTTGCCCGCCGGCCAGTCGAAACAGCCCGTGGAGCTGATCGACCGGCGAAGCATAAAGCGCGACCTCGGAGCAGTCCCGTTCTATCGCCTCGCGACCCAACCGGGCCAGCAAGGGCAGCGCGGCCGCGCGACGTCCCGGCGCGGTCAGCAATTCGAGGATGCGCCCCCGGCGCACCGCCGCGTAGGCGACGACTTCGGTCCGGGCTTCGTCGATTTCGAGGACCTGCGGGCCGGCGGTGGCCACGTAGAGTTGCTCGCACGCCTCGCCGCCGACGATCCACTGCCAGGTGGCGGCCGTGCGCCGCATGGGACCGAACGTGCCGGGCAGATTGCGATTGTAGATTCGCTCAACCGCCGGTATTTCGACACGCCGCCAAGGACGCACGCTGAGCCGGGTTCGCCGTTTTTCCGGAATGAGTCCCTGGGTGTGCATCTCGGAGAGCAGCCGCCGCGTATGGATCGTGGAGCGATGATCGACGCCCACCGATCCCCAACCCAGCTTCTGGAAGAAACCGGCCGCCGAGCTGCGAGCCAGCCCGAGGAGTGAGCCGTCATGCGACATGTGCCGCGCGGCCGCCTCGAGCAGTTTTTTGCCGAGTCCTTGCCGGCGGAACTCGGGCGCGACGAGCACCCATTGCAGCTCGCCGACCGGAAGACGAATCGCGCCGAACTGCATCACGCGCCGGGTGGTGTGGGCATGGGCGATGATCCGCGAGCCCGCCTTGATCAAGAGCCGATCGGGCGGTTCGTGGAGGGGATCGTCCAGCGAGTCTTTCAGACGGCCGGACGACCAGCTTGGGCAAGTGCCGCAGAGAAACTGCAAGACGGCCGGTTGATCGCCCGGCCGGGCCCGCTCGACCGCCGCGGCGACCTTCGGCCCCGAGGGCGCCGTCTGGGAGGTCGACCCGCCCGAGGACGGCTTGGAGGGCAATGCGTTCATCGCCGCCGGTCCTTTCAAGGATCCGTAGGTCAGGCTGTGCCTGACGACCTTGGATCAGTTGTTCTTTGCTGTCAGGCAAAGCCTGACCTAC
>CAZWWC010000642.1:0-1506 GCA_964637625.1 uncultured Planctomycetaceae bacterium
CGGTGGCTATTGTAACATCGCGGCCAGATCATTTGAAATGCCGCCATCAATAATCCTCGTCGGGCGGATTGATGACCGCCCAGGCGGGATACGTGTCGTCGCGGCCGGTTTGGGCGTGCCAGAGGATTCGGTTGAGCGTGTCTTCGTCGGCCTCGTCGACGTCGTCCAGCGGCAGGCTGAGCGAGACCTCGGCCCAGTGCCGCTCGCGCGGATCTTTGATGTCCGAGAGCCTTCGATTCATTTGATCGAGCGGGATGTTGTTCTTCGCCGCCGCATACGGTTGAAGGTTGGGCCGATCGGTGAAGCAGCTTGCCATCGGCGTGGCCGAGCCGTCGAGCTGGTTCATCGGCGGCAGACCCAGAATCTGCTCGACGGTGCGGACCATGCTGGTTTGGTTGTAATTGGTGCTGTCGACGAAATGCCGTCGCGTGTAGGCGCTCGCGACCAGCGCCACGGTCCGATGTCCGTCGATGTGGTCGAACCCGGCCTGCGGATCGTCTTCGACAACGAAGATGCAAGTCTCGGCCCAGAATTTGCTGCGGCTTATCGCCTCGACGATTCGACCCAGCGCCAGGTCGTTGTCGGCCACCATCGCGGCAGGCGTGGGCATGCCCGGCCGGGTGCCCGCGGTGTGATCGTTCGGCAAGAGCATGATCATCAGGTTCGGCAGTTCACCCTTCTTTTCGAACTCCTTCAACTCACGGATGAACTGATCGGCACGATGCTGGTCGGAGACAATGCCGGGAAAGCCGATGGCCGTGGGGCAAATATGGGGTTCCAGGGTCTTGATCGAGGCCGTCGCCTTAATCTCGATTCTCCCGGTCCCTTCGCGATAGTCGCGGTAGCACTGTGTGAAACTCGGCCGGCCTTTGCGCGCCGGGTCTTTCCAGCAGACCGTGGCCTTGACGAACTCGCCGTAGACCCGCAACGTCTTTGCGTGGGCCAGGGCATTGTCCCAGATGAATCCGCCGGCGGCGTAGGCCATCGCATCGCCACCCCAGTAAGGGTAGCTCCGCGGCCAGCCGCCAAACGACTTCTCGATGTAGTCGGTGGCGTAGGCCTCGTTGGTCCACTGGTGACCGTCGGCGCTCAATACTCCGCTGCAATAGAAGTTGTCCAACAGGACGAATTCACGTGCGAGTTTGTGATGATTGGGGGTTATTTCTTCGCCGAAGATGCACAGGTCGGGGTCACCCTCGCCCTGCGGCATGTCGCCGAAGACCTGATCGTATGTGCGGTTCTCCTTGATGATGTACAGCACGTGCTTAAAGACGGAGGGCTCGCCGATCCGTTCGGGCACCGGGCGGAGCGGGGCGTCCTTGCGCGGCTTGGCCAGGGCTCGCTGTGCCGTGGTGAGGCGGTTATTGGCAAGCACGGTTCTGGTGTGCCGATCGAGGGCTTCTTCCTTGGGCATTCGTATGAGAGAGACCGTACCCAGGTAGTCCTTAACGTGATACCCCCAGACGATCTTGCCTTTGACCTTGCGGCGTCCCTGAACCTCGCTGC